>CAJACZ010000359.1 GCA_903938365.1 uncultured Pseudomonadota bacterium | reverse complement strand
GTCTCGCGCGGGCCACCCGGCCGGTTGGCCACCAGCGTGCGCATGCCGAGGGCGGCCTCACAGGCGTGCGCGACGGCCTTGCCGAGCACGCCCCAGCCCACCACCCCGAGCGTGCGCCCGGTCAGTTCGCGGATCGGATGGTCGAGCACGGTGAAGTGCGCGCTTCGCGCCCAGGTGCCGTCCACGGCGATCCGTGAGTACTCGGGGAGGCGATGCGTCAGGGAGAGGATCACGCCCAGCACGTGCTGGGCCACGGACGGCGTGCAGTAGTCGCGGATGTTGCAGACGGCGACTCGATGCTCGCGTGCCGCATCCAGGTCCACGTTGTTGGTGCCTGTGGCCGCCAGCGCCACGAGTCGCAGACCGGGCGACGCCGCGATGATCTCGCGCGTCAGTTTCAGCTTATTCAGCAGGACGATGCCGCAGCCAGCGATGCGGGCTGCCACCTCGCCCTGCGGCGTGGCGTCCAGCAGTTCGAGTTCCGGAGCGGCGGCCCGGAGGCGGGCAGGGTCGAGGTCGCCCACGCTGACCGTTGCGTAATCGAGGAAGACGGCTTTCATCTTTGATCTTGTTCTGGGTGCGGGATCCGGCCAGGTCAGAAGGCGATGCGGATGACGCTTTCCGCGATGCAGGCAGGCTTGGCCTGACCCTCGACCTCGACCAGGAAGTTTTCGGTGATCTGCACGACCCCCGGCGCCACTACTGTCGCATCCAGCAGCGTGAAGCGTCCGCGGATGCGCGAGCCCACGCGCACGGCGCTCGGGAAGCGCAGTTTGTTGAGGCCGTAGTTGATGACGCTCTTCACGCCGGGCATGTAGGGGCTGGCCTCGCCGAGCAGTCCGCGCAGGATGATGTGCAGCGACAGCGTGAGGTAGCCGTGGGCGATGGGCGCGCCGTAGGGGGATTCGCGCGCGCAGCGCTCCGGATCAACATGGATCCATTGCTGGTCGCCGGTCGCGGCGGCAAAGGCGTCGATGCGTTCCTGCGTGATGGGCAGCCAGTCGCTCAGGTGGATTTCCGAGCCGACTCTGGCCTGCAGGGCTGCGAGCGCTTCTTCCCGGCCTGATCCCGTTTCTTCAGCCATGTGGCGAGCGCCTCCGGCAGCTGTTTTTGCGACTTCCCGCTAACGTACATGCCGATGTGCCCGACGTCCATCTCCAGGGCAGTGTAGTCGCGCGTTCCGACGTGACGCGCGAGGGGTATCGATGCCGAGGGTGGAACGAGGTGGTCGTGGCGGCCGTAGATGTTCAGCACCGGCTGCGTGATCCGACGCAGGTCGACGCGTCTTCCCCCGAGCTCGACACTGCCGTTGACCAGGCGATTTTCCTGGAAGAACCAGCGCACGAACTGGCGGAACGCCGCGCCGGCCTGGTCCGGGCTGTCGAAGATCCATTTCTCCATGCGCATGAAGTTCTCGACCTGCCTCGGTTCCTGCAGCGTGTCGATGAGGTTCACGTACTTCTGCTGCAGGAGACGGAACGGCATGAGCGAGACGAAGGCCGCATTGAGCAGTTCACCCGGGACATTGCCGGTCGAATCCACCAGTGCGTCGACGTCGAGGTGCCGCGCCCACTTGGACAACAGGTTTTCGGGGGTCTGGAAGTCGACGGGCGTGACCATGGTCACCAGGCTCCTGACGCGCGCGGGATGCAGCGCCGCGTAGCACAGGCTGAACGTGCCGCCCTGGCACACGCCGAGCAGGTGGGTCGATGCGATGCCGTGCGTGTCCAGCACGTGCTGGAGGCAGCGGTGCATGAAGCCGTTGATGTAGTCGTCGAGGTCGAGGAAACGGTCCGCACCGTCCGGGTAGCCCCAGTCGATCAGGTAGATGTCGATGCCCTGCTCGAGCAGCCGCCGGATCAGTGAACGGTCCTGCTGCAGGTCCATCATGTAGGGGCGATTGACGAGCGCGTAAGCGATCAGCAGCGGCGCAACGCCCGCAGACGGGGCGATCGGACGGTAGCGGTACAGCGTGACCTTGTCGTCCCTGAAGACGGCGTCCTTGTCGGAGCAGCCGACCTCGACGGCACCGGCCGCCTGCAGCGTCGGCAGACCCTCTGCGAGCTTACGGTTCAGTTCGAGCACTTCGCGCAGGGCCGCCTGCAGGTCCGGGCCGGGCTCGTTCATGGCCTGGCTGGCCTGCGTGTGCGGGCTGCCTTCCGGGCCGGCTTGCGGGCCGGCGGCAGCTGGTCTTCGAGCGCGCGCAGCTGCGCCGTCAGGGCCTTGATCCGCCGGTGCACGGTGTCGAGTTCCGCTCGCGTGGGCAGGTCGAGTTGCCGGCTCAGGACCTCGACCGCCCGTCGCTGCTCGATGCGCAGGCGCGCAGCGGTGTTGGCGAGATCCGCCTGGGCTTTCGCATAGTCCGTGCTGTGTGCCGCGCGCGCGAACTGCTCTTCGGCGCATTCGATCCACAGATCGTAGGTCGGGCGCCCCGGAGCCACGGCCTGGCCATCGCGCAGGCGTTCGCTGACCCGTTCGCCCAGGTCCTTGAGCGCCTCGGCGACGACCTGCGACCAGAGGGCCGTGAGCCGCGCCTGCTGCACGGTGTAGTCGGTCTGCAGCTGGTGCAGCCGCTGGGCCGCTTCCTGCTGTTCCCGCGTGAGGCCCAGCGCGGGGCTGCCCGCGGCGCCCGGCGCGAGGCGGCTCCACTGGGCGAGCAGCTGCTCCTGGGCTTCGCGGCAGAAGTCGGCCCAGTCTGCGGGGTCGTGAGTGGGTTCAGTCATGCCTGTCTCTGAATGCGCCGCACAACAAAAAATTCCAAAAACCGGCCTGGTATTCAGGCAGGGTTGTTACAAGTGACTGACTTATAAGGTTTTAATTTCGAAGTCAGGCGTCGGGTCGGCGGCCCTGAAAATCTTCTTGCACTGCATACAAAGCGCCGGTATAGTTCGCACCATACTAATCCGAGGAGAGCAGTCATGCCCCAGAAGACCACCGCCGAAAACACTTTCATGGATTTCCAGAAGCGTGCCATGGCTCCCTTCATGGAATTCAATGAAATGGCCATCCGCAGCTTCGAGCGCGCCGCGCGTCACGGTTACGAGACCGCCGGCGAAGCCCTGGAGTTCAGCCTTTCGCAGGCCCGCGCCGTGCTGGCTGCCAAGGATCCGCAGCAGCTGGCCACCAAGCAGGCCGAACTGGCGACGCAGTTCCTGAACCGCCAGGCCGAGCGTTCCAACGACTGGCTCAAGCTGGCCGCCGAAACCCAGGCCGAAGCCGGCAAGTGGGCGCAGGCCGCCAACGACGAACTGACGGCCGCGGCTCGCAAGAGCGCCTGAGGCCCCCCGATGGCGCGCGGCTTCCAGCCGCGACGCCTGTCCACCTTTCCCCCCGAGGGGCGGTGCGCTTCCCCCCCTCCTGCGCCCGCCCCTCATTTTTTTCCCCGACCGGTTCCCATGGGCGGAACTTGAGGTCTCAGGGCTCGTGCGCGGTAGAATCTCCCCATGGCTGCCGAGCGAATCATCAAAAAGTACGCCAACCGCCGCCTCTATGACGCGGCGGCGAGTCGGCACGTCACCCTCGAAGATCTGCGCAAGCTGATCGTCCAGGGCGAGAACCTGAAGGTCGTGGACGACAAGACGGGCGAGGATCTCACCCGGGCGATCCTGCTCCAGATCATTGCGGACCAGGAGCAGTTCGGGCAGCCGATCCTCTCCACTCCCACGCTCGAGTCGATCATCCGGTTCTACGGCGACGCCATGCAGGGCTTCATGTCGCGTTACCTCGAGCAGAGCGTGGCTTCGTTCGTGCAGCAGCAGCACAGCCTGCAGTCGCAGCTCACCCGGATGGTGAGCGGTACGCCGCTCGCCACCATGGCTGACCTCGCGCAGGCCAATCTCGCGATGTGGCAGCAGATGCAGGACAGCCTGTCGGCGACGATGAAGCCGAAGACGCCGCCTTCGCCCGAGCCTGCGCCGGCCAGCGCTGCCGGGCCCGCCCCGGAACCCGAGGCTGCCACAGCGCCGCCGAAGCGGCCGCGGGCGCGCAAGGCCTCCGCCGACTGATCGTTCCCGCAGCTGCGTTCGCTGCACCGAGCGGATGAACCCATGACCCAGGCTTCCCCCTTGAGAGTCCTCGTCACCGGGGCCAACGGCCGCACCGGCCGTGCGGTCGTGCGCGCGCTCGCCCGGCGCGCGGTCCCGGGTGCCCCGGTCTGCGTCCGCGCACTGCTGCGCGATCCTGCGCAATGGCCAGCCGTCGCCGCTCTGGGTGCCGCGGAGTTTGCCGTGGGTGACATGACCGATCCCGCGAGCCTGGCGGTGGCGCTGCGCGACTGCGACACGCTGGTCCATATCGGTCCGCCGATGCATCCGCTCGAGCGTGTGATGACGGGGCACTTCATCGCCGCGGCGCAGGCGGTCGGGCTGCGTCATTTCGTCTACTACTCGGTGCTCCAGCCGCTGCGTCGTGACATACGCCACCATCGCCTGAAGCTCGAGGCCGAAGAGGACCTGGTCGAATCCGGTCTTGCGTACACGATCCTGCAGCCGAGTCGCTACATGCAGCACCTCGAGCCGATCTGGAAGACTGTCCTGTCCGCCGGCGTCCATGCCATGCCGTTCAGCACGGAGGTCCGTTTCAACGTCGCCGACCTCCTGGATCTCGCCGAGGCGACCGCAACCGTGGTGGCCGAGTCCGCGCCATCGGCCGCGCAGCCGGGCCTTTACCATTTCGGGAGCTTCGAACTCGCGGGCCCCGAGGCGCTGAGCCAGCAGGACATGGCCGGCATCATCGGTGCTGTCACGGGGCGCGCGGTGACTGCCGCGCAGGTGCCGATCGCCGAAATGGAAGCGCGGGCACGCGCCGCGGGCTTCGGCGAGGATCGGGTGGGCCAGATGGCCTCGATGAACCGCCACTACGACGCCCATGGCATGCCCGGCAACCCGCGCGTGCTGGCCATGCTGCTCGGCCGCGAACCCACCTCGTTCCGCGCCTACGTACGGCGCCTGTCGGAGAACACGCCCGGCTGAGCCGGAACGGGTCCCCGCCCCGGAACTGTGACGCGCGTCTCGCGAATCACGGGTATTCCTGTGTTTATGTCGCATCAACCACCGCGGGCCACCCGCGCGCCTAACCTCTGCCGCATAACGACAAATGCATCAGGGGATACTCGATGGCTGATTTTCGAAGCGACCGCCGTGGGCGGGGCGCCGCGAAGCGCATGGTGTGTGTGGCTGCGCGGCTCGGGTTGGCTTGCGGTCTGCTGGCGGGCGCTGCTCCGGCGCTGGCCGACAACGTCCGCGGGGCCTGGTCGGGCGTCCATGCATGGCCGCTGATCGCGGTCCATGCGGTGATGATGCCTGACGGGCGCGTGCTGACCTACGGCACCGACAGCAACGGCAAGCAGACCGGTCGCTTCATCTACGACGTCTGGGACCCGACCCTCGGGACCGGCACGGGCGCGCACATGACGCTGCCCAACATGACCCTGACCGACATCTTCTGCGGCTCGCAGCTCGTGCTGCCCGAGGGCGGCGGCGTGTTCCTTGCGGGTGGCGACGTGTGGAACGGCACCCAGGCCACCAACACAGCGAACAACAACTCGAACATCTTCACGCTGTCCTCCAACACCCTGGCGCGCGGCAACAACATGAACCGCGCCCGCTGGTATTCGTCGTCGACCACGCTGACGACGGGCGAGATCCTCATCCAGGGTGGCAACAGCGGCACCGACCGGCCCGAGGTCCGCGCCTCGAACGGGCAGTTCCGCCTGCTCGGAAGCGCCGACACCAGCGCGCTGCAGTTCATGTACCCCCGCAACTTCATCGCACCGGATGGCCGCGTCTTCGGTTACGACAGCAACGGCCAGGCCTACTACGTCAGCACCGCTGGCGCCGGCGCCGTGACCCGCCTGGGGGCGATCATCCCGGCGGCCAACCGCGGCAGCGACGCGAGCGCCGCGATGTTCCGCCCGGGTCGCATCCTGCAGTTCGGCGGTGCCTCCAGCGGCGCCGTGGTCATCGACATCAACGGGGCGGCGCCCACCGTGACCGCGACGCAGTCCATGTCTTCGCAGCGGCGCCTGGCGAGCGCCACGATCCTCGCCGACGGTCAGGTGGTCGCCACAGGCGGCAGTTCGTCGTGGAATTCCCTCACCGGCGTGAACAACAGCGCCGAGATCTGGAACCCGGCCACGGGTCTCTGGACCCGCGGCGCCGATGGCGACCGCGCGCGGCTCTACCACTCGACGGCCCTGCTGCTCCCTGACGCCACGGTGCTCGTCGCCGGTGGCGGCGCGCCGGGGCCCCAGACCAACACGAACGCCGAGATCTACTCGCCGCCCTACCTGTTCGGCCCCAACGGCATCCGCGCCGCGCGCCCGACGATCTCGGGCGCCCCGCAGGCCGTGTCGGTTGGCCAGACTTTCTTCGTGAACTGGAGCGGTGGCGCCGCCATTTCGCGCGTGACGCTGGTGCGCACCGGTTCCGCGACCCACGGCTGGAACATGGAGCAGCGCTTCAGCGAGCTCACGTTCAGCCTGCAGGGCAATCGGCTCGCGATCCAGGCGCCGGCCAAGGCGGCCGAGCTGCCGCCCGGTTTCTACATGCTGTTCGCGATCGATGCGGCGGGCGTACCGTCTGTGGCCAGCATGGTGCAGGTCGGTGTGGCGAGCGTGCCGAACCCCGCCGTGTCCCCGGTGCTCACCGCGCCGGGCAATCGTACGGCCACGGTCGGCACGGCGTTCAGCCTGCAACTGGTCGCGACCGACCCGAACGGCGACGTGCTCGGCTACGGCGCGAGCGGGCTTCCGGCGGGACTTTCGATCAATGCCTCGACCGGACGCATCAGTGGCACGCCGACCAGTGCCGGCACCCACAACGTGGCAGTCTCGGCCAGTGACGGCCTGAACACGGCCTCTGCGACCTTCGTCATCACCGTCTCCGCAGGCGGCGGCGGTGGTGGTGGCGGTGCGCCGCTCGTGCTCGAGCCCCCGACGTCGCCGGCGCCGAGCGTGGCCGACGGCGACGTGACCTTCACGGCCAGGGCCACGAACGGCATCAACACCCGCTATCGCTGGGAGTTCGGCGACGGTTCGGAGCCCACCGCATGGTCTGCCTCCGCCTCCACCACGTACCGTTTCTACGCCCCGGGCATCTATTAC
>CAJACZ010000358.1 GCA_903938365.1 uncultured Pseudomonadota bacterium | reverse complement strand
TGGCCGCCTTCGGGGAACCCGCCGCCATTGCGGACGCCTTCCTGTCGCTGGCCGCGGTAGGCCTGCTGCTGGGCATGGTGCGCTGCATGACGGGAAACATCGCCGCCTGCATCGGCCTGCACGCCGGCTGGGTGTGGGTGATCACCTTCCTGAGGGAAACCTCCTATCCCGACGAGACCCACCCGTTGCGCTTCCTGGTGTCGCGCTTCGACGGGGTGGTGGGATGGCTGGTGCTGGGCTGGACCCTCGTGATCGGCGCGGCCCTGTGGTCCTTCTACCGGCGGCGCGCACCGGCTGTGGCGTCCGGCCTCAGTCGTCCACGCGCCTGATCAAGGGCGCCAGGCGCGCAAGACGCGCCACCGGGTCATCCAGCTCGAGGCAGGCCTGCTTGTCGCCCAGGCTGATCGGAAGGATCTCGACCAGCCGGCAACCGACCCAATCCGCATCGTCCAGGCGCGGCTCGATGCCCTCGTACAGTTCGCCGAGTTCGGGCAGTACCTTCCTGATCAGCTCGGCCAGATGATGGAACTCTTCGGGCACGGCGACCGGCGGCGGCACCTCGAGCCAGGACACTTCGGCCATGTTCAGCCCGCTCCCATCCCGCCAGCGCCGCAGCACGCGGAACCGTCGTTCGCCGCGACACGTGATGCCGAGCAGCCGGTCGGGCAGCGGATAGAAATCAACGATGCGCGCCAGCGTGCCCACCTCGGCCGTGCTCGCGACCTCGCCCACTTCGGCACCGGCGCGGATCAGTACGACACCGAAGCCAGCGTCCTCCCGCATGCAGCGCCGTACCATGTCCGTGTAGCGGGTCTCGAAGATCCGCAACGGCAGGGGACCGCCCGGGAACAGCACCGAGTTGAGGGGGAAAAGCGCGATCTCGGCGGAAGCGGCCATGGCTCAGCCCTCGCGTCCCCAGCGGCTCATGAGTGCGTTGTCGATGCCCAGCTGGTCCAGCACCCGTGAGACGATGAAATCCACGAGTTCCTCCACCTGCACCGGCTTGTTGTAGAAGCCCGGGTTGGCCGGAAGGATCACGGCGCCGAGCCGCGACAGCTTGAGCATGTTCTCGAGGTGAATGGAGGAGAACGGAGTCTCGCGGGGCACGATCACGAGGCGGCCGCGTTCCTTGATGACGACATCGGCGGCACGCTCGAGCAGGTTCTCGCTCGCGCCGGTGGCGATCGCGGACAGCGTGGCCATGCTGCAGGGACAGACCACCATGGAATGCGGCGCACCCGAACCACTGGCCACGGGCGAAGTCCACTCTTCGTCCCCGAAGACCCGCAACTGGCCGTCACGCGCCTTGTAGAGCCCGGAAAGGTAGCGTGTCTGCTCGACGGTCCGGCCGGGCAGCGCGCAGTCCGTTTCGGAGCCGACGACGATGCGGGCCGCCTTGGTGAGCATCAGGTAGACCTGGTAGTCGGCCTGCACGAGGCACTCCACGAGCCGCAGCCCGTAGTGGGCGCCCGAGGCGCCGGTCATGCCTACCGTCACGATGCGCTCGTCTCTGCGGCTCATGCGCGACCCTCCGAAGAACCCTGGCCGGCCGCCAGGGCAGCCAGAAGCTTGCCGTGCAACCCGCCGAACCCGCCATTGGACATGATCAGCGCATGGTCGCCAGGGCGCAAGCCGGCCGCCAGTTCGGCAGCCATCGAGTCGATGTCATGCCTGACCCGCGCACGCGATCCCAGCGCGGCGACCACGGTGCTCGCATCCCAGCCGAGATCCGCCGGTGCGTACAGCCACACTTCATCCGCCACGGCCAGCGAAGGCGCCAGCGCGTCCCGGTGCACACCCAGCCGCATGGTGTTCGAACGGGGCTCGAGGATCGCGATGATCCGCTGCGCACCCACACGCCGGCGCAAGCCATCGATGGTGGTGGCGATGGCGGTCGGGTGGTGCGCGAAATCGTCGTAGACGCGGACGCCGCGCTGCTCGCCGCGCAGTTCCATGCGGCGCTTCACGCCGCGGAACTCGCGCAGCGCACCACAGGCGACCTCGGGGGGAACGCCCGCGTGCCGCGCCGCTGCGATCGTGGCCAGCGCGTTGTCGACGTTGTGCCAGCCGAGCAGCCCCCACTCGACGGTGCCCACGGTCCGCCCGGACTCGAGCACGTCGAAGGCGGAACCGTCGTCACGACCACCCGTGGCGCGCGCGCTCCAGGTTGCGCCCGGTGCGCCGTCGCGGGCGAAACCCTCGCGCGGCGTCCAGCAGCCCATGTCGAGCGTCTGCGCCAGGCGCTCGTCCGCCGCGTTCCACACCAGCAGGCCGGCACCGGGCACGGTGCGCACGAGATGGTGGAACTGCCGCTGGATGGCAGGCAGATCGGGATAGATGTCCGCGTGGTCGAACTCGAGGTTGTTGAGGATCGCGGTGCGCGGCCGGTAATGGACGAACTTGGCGCGCTTGTCGAAGAAGGCGGTGTCGTACTCGTCGGCCTCGATGACGAAGAACGGGCTCTCGCCAAGCCGCGCACTGATGCCGAAATCCTCGGGGACTCCGCCGATGAGGAAGCCGGGCGACAGCCCTGCGTATTCGAGCACCCAGGCCAGCATGCTGGTGGTGGTGGTCTTGCCGTGGGTTCCGGCGACACCCAGCACCCAGCGATCGCGCAACACGTGCCGCGCGAGCCACTCGGGCCCGGATTCGAAGGGAATGCCCCGTTCCAGCAGCGCCTCGATGACCGGCTGACCGCGCGTCATGACGTTGCCGACCACGACGACATCCGGCACGGGCTCGAGTTGCGAGGCGGCGAAACCTTCGACCACCTCGATGCCGAGCGCCTCGAGCTGGGTGCTCATGGGGGGATAGACGTTCCGGTCGGAGCCGGTGACGCGATGGCCGGCGGCCTTCGCGATGGCCGCGATGCCCCCCATGAAAGTGCCGCAGATGCCAAGGATGTGGACGTGCAAGAGATATCCCCGGGTGCGGTGGGCTCAGCCCGCTGCCGCGGCCGGGACGGGGCCGAACAGGCTGGCCAGCAGCAGCGGCTCGAGGAAAGTCTGCAGCAGCACGAGCATCACGCACTGGAACATGGGGCGCTCGAGCGCAGCGCGGAGGATGCGTGCGGAGACATAGATCAGGTAGATCGCGAGCGGCAGCAGCACCAGCAGGAAGGGCGTCGCCTGCTCAGGCTTGTCCGCGTAACGCGCCATGGCACCGGCGGCGGGAACGATGATCGGCGCGACCACGCAGCCGAAACCCAGCACCGCGGTCATGGTCTGCAGGTAACGCTCGCTGCGGCCGAAGACTGAGAGCAGCACGCGGTACCACAGCAGGGTGAAGACCACCGAGACCAGCAGCTGCGCAAGCCAGTTGTCGCCGGAGGGGCGAAAAGCGACCGTCAGGCCGGCGTTGAGCCCCAGGAACACCGCCAGCGTGCCGTAAAGCAGCGGGTAGGAGACCGGAATGTCTTCCGGTCCGCGGCGCAGCAGCGCGATGTCCAAGTAGAGCCTGAGCGTCGAGATCATCGGAATCCGTTCCTGTACTGCGGGAATTCTTGCATAGTTCGCCGATGCCGTCGTCCCGACTCGTGATTTCCACCCCTGCCGCCCTCGAAGACCTCGTCGCGAGCCTGCAGTCCTCCCCCGCACTGGGCCTCGATACCGAATTCCTCCGCGAGCGCACCTACCGGGCGGAACTCTGCCTGTTGCAGGTCACTTCACCGCAGGGACCCGTCTGCGTCGACCCCATCGCGCTGCGCGAACTCGACGCGATGCGCGGCCTGATGTCCGGCGACGGGCCCGTCAAGGTCCTGCATGCCGCGCGGCAGGACCTCGAGGTGCTCACCCCCGTCACCGGGCCGCTGGCCAGGGTCTTCGACACCCAGGTCGCCGCCGCGCTCGCGGGATTCCCCGCCCAGGTCGGCTACGCCGAGCTCGTCAGGCGGATCTTCGAGCGTGAACTGCCAAAGGCCCACACACGCACCGACTGGTCCCGCCGGCCGCTCTCGGACGAACAGATCGAATACGCGCTGGACGATGTGCGCTACCTGCTGCCGCTGCAGGAGCACCTGCTGGGCGAACTGGCGCGCCTCGGCCGGAGCACCTGGCTGGAGGAAGAGCTCGCGACCCTGGCAGACCCCGCCACGCTGGCGGTGGATCCCGAACGCGCCTGGCTGCGGCTCAAGGGCCTGCAGGGCATGGACCCGGGCCGCTGCGTGCTCGCCCGCGCCCTCGCCGCCTGGCGCGAGCGCCGCGCCATCGACCGCAATCGGCCACGGGGCTGGATCCTCGACGACACGGCGCTGCGCGAAGTGGTCAACCGGGTGCCGCGCAGCCGCAGCGAACTGGCCGCCGTCCCCGAAATGCCCGAAGGCGTGGTGAAACACTCCGGAGACGAAATCCTGGCCATGGTCGAGGCCGCACAGATCCCGCAGCCACCGCCACCGCTGCCGAAGCGCGAACGGCCGGATCCGGCCTTCGCGGCTCTGGTCAAGCGATTGGGCGAGATCACCCAGGCGGTGGCAACCGAGATGTCGATCGCCGCAGAGGTGCTCGCCACACGCCGGGATCTCGAGCAGCTCGCACGCGGCGAACTCGACGGCGACGTCATGAGCGGCTGGCGCCGCGAGGTGCTGGGAGAGCGGTTGCGCGCTTCGATCTGAGCGCTGACCAGCGGTGCGGCCGGGTCAGACGGCGAGCGCTTTCTCGACCATGCCCGTGACGACTTCGACGTCGGCATCGGCATCGATTTCGCGCAGCAGCCCCTTCGCTCGATAGTAATCGACAAGCGGGCGGGTCTGCTCCTCGTACACCGCGAGCCGCTTGCTCACCGTGGCCTCGTTGTCGTCGGGACGCTGCAGCAGGCGGGGCTGGTCACCGCAGGGCACGCAGGGTGGCGACGTGCCCGGGGGTGCCGTGTGGATATTGAACACCCGACCGCAGTCCTGGCAGCTGCGTCGTCCCGCGATGCGCCTGGCGAGCTGGGCGCTGTCGACGTTGAACAGCACCACCGCGTCGAGCGGGCTGCCGATCCCGGCGAGCATGGCCTCGAGGCCATCGGCCTGGGGGATGGTGCGGGGAAACCCGTCGAGGATGAAGCCGCGCGCCGCATCCGGGCGCGCCAGCCGCTCGCGAACCATGCCGAGGATGGTGGCATCGTCCACCAGCTTGCCGGCATCCATCACCGCTTTGGCCATGAGGCCCAGCGCGGTACCGTCCCGGACATGGGCCCGGAGCAGATCCCCGGTTGAGACCTGAGGGATACCGTGACGTTCAACCAGGCGCTGCGACTGCGTGCCCTTGCCTGAACCGGGCGCGCCGAGGAAGACGATTCTCATTGTGGTGTCTGGGACGGAGACCTTGAGTCACTGGAGTGCCGCACAGTACCGGGCCGGTTTCGACAGGTCAAACCGTGCGTTATGCTCGGCCCCATGAAAAAGCCCGCACCGAAGAACGCGCTCTACGCGCAGTCCGGCGGCGTCACCGCCGTCATCAACGCCTCGGCAGCCGGAGTGATCGACGCCGTTGCACGCCATCCGCGCCGGATCGGCAAGCTCTACGCGGGCCGCCACGGCATCGTCGGCGCGCTCGAGGAAGACCTGATCGACGTCTCGAAAGAAAGCCGCGAGACACTGCGCGGCCTGCGCCACACGCCCGCCGGCGCCTTCGGCTCGGCCCGCTTCAAGCTCAAGGGGCTTGACCAGAACCGCGCCGAATACGAACGCCTGATCGAAGTCTTCAAGGCCCACGACATCGGGTTTTTCTTCTACAACGGCGGCAACGACTCCATGGACACCGCCCACAAGCTCTCGCAGATCGGCGAGTCCATGGGCTACCCGGTCGTCTGCGTCGGCATTCCCAAGACCGTCGACAACGACCTGCCCTTCACCGACTGCTGCCCGGGCTTCGGCTCGGTGGCCAAGTATGTCGCGACCTCGGTCCGCGAGGCCGCGCTGGACGTCGCCTCGATGGCGCGCACCTCCACCAAGGTCTTCGTGATGGAGGTCATGGGTCGGCATGCGGGCTGGATCGCCGCCGCCGGCGGACTGGCCGGCCGGCGGCGCGACGAAGCGCCGCACATCATCCTGTTCCCTGAAATCCCCTTCGAGCGCGAGGCTTTCCTGGCGCGCGTGCGGGAAACCGTGGAGCGCTGCGGCTATTGCGTCATCGTCGTTTCCGAGGGCACCGCGTACGCGGATGGCCGCTTCCTGGCCGACGCCGGGACCCTGGACGCCTTCGGCCATACCCAGCTGGGCGGCGTGGGCCCGGTGGTGGCCAACATGATCAAGGACGCCCTGGGCTACAAGTACCACTGGGCGGTCGCCGACTACCTGCAGCGTTCGGCACGGCATATCGCCTCGAAGACGGACGTGGAGCAGGCCTACGCCATGGGCCGGGCGGCGGTGGAACTCGCCGTGCAGGGGCGCAATGCCGTCATGCCGACGATCGTCCGCAAATCATCACGCCCCTACCGCTGGGAGGTGGGCGCCGTGGAACTCGCCAGGGTCGCGAACGTCGAGAAGAAACTGCCGCGGAATTTCATCACGCCGGACGGCTTCGGCATCACGGCGCGGTGCCGGACGTACCTCGAGCCGCTCATCGCCGGCGAGGATCCCCCGCCCTACCGGGACGGCCTGCCCGACTACGTCAGGATCAAGGGGGCGGCGGTGCGCCGCAAGCTGCCGGCCTTCAAGGTCTGATCGCTGTGCTATATTCCCGCGCCCCACGAGGGGCCTCCGGCGCATGCCGCCGGGGTCAATAAAATAAGTAATACCGTTCGATAAAACAGACTTGGGAGTAATCCGCTGATGGATCCGACGATGTGGCTCTGGCTCGCGATCGGCGCGGGCATACTTGCGGTGGCCTACGGGGTCATCTCCATGCTGCAGATCCTCGCGCTGCCCGCTGGCAACGCCCGGATGCAGGAAATCGCCGCGGCGATCCAGGCCGGCGCGCAGGCCTACCTCAACCGCCAGTACACGACCATCGGCATCGTCGGCGTGGTGCTCTTCGCGCTGCTCGGGCTGGCGCTCGACTGGGCTACGGCAGGCGGCTTCGCGGTCGGCGCGATCCTCTCCGGCCTCGCCGGCTACATCGGCATGAACATCTCGGTGCGGGCCAACGTGCGCACCGCGGAAGCGGCCAACCATGGCCTGAACGCCGCGCTCCAGGTCGCCTTCAAGGGCGGCGCCATCACCGGCATGCTGGTGGTGGGGCTCGGCCTGCTGGGCGTCGCGGGCTACTACCTCGCGGTCCGCGGCAGCATCGGCGACGATGCCGCGCTGCATTCACTGGTGGGCCTGGCCTTCGGCGGCTCGCTCATCTCCATCTTCGCGCGCCTCGGCGGCGGCATCTTCACCAAGGGTGCGGACGTCGGCGCCGACCTGGTGGGCAAGGTCGAAGCCGGCATCCCGGAGGATGACCCGCGCAACCCCGCCGTCATCGCTGACAACGTCGGCGACAACGTCGGCGACTGCGCCGGCATGGCGGCCGACCTGTTCGAGACCTACGCCGTCACGCTCGTTGCGACCATGCTGCTCGGCGGCGTGCTGCTCAAGGACGCCGGTGCGGCGGCCGTCACCTATCCGCTCGCGCTGGGCGCCGCGTCCATCGTGGCGTCGATCATCGGCACCTTCTTCGTCAAGGTCTCCGACGGCGGCAAGATCATGAACGCGCTGTACAAGGGCGTCATCGTCTCTGGCGTCGTGTCAGCCATAGCGTTCTGGTTCATCACTCAGGAGATCCTCCCGACCCAGGCCACTGCCCTGTTCGGCTGCACCCTGATCGGCCTCGGCCTCACGGCCGCGATGATCGTCATCACCGAGTACTACACGGCCACCGAGTACAGCCCGGTGCGCAAGGTGGCGGAAGCCTCGCAGACCGGCCATGCGACCAACATGATCGCCGGACTGGGCGTTTCGATGAAGTCGACGGCGCTCCCGGTCATCGCGGTGTGCATCGCGATCTGGGCCTCGTTCACGCTGGCCGGCCTCTACGGCATCGCCATCGCCGCCACGGCCATGCTGTCGCTCACGGGCATGATCGTCGCCCTCGACGCCTACGGCCCCATCACCGACAACGCCGGCGGCATTGCCGAGATGGCCGGCCTCGACAAGAAGGTGCGCAACATCACCGACCCGCTCGACGCCGTGGGCAACACGACCAAGGCGGTCACCAAGGGCTATGCCATCGGCTCCGCCGGCCTGGCCGCACTGGTGCTGTTCGCCGATTACACGCACAACCTCGAGGCGCATCTCGCCGCGACCGGTCGTGCAATGGTCGAGTTCTCCCTGTCCGACCCGGCCGTGATCATCGGCCTGTTCATCGGTGGCCTGGTCCCCTACCTCTTCGCCGCCATGGCCATGGAGGCCGTGGGCCGTGCTGCCGGTTCGGTGGTCACCGAGGTGCGTCGCCAGTTCCGCGAGATCAAGGGAATCATGGAAGGCACCGCCAAGCCTGACTACTCCCGCGCAGTCGATCTGCTGACCAAGTCGGCCATCAAGGAAATGATCGTTCCCTCGCTGCTGCCCATCCTGATCCCGGTCGTCGTCGCGTTCGGCATGAACGCGCTGATGGGTCCCGGTGCAGGCATCAAGGCGCTCGGCGGCCTGCTGATCGGCACGATCGTGACGGGGCTCTTCGTCGCCATCTCCATGTGCACGGGCGGCGGCGCCTGGGACAACGCCAAGAAGTACATCGAGGAAGGCAACTTCGGGG
The DNA here is from genome assembly GCA_903938365.1 of uncultured Pseudomonadota bacterium. GTDB lineage: Bacteria > Pseudomonadota > Gammaproteobacteria > Steroidobacterales > Steroidobacteraceae > UBA964. The sequence continues at coordinate 11,852 of CAJACZ010000358.1, read as the reverse complement.
GCAAGGGCTCCGATGCACACAAGGCGGCGGTCACGGGCGACACGGTCGGCGATCCCTACAAGGACACCGCCGGTCCGGCGATCAATCCGCTCATCAAGATCATCAACATCGTCGCGCTGCTGCTGGTTCCGCTGCTCTGACCGGAAGCTACCGCCTCGCGGCTGCGAGGCGACAGTTCGACACGGAAAACCCCGCTTCGGCGGGGTTTTTCTTAAGGCATGCCGGCGGAGCGGCTGGCGGCGCCGTTTCGTCCGGCTGCCGGTGGCCGACAGCGCCGCCGGCAACGCAGGGCAGGCGGTGATCGCACAATGCAGCGCTTCTTCTCACCCGGATTCCTGCGTTGCCCCACACCTCCCTGCAGACTGCCACCGTGCACCCGTGGCGCATCTGGCTCGAACTGGCCTTCCTGGGCGCGGTCTGGGGCGGGTCGTTCATTTTCATGCGCATCGCTGCGCCCGACATCGGCGCCATCCCGCTGGTCGAACTGCGGCTCGCCTCCGGCGCGCTGGTGCTGCTGCCGTTCCTGTGGCGGGACCGCGCGGGAATCCGCAGCGACGCGTGGCCGCTGATCGCGATGATCGCCCTGCTCACCGCGGCGGTACCCTTCCTGCTGTTCGCGTGGGCCGCGCAGCGCGCGCCGGCCGGCGTCGTCGCCATCACCAACAGCCTCGCAGTGCTGTTCACCGCGCTGGTCGCCGGACTGGTCTGGCGCGAGCACATCGGTCGCCTGCGCTGGATCGCGCTGGTCACCGGTTTCGTCGGTGTCGCGGTCCTCGCGAGCGCCAAGGTGGACGGCATGAGCATCGGCTGGGCGGCAGCCGCCGGCACGCTGGCCTCGCTCCTCTACGGTTTTGGCGGCAACCTGCTGAAGCACAAGCTGCAGGGCATGCCGCCGAATGCTCTCGCTGCCGCCACCCTCGGCTGCGGCGCGCTCGCGCTGCTGCCGATCGCAGTGATGAACTGGCCGAGCCATGCCGTCGAGACGAAGTCCTGGGTCGCGGCCGCAGTGCTCGGGGTGCTCTGCACGGGCGTGGCGAACGCGGTTTATTTCCACATGATCCTGCGCATCGGGGCCGTGCGTGCGTCGACCGTCACCTATCTGGTGCCGCTGTTCGCAATCGCGTGGGCGTGGGTCGGGCTGGGCGAACCCCTCACGCTGCCGATGGCGATCGCGGCGACCCTGATCCTCGGCAGCGTCGCGCTCACCCAGGGAGCCCCCAAGCCGGCCTGAGGACCCTGTGATAACTTGCGGCGCAGGCCCCCAACTCCCCGGAGACAACATGACCCTGCGGACCCGCTGCCTTGCCACCCTGAGCGCCGTCCTCGCCCTGTGGACCGCATCGAGCCCGGCGCGGGCAGGCGATGAGCCCGACCTGTGCTCCGCAGGACAGTTGCCGATGCTGTCGACAGACCAGCGGGCCATCTGCGACCACGGGCGGGAATGGATTGCCGTCTTCAAGCGCGGCGACATCGACGGACTGATGGCGATGTACACCGCGGATGCGCAGGTCGCCCTCCACGACCAGAAAAAACTCGTCGGCATCGAGGCGATCCGCGCCTATTTCGCCCCCGCGCTCGCCCAGCGCCCCCGCGTCGAGTTCGACCTGCATGTCGAAGCCATCCGCGTGCACGGCGACGTGGCCCACCTGATCAGCCGCTACTGGTACACCTCGGTGCAGGGCAACGATCCGCCGATACAGGACGCCGGGCGCTCGCTGCTGATCTACCAGCGAGCCCATGATCCGGCGGGCAAGCCGGTCTGGAAAATCATGGTCGATATCGACCAGAGCACCCCGGACGTCGGCTTCCCCGCCCCCCGTCGCTGACCCCTCTGTCATCCCACGCGCCGCGGAACTCCATGCCGCGGATTCGGTCGGATATAGTGCGCCCAGAGACACACCCTTGCCCGGAGACTCCCCCCCTGAACACCTTGATTTCGCGGCTGCCGGTCGCAGCGCTCGTCGGACTCATCGCCACGGCGCCCGCATCCGCCGCTGCGGCCGCTGCGGCTTCGGCAGCCAAGACTCCCCGGCTCGCGCCCCCCGAGAAAGTGACCTCCGTCGAGGGCATCACCGAATACCGGCTCGCGAACGGAATGCAGGTCCTGCTGTTCCCCGATCCGTCCAAGTCCACGATCACGGTGAACGTCACCTACCTCGTCGGCTCGCGTCATGAGGCCTACGGCGAGAGCGGCATGGCCCACCTGCTCGAACACCTGGTCTTCAAGGGCACGCCGCGCCACCCCAACATTCCGCAGGAACTGACCGCACGCGGCGCTCGCCCGAACGGCACGACCTCGTACGACCGGACGAACTACTTCGAGACCTTCTCCGCCACCGACGACAACCTGCGCTGGGCACTCGATCTCGAGGCCGACCGCATGGTCAACTCCTTCATCGCTGAGAAGGACCTGCAGAGCGAGTTCTCGGTGGTGCGCAACGAATTCGAGTCGGGCGAGAACAACCCGCAACGCGTGCTGTTCCAGCGCGTGATGTCGACCGCCTACCTCTGGCACAACTACGGCAAGTCCACCATCGGTTCGCGCGAGGACATCGAGCGCGTGCCCATTGCAAACCTGCAGGCCTTCTACCGTAAGTTCTACCAGCCCGACAACGCGGTGCTGACCATTGCCGGGAAAATCGACGAAGCCAAAACCATCGGCTGGGTCAACGAGTTCTTCGGTGTGATCCCGAAACCCTCGCGCGTGCTGCAACCCACCTATACCGTCGAACCGGTGCAGGACGGCGAACGCCATGTGGCCCTGCGCCGCACCGGCGACGTGCAGCTCTCGGCGAGCGGCTACCACATCCCGGCGGGCGGCCACCCGGATTTCGCCGCGGTGCAGGTGCTCGTCGATGTCCTGACCAACGAGCCCTCCGGCCGGCTGTACAAGGCCCTGGTCGAGACCGGCAAGGCCAGCGGAGTCGGCGGCAGCGCCCTCGCGCTGAAGGATCCCGGCTACGCCTTCTTCGTGGCTGAAATACTGAAGGACAAGTCCGCGGCTGAGGCGACCCAGGCGATGCTCGCGGTGTTCGACGGCATGAAAGACGCGCCGGTCACCGATGCAGAAGTCGAGCGCGCGAAGAACAAGTTCATCAGGTTCTTCGAGCAGACCTACAACAGCAGCGACCGGGTGGGGCTCGGCCTCTCCGAGTACATCGCAAAGGGCGACTGGCGCCTGTGGTTCCACTCCCGGGACCAGATGGAAAAAGTCACGGCCGCCGACGTCAATCGCGTCGCGGCGGCCTATCTGAAGCCCGCGAACCGGACGACCGGCGCGTTCGCGCCCGAGGCCGTGTCCGACCGCGCCGTGATCACGGCCGCGCCGGATCCCGCAGTGCTGCTGGCCGGCTACACCGGCAAGGCCGCGCTCAAGCAGGCCGAGGTCTTCGACCCCTCGCCTGCCAACATCGTGTCGCGTACGCGCAGTGAAACCCTGCCCGGCGGCGCACGGCTCAGCCTTCTGACCAAGTCGACGCGTGGCGGCTCGGTCAACGCCACCATCACGCTGCGGGTCGGCAGTGAAGCTACGCTCAAGGGCAAGGCAGAGGTCGCGGAGTTGACCGCTGCGATGCTGCGACGCGGCACGAAAACCCGCTCCCTGCAGCAGGTCAACGACGAACTCGACAAGCTCAAGTCCTCCGTGTCGATCGGCGGCGGCGGGCAGTCGGTCAGCATCGGCATCCAGTCCACCCGCGATAATCTCGTGGCGACCCTGGACATCGTCGCCGAACTGCTGCGTGCGCCCACCTTTCCGGAGACAGAGTTCTCGAAGCTGCGCGACGAGGTTGTCGCGGGCATCGAGCAGCAGCGCAGCGATCCACGCGCAATCGCCAACCTCGAGCTCGAACGCACGTTGTCCCCTTATGCGGCAGACGACTTCCGCCACAACGCCAGCTTCGACGAACAGGCTGCGGCCGTGAAGAAAGTCACGAGCGATGACCTGAGGAAGTTCCACGCGGAATTCTACGGGGCTGCGGCAGCCACAGCCGCCGTGGTCGGCGACTTCGACGAGACCATGGCACGCAGTGCGCTCGCTGCGATGCTGGGCGGATGGCAGGCTGCCGTGGCCCACCAGCGTGCCCCCGCGCGCCTGTTCGACATCCCGGCGACTGCGCGGCGGATCAACACGCCCGACAAGGCGAATGCCACGATGTTCGCCGGCGTCAACCTGCCGCTGCGCGACGATGACGCGGACTACCCTGCCCTCGTGATGGCCAACTACATGCTCGGCGGCGGATTCCTCAATTCGCGGCTCGCCGTGCGCATCCGGCAGAAAGAAGGCATCAGCTACGGCGTGTCCTCGTTCCTGTCCGCGGATGCGCTCGACAAAGTCGGTGCGCATGGCGCCTTTGCCATCTACAACCCGCAGAACTCGACGCGGCTGGTCGCGGCGTACCGCGAGGAACTCGCGAAGATGCTGGACGAAGGATTCAGCGAATCCGAACTCAAAGACGCCCGCAACGGCTGGCTGCAGGGACGCAGCGTGAGCCGCTCCCAGGACCGCGAACTTGTCGGACGGCTGGCGGGCTACCTCTACCTCGACCGCTCCATCGAATGGGACGCGGATTTCGAACGCCGGGTTGCGGCGCTGAGCACGGCCGACGTCAACGCCGCCGTGAAGCGCTGGATCAAGCCCGGGAACATCACCATCATCGAAGCGGGCGACTTCGAAGCCCGCAAGCCCTGACCCGAAACTTCCAGGAGGACTCCCCTGATGAACGCACGAAACGCACTGCTCATCGCCGCCGTGGCCGGACTCTCCAGCCTCGGCGTCGCGGACGCCATGGGCGCAAAGGAAGGCATGGAGCCGTGCTTCGGCATCGCCCGTGCCGGCATGAATGACTGCGCCGCCAATGGCCATTCCTGCGCCGGCAAGGCAGCCGCCGACGGCGACAAGCGCGAATGGATCCTGGTGCCGAAGGGCACCTGCGAGAAAATCGTCGGCGGCAGCCTGAAACCCCAGGGCTGACCCAGGGTCCGGACCCGCGCCGTGGCTGCGGCAGCCCTGGCCGGGATCGGGCTGCGCGCAGGCCACGTGGAGGAACTGCTCGAGCGCAAGCCGCCCATCGGCTGGCTCGAGGTCCACTCCGAAAACTATTTTGTGGCGGGCGGTGCGCTGCGCGCCCAGCTCGAGCGAGTCCGCGCGGACTATCCGCTGTCGCTCCATGGCGTAGGGCTGTCGCTGGGCGGCAGTGACCCCCTCGATGCAGCGCATGTCGCCAGCCTGGCGACGCTCGTGCGGCGCTGCGAGCCGCTCTTCGTCTCGGAGCACCTCGCCTGGGGCAGCCACGACGGCGGTCATTTCAACGACCTGCTTCCCCTGCCCTATACCGCCGAAGCACTCGCGCACATGGTGAACCGTGTGGACGCCCTGCAGGAAAGCCTCGGCCGCACCGTCCTGATCGAAAACATCTCGAGCTACCTCCAGTTCAACTGCTCCTCGATTCCCGAATGGGAGTTCCTCGCCGAGCTCGCCGGGCGGACCGGCTGCGGACTGCTGCTGGACGTCAACAACGTGTATGTGAACTCCCGGAACCACGGCTTCGACCCGCTGCGCTTCATCGAGGCGCTGCCAGCCGACGCGATCCGCGAGATCCACCTGGCAGGACATTCGACCCAGCACGTGGCCGGACAGGACCTCCTGGTCGACACCCACGACGCCCCTGTCTGCGAGGCGGTCTGGGAATTGTTCGCCGCGACGACCCGCCGCTTCGGCGCACGGCACACGCTGGTCGAATGGGACGCCAGCCTGCCGGCCCTCGACGTGCTGCTCGGAGAGGCGGACCGGGCACTGGCGATCCAGGCCGCCCACCATGTCGTCGCTGTTTGAACTGCAGGCGCGGTTCGCCGCGGCGCTGCGCGACGACACGGCCGCCGCGGGATTCGGCGATGCGATCCTCGCCGCCGGCATCGACGCCGCTGACCGGCTCGCTGTCTACCGCAACAACTGGCAGGTAAATGCCACGCAGGCACTGGCGCTGGCATTTCCCGCGATCGAGAGGCTCACCGGCCGCGGGTTCTTCGCCCCGTTCGTCCGCGAATTCCTCGGGGCACACCCCTCGCGTAGCGGTGACCTGCGAGCGCTGGGCGGGCCGTTCCCGGACTTCGTCGCGCGGCGTTTCTCGGGGACCCCACACGAGTACCTCGGGGATGTGGCCGCCCTGGAGTGGGCCTGGCAGGAAGCGCTGGTCGCCCATGACGCTGCGCCGCTCGCGGCGGACCGTATCGCCGCGGTGCCCGCCGGGGAGGTCCCTGCGCTGCGCTTCCGCGCCCATCCAGGCACGCGGCTCGTCAGCTCGCCATGGCCGGTCTTCACCATCTGGCGGCACAACCGGTTTGCGGAGGACGACGGCGCCCTGATCCAGCTGGACCGTGGTGCCGAACAGGTGCTGATCCATCGCAGCGGTCCAGGCACCATGGCACGCCTCTGCGAGCCTGCGGATTACCGCTTCCTAGCAGCCCTGTACGCGGGCCGCAGCCTCGCCGAAGCCTACGACCGGGCCAGCGCCACCGCATCGACCTTCGACGTGGGTCTCGCCCTGCGACAGGCCGTTACGGACGGGGTGTTCTGCGCCCTGGAGCCCGACGGCACGGACTGAGCGGCGGGTCAGGCCGCCATCGGGAAGTGCTGCGGGCGACCGATGGCATAGCCCTGCACGAAGTCGACGCCCATCTGCCGAACCATGTCGAGCGAGGCGTTGTCCTCGACCTGCTCGGCGATGACCTTGAAGTCCAGCGACCGCGCCAGCTTGATCATCGCGGCCACCATGGCCTGGTTGACCGAATCGCGCCCCAGGTTGCGCATGAACGAGCCGTCGATCTTCAGATAGTCCATGGGCAGCGTGCGCAGGTTCGAGAACGAGCCGACCCCGGAACCGAAGTCGTCGAGCGCAAAGCTGCAGCCCATGCCATGCAGCACACCCACGAACCGGCGCGCATGGTCGAGGTTGGCCACCACGGCACTCTCGGTCATCTCGAAGCAGAGCTGCGCGGGCGCTATGCCGCTGCGGTCCAGGCATTCGACCACGAACTCGAGGAACTGCGTGTCGCCCAGTGTCTGGCCCGAGATGTTGATGGACACGCAGCGGCCCACCGGCACCGAGAGGGTGCCATTCGACATCGCGTCGAGCGCGTGTTCCAGCACCCATCGATCGATCAGACCCATCAGTCGGTAACGCTCCGCCGCCCGCATGAACTCCGCGGGCAGGATCTCCCGGCCCGTCTCGTCGCGCAGCCGCACCAGAACCTCCAGAGCCGGGCCGCCGCCGGCCGCCGAGACCACCGCGGGCACGATCGGCTGGGCCACCAGTTCGAAGCGTCCGTCCTTCAGCGCGGACTGCAGCTTCTGCAGCCACTGGATCTCGCCGGTGGAGCGGGCGAAGGCTTCGTCCCGCGCCGAATAGACGACCACCTGCCCCGTGCCCTGGCGCTTGGCCATGTAGCAGGCGCTGTCCGCAGCGGCCAGGGTGTCCTCGACGGAACTGCTCTCGCGCGCCAGCTCGACGAGACCGATGCTGGCGCCCACCTGGAATACCCGGTCCTTCCAGACGAACCGGAAATCACCGATCTGGCGGCACAGGTCGTCGGCGATCTGGCGGGCCTTGTCGAGCGGGCAGCCCGTCAGCAGCAGCGCGAACTCGTCGCCGCCGAGACGGGCCACCGTGTCGGAATCGCGCACCCCTTCACGCAGCAGACGGGCGATGTCACGCAGCAGGACGTCGCCCGCCAGGTGCCCGCTGGTGTCGTTCACCGTCTTGAAGCGGTCGAGGTCGATGTAGCAGAGCACATGCGTGCTGTCGCCACGGCGGGCGCTGGCGATCGCGTCGTCGAGCCGCCGCTCGAACTCGCGGCGATTGACCAGGCCGGTGAGGGCATCATGCGTGGCTTGATAAGACAGCTGCCGCGCGAAGCCACGCAGTTCCGTGACGTCATGCATGAGCACCGCAGCACCGGCGATCTCGCCCTCGGCGCTGCGCATCGGCGCAGCGGACAGTTCGATCGCACGCTCGTCGCCCTCGGCACGCGTGATCATGATCGCGCGACGGCTCAGGTTGACGGGCACACCGCTGGCCAGGGCCTGGCGCACGGGCTCGGAGATGGCGCGCCGGTCCGACTCCTCGACCACCGCGATCACCTCGCCGAGGCTCTTGCCCCGGGCGGCCTCCAGCGTCGAACCGATCAGCCGCTCCGCCGCGGCGTTGAGGTACTCGATGTGCCCGGCAGCGTCGGTGGTCAGGATCGCCTCCGAGAGCGAGGCCAGCGCCAGGACAGCCGCCCTCTGGGCGGGATCCTCCAGCTGGGCGAAGATCCCGGGCATCCGGTAGGCGCCCGACTCCGCCAGTTCCTGCGCATAGGAAGGTTCGGCGAGCGCCCGCACCTGGCTGGTCTGTATGATCTCGACGCCGGTGACGAGCAGCGCCGGCTCGCCCGCGTAATCGACGCGGCGCACGTTGAGCTCCATCCGGCTGACCTGGGCCTGGAAACCGATGATCTCGACCTCGAAACGGTTGGCCGTGGTCTCTTCGGCCAGCTGCTTGCGCAGCACGCCGCCCACGAGCTCCGCGAATTCCGGGGCAACCAGCTCCTCCAGGCTCCGGCCGATCAGCTGTTCACGCTCCAGCCCGACCAGTGCCGCGAAATGCCGGTTGGCGAACACGATCCCCTGCCGGTGAACGATGACAATCTCGTGCGTACGGTCCGCCAGCTCGACGAACAGCTGCGGCGCGACCTGCTGCTCCGCTGAAGCCTGGGCGGCCCGCGCCAGCAGCTGGTTGACGTCCTGCGCGAGCTCCTGCAGCGCAGGCTCTTCGGTCTGCAGGTAGACCCTGCCGCTCGGGGTTCCCTCGGAGCCGAGCATCTGCTGCAGCTGCCGCGACACGTCGACCACGCCCGCCAGCTCCTTGCGCTGCATGAGGTACAGCACGAGCAGCAGCGTGGCCACGACGGCCAGCAACAGGCATACCCACCCGATCAGAGTCATCGTTCTGTCACTCGCCCCGTGTCCGGCGCTTCCCACGCCTGATGGACATCTTGGTTATTGTCACGACGCGCGGCCGTGGCTTGTCGGGGGAGGATAGCGGAGGATGCGCGGGCGCCCCGGGCGATTCACCATATGCTGTGGCGCGTCTTGGCAGGGGCCTCTAAAAGACGTACCTTCCCGCACCTTCCGCGGGGTTGGAACAAGCCCGACCTGGAGCCCTCGAATGTCGACCGAATTCGCACGTGAGCAGATGATCCACCAGCAGATCCGTGCGTGGGACGTGCTGGCGCCGCGCGTGCTGGAATTGCTCGGGCAGGTCCCCCGGGAGCTCTTCGTTCCCCGCGAGTATGCGGGCGTGGCCTTTGCCGACATGGAGGTCCCGCTCGGCCACGGGGAGCGCATGCTGGCACCCAAGCTGGTCGGCCGCATCCTGCAGGCCGTCGAGGCGGCGCCCGGCGAGCGCGTGCTCGAAATCGGCACGGGTTCGGGGTACCTGACCGCCTGCCTCGCCACCCAGACCGGCACGGTACGCTCGCTCGAGATCCACGCCGACCTCGCTGCGCGGGCCCGCGCCAACCTCGAGGCCGCCGGCATCCAGGGCGGCGAGGTGATCCATGCCGATGCCTTCGCCCCGGGGGCGACCGGCGGCGGCACGTTCGACGTGATCGTCCTCACCGGGTCGCTGCCCGAACCGGACGAACGCTTCCAGCGGCAGCTCGCGCTCGGGGGCCGCATGTTCGTCATCGTCGGCGAGCCGCCCGTGATGGACGCCCGGCTGGTACGCCGTGTATCCGAATCCGAATGGAGCACCGAATCCCTGTTGGAGACCTCGGTGCGACCGCTGACCGGCGCCCATCGGCCCGAGTCCTTCAGCTTCTGATGCGCCTTTGAGCCCGCCCGGATGGTCCACGAAATCTCCGTAGAACAACTGAAAGCCCGCATGGACGCCGGCGAGCCACCGCTGCTCATCGACGTGCGTGAAGCATGGGAACTCGAGATCTCGCAGATTCCGGGCGCCGTGCACCTGCCGATGAACCAGATCCCGGAGCGGCTCGCTGAACTCGATCCCGGGCGGGAAACGGTCATCATGTGCCACGCGGGCGGTCGCAGTCTGCGGGTCGCCCACTTCCTGGAAAGCAGGGGTTTTCGGTCAGTCGCCAATCTGACCGGGGGAATCCTCGCCTGGGGGGACCGCATCGACCCCTCGTTGCGTCCATACTAATCACACAACTGCCTCGCTCAGGCGAGGCTCCCTCTCTAGTATCATGGTGGCCTCAGGACACCAGAGGTTGGTCTATGAAGCGCGCATTCGTGCTGTCGGTCGGTTTGCTGGCATTGAGCGCCGCTGCGGGCGCCGAGGATCTCAAGGCCGTCTACGAGCGGGCGCTGGTCAACGACCCCCAGATCCGCGAGGCGGACGCCCTCCGCAAGGCCACGCTGGAAGCCAAGCCGCAGGCCCTGTCGGCACTGCTGCCCCAGGTTTCAGGCTCGGCCAGCAAGGCCAAGGCCGACACCAGTGCCGCCGGGCAGTTTCCCCAGGAAATCGAACAGCCCACGGGCTCGGGCAACCGCGTGGTGCTCAACTTCATTTCGTCCAGCGATTCGAAGCCCGAGACCGACCGCTGGAGCCTCGACCTCCGCCAGTCGGTGTTTTCCTGGGCCAACTGGGTTGCACTGAAGAAGGCGGACAAGCAGGTCGCGCAGGCCGAGGCCGACTACAGCGCGGCGGAGCAGAACCTCATCGCCCGTGTTGCCGAGGCCTATTTCAACGTCCTGGCCGCCCAGGATACGGTCGAAGCTCAGGAATCGGCGCTCCAGGCGATCGCCCGCCAGCTCGAGCAGGCAGAGAAACGCTTCGAGGTCGGGCTCATCGCCATCACCGACGTCCAGGAGGCCAAGGCGGCACGCGACAGCGCGGCGGCCGCGGTCATCGCATCCAAGCGCGCACTGGCCTCGACAGAGGAACTGCTGCGGGAAATCACCGGCGAGAAGTACACCGTGCTGGCCAAGCCCGGCGATTTGCTGGCGCTCCGGACGCCTGATCCGAACGACTCCGAACAGTGGGTCCAGCGCTCGATGGAGCAGAACCTCGCCCTCGTATCCAGCCGCCTGGCGGCCGATATCGCGCGCGACAACGTGAGCTCGTCCTTCAGCGGTCACCTCCCGCAGCTCGATCTCGTCGCCAGCCGCTCCAACACCAACCAGGAGAGCGACATCCAGTTCCAGAGCGGCAATGTGGGCCGCCGCACCAGCGACAGCGACGACACCAGCATCCAGCTGCAGCTCTCGGTGCCGATCTACAGCGGCGGCGGCACGCAGTCGCGGATCCGCCAGTCGGAGTTCCAGTGGCAGGCCGCCCGGGAGCGCCTCAGTCGCGTGTCGCGGCAGACCGAGCGTCAGGCCCGCGACGCCTACCTGGGCGTCATCAGCGAGATCTCCCGCGTGAATGCGCTGCGCCAGGCCCTCGAGTCGAACCAGACCGCGCTGAAGGCGACCGAAGCCGGCTACGAGGTCGGCACCCGCACCGCCGTCGACGTGCTCGACGCCCGCCGGAACCTCGTGCAGGCGCAGACGAATTACTCACGCAGCCGTTATGACTACATCCTGAACGTGCTGCGCCTGCGTCTCGCCTCGGGCACGCTGGATCGCTCCGCGCTCGAAGAAGTGAACGGCTGGCTCAGCACCACGACGGCAGGGCCCGCCGCACCGAACAACTGACCGCAGCGCCGGCGGCCTCGTGGCCGCTGGCGGCTCAGTGATCGGCGTCGATCACGGGGCGCAGCAGATCCAGCAGGCGCCCGAGTGCGCCGCGATTGCGCTCCACGACCCTGAGCCCGGCCTCGCCCCGCCGGCGGCGCTCCGCAGGATC
>CAJACZ010000357.1 GCA_903938365.1 uncultured Pseudomonadota bacterium | reverse complement strand
GTGATCGCCGGCAGCGGCATGTGCAACGGCGGCCGCGTGCTGCACCACCTGAAGCAGAACCTGTCGCGCCCCGAATGCCACGTCGTGATCACCGGCTTCCAGGTCCCGGGGACGCTGGGCCGCGCGATCGTGGATCGCGAGCCCTGGGTCCGCATCTACGGGGATTCCATCCGCATTGCGGCCACCGTCCACACCCTGGGCGGCCTGTCGGCTCACGGAGACCAGGCGGATTTGCTACGGTGGTACGGGTCCTTCGCCGGGCGCCCGCCGGTGTGCATCGTGCACGGCGAGCCCACCGCGGCACAGGGACTGGGTAACCGGCTCGGGACACTGGGCGTCCCGGTGACAATCGCCGCGCCGGGCACCCGCGTCGATCTCTCCAACCTGCCTGCGCTGGCGCAGGCGCCTGATTTTCAGCTGGGGTGACACATGAATCAGTCCACGGGTTTCCTGCGTATGCTCTCGATGACCGCCGCGCTCGGGCTCGCGTCCGCGCTGCTGGCGGGCCCGGCCGTCGCAGCCGACGCGGCCGCGGCCGTGAAGTCCGGCACTGGCCCGGCGGCGGTGGTGCTGGTCGCGGGTGCCACGGGCGGCACGGGCCGGGAGGTCGTCCGCCAGGCGCTGGCCTCCGGCTACCGGGTGCGCGCGCTGGTGCGTGACGAAGCCCGGGCCCGTCCCGTGCTCGGCGACGACATCGAGTATGCCGTCGGCAACGTGCTGGAGCCGGCCACCCTGGGACGCGCCCTGCAGGGCGTCGACTACGTGGTCTCCGCCCTCGGCTCCAACAGCCAGAAGGAGCCGGAAAACCGCCCGGAGCGTGTCGATTACGGTGGCGTGAAGTCCCTGGCCGAGGCCGCCTCCAAGGCCGGCGTGAAGCACTTCGTGCTGGTCTCGTCGATGGGCGTCACCCAGCCAGACCACTACCTCAACAAGGCTTTCGACAACATCCTGACCTGGAAGCTCAAGGGCGAGGACGCGTTGCGCGCCTCGGGTCTGCGCTACACGATCGTGCGGCCGGGCGGCCTGCGCGATGAGCCGGGCGGCAAGGCCGGCATCCGTGCGATGCAGGGGGATCCGAAGGGAATCCGCGCCGGCATCCCCCGCGCCGACGTCGCTGCCGTCTGCGTGAATGCGCTCGGACGCGCTGACGCCGACCGCAAGACTTTCGAGATCGTCAGCGGCGTCGAAGGGGAGCGCGTCGACTGGGCGTCGTTCTTCGCCGGTTTCGCAGCCGATGGCCGCTGAACCCTCCCTGATGCAGCGCGGGCTCGCGCGCTTCGCGCGCGTCGAGCCGCGCGAGTCGGCGGCGGTGATCGCGTCGTTCCTGCTGTTCTTCTTCGTGCTGGGCAGTTACTTCTCGGTGCGCCCGGTGCGCGAGACCATCGCCACGCTGCTGGGGCGCGACCGCGTGGCAGACCTCTGGCTCTACACGGCCATCTTCGCCATCGCGATCGTGCCCCTGTACGGCTGGCTCGTCGCGCGCGTCCGCCGCAGTCTCCTGCTGCCCTGGATCTACGGCGTGGTGGCCGTGATCCTCGCGGTGATCGGTTCCTACCTCAGCGTCGACGAGGACAACCTCGCCGTCGGTACGTTTTTCTACGTCTGGATCAGCGTGCTCAACCTGATGCTGGTCTCGGTCTTCTGGAGCTTCCTGCTCGAGATGTTCTCGAGCGAGCAGGCCAAGCGACTGTTCGGGTTCATTGCCGCCGGCGGCACCCTCGGCGCGCTGGTCGGGCCCCTCACCACGCGGCTCATCGTCGACAGCGTCGGCAACGCCGGCGTGCTGTACCTCGGCACCGCGGGCTTCATCGGGGCGATCGTCTGCCAGCGCGTGCTGCTCGGCATCTGGAGCCGGACCCGCGAGGAGGGCGCTGCGGGCGCTTTCCCCGCGAGCGCCACGCGCGGCGACAAGGGCCTCGGTGGCAACCCGTTCGCCGGCATCGCCATCGTCCTGAAGTCGCCTTACCTGCTGGGCATCGCGCTGTTCGTCACACTGCTCTCGGCGGTCAACACCTTCCTGTATTTCGAGCAGCTGCGCATCGTGTCCGAGACCTTCTCCGATACCACCCGGCGCACCGAGGTCTTCGCGAACATCGACTTCGTCGTGCAGTCGCTGACCATCTTCTCGCAGCTGTTCCTGACCGGGCGCATCGCCTCGAAGCTCGGTGTGCGCGCGCTGCTGACCGCCGTGCCGATCGCGATGATCTGTGCGTTCATCGTGCTGTCGATGTTCAACGTGTTCGGTGCGATCGCCGCGGCGCTCGTCCTGCGCCGCTGGGGCGAGTATTCCTTCATCCGGCCGGGCCGCGAGATGCTCTTCAGCACGCTGGACATCGAGACCAAGTACAAGGCGAAGAACTTCATCGACGTGCCGGTCTACCGCGCCGCGGATTACGTCGGCGCGCAGGCCAAGACCGCACTCGACGCGATGGCCGCTACTCCGGCCGCCGCGGCGCTGGTCGGTGCGGGGCTGGCCGCTGCCTGGGCGGTCAACGGCTTCCTGCTCGGCCGGCGCCACGACCGCGATGAAGCCGCCCGGGAAAAAAGCTGAAACAACAATAAAAAGAGGCTGCTGCCCATGCCCAACCGACTCACCCGCTGGCTCACCCTCGATGCCGACGAGGAAGCCGCCAGCGCCGACAATCCGCACGAGCCGCTCAGGCCGGAGCAGCGTCGTGGCGCGCTGTCGCTCCTGACTCTGGCGTTCGGCTGGGGCTTTCTCATCACCGGCCTGCTGGTGGGCAGCCAGCTGGGCGCGGGACTGTATTTCCCGGACCTCGTCCGCAATGCCATGTGGGGCAATCTCGTCAACTTCGTGGCGGGCGCGCTCGTGGGCTACATGGGCTACCAGACGGCCTGCAACAGCGGCCTGCTGTATCGCCTCACCTACGGCAACATCGGGGCCTACATCCCGGTGCTGATCGTCGCGGCGCTGACCATCGGCTGGCAGGGCATCGTGGTGGGCGCCTTCGGCCTCACCTGGGCGGGGAGCTTCGACAGCCCCCTGTTCTACCCGATCGCCATCTTTGCCGGTGTCCTCTACACCTTCACCACCTATAACGGCATCAAGGGCCTCGAGCGCGTTGCCACGCCCTCGACCGTGGTGCTGGTGCTGGTGGGCATCTACGCGGCGTGGTTCAACATCGACCGTGCCGGGGGCTGGGACGCCTTCCTCGCGATGTCCGCCGCGGCGGTGGTCCGGCAGCCGCTGTCCGATACGGCGGCCATCAACATCGTCATCGGCTCGTGGGTGGTCGGCGCCGTCGTCATGGCCGAATACACGCGTTTCGCGCGCAACGCCTGGGTTGCCATCGCGATCCCGTTCATCGTGCTGGTCGCGACCCAGATCTTCCTGCAGGTCATCGGCGCGATGGGCGGCATCGTGTCCGGCAGCTTCGATTTCAGCGCCTACCTGCGTTCGGCGGGCCCGGTGATCGCGATGATCGGCCTGATCGCCATGAGCCTGGCGCTCTGGACCACCGGCGACACCAACCTCTACCTGCCCTCCGTGCAGACGGCCAGCGTGTTCCGGCTGCCGAAGCGCGTGACCATCGTGGTGTGCGGCACGCTGGGTACCATCCTCGGCCTCGGCATCTACCAGCACTTCATGAGCTGGATTGAGCAGATCGCGAATGTGGTCCCGCCGCTCATCGGTCCGGTCATCGTCGATTACTACGTGTTCAACGGCAGGCGTTACGACACGCGGCTGCTGGACCGGCTGCCCGCGTGGAATCCGGTGGCGGTTGCCGCTGTTGCAGCGGGTATCGTTGCGGCCTATGGGTTCACACCACCGTGGATCGCCTCGGGCCTGTTCGGGCTGCTGGTCTCGATGGCTGCCTACTTTGTGCTGTTCCTGCTGGCGCGCGCGTTCGGGATCCGCCCGGGCTATTCGGGCGTGGCGTCGCGCAGCTGAGCGCCGGAGCCTCCCTGATGGCTGGCCGGTTCCTGCATCGGGCGTTGGCGCTGGGGCTGGTGTTGGCCGCGGCGTGGGGGGCGTTCACGGGCGCCGAGGCACGGGCTGACACCGTGACGGCTGCGCAGCGGCGTGCGGCGGGCGAGTTCCTCGCGGCCCTCGCCGCCGGGAACGCGCAGGCCGTGGCCTATGCCATCCATCCCGGCGAGCTCGATCGCCTGCGCCTGTCGGTGATGGCGCGGCTGCGCGAGGAAGCGGCGCGCGGGGAGAGCACCCTGCGTGCGCGGCTCTTCGGCCCCGCGGTGCCGCTGGACGACGTCGAGCGGATGACCAGCCTGTCCTTCTATCAGGCCGTGGGTCGGCGGCTCTCGCTGCGCGCCCGGGCGTACGAGGAGGTCGAGGGCGTCGGCGCGGTGCGCGAGGCCGATGGGGTCGTCCACGTGCTCGTCCGGGGCAGGCAGCCAAAGGAGCGTGGGCAGGTCCGCGTGGTCGAACTGGTGACCCTGATGCCCTACGGCAAGGAATGGAAAGCCACCCTTCCCGGTGAGATCGAGGCGCGGCTCGAAGACCTGCTGGCAGGCCGTGCCGAGGCCGGCCGGCCCGGCTCCGGCACCGCAGAGCCGGCGGTCGCCGCCGCGGGGAGCGGTGGCGGCGGGCAGGCCGGTGCTGCCGTGAATTCGCGCGAGATCCTCGGCTTGCTGGATGCGGCCGAGAAAGCCCTGGTGGAGGGGCGCTGCGAGGATTACTACCGTCAGCACCTCAGTCCCACGCTGCGCGACTCGCTGTCGGCGCGCGCCCTGGCGTCGCTGGTCGCGAGCTGCCGGAACAGCATCGCCAATCGCGAACTGCTGATCGCCGCGCTGCGGATCGTGCGCAAGCTGCCGCCGCGCTACGACATGGGTGGTTCGCGGGCCAGTTACGACGTGTCGGGCCAGGGCCTGGCCTACGACCGCTTCATCCTCGAGCAGGTCGCGGGGCGCTGGTACGTGGCCGAGTGAGCTAGCGCGGACCGACGGCGCCGAAGACCTTCTGCAGCAGTTTGCTGCCCTGGCCGAGCGGATCCTTGCGGATCGCGGCCTCTTCCGCGGCCATCATCCTGAACAGGCCATCGAGGGTCTTGTCGGCGACATAGCCCTCGAGCGTCGAGTCCTCGTCGTCGATGAGTCCGAACTTCGAGGCTTTGCCGGCAAGTTCGTTGTAGCGCTGCGCGACGCCGACCTTCTCGGTGGACTGCCTGACGATCGGCAGGAAGCGTGCGTAGATCTTCTCCGAGGTGGTCCTGCGGAAGTACTGGGTGGCGGCGTCCTGCGGTCCGGTGAGGATAGCGGTGACATCCTGCACGCTCATCTGGCGGATGGAATCGACGAGCAGCGTCTTCGCCGCCGGCACCGCGGCCTCTGCGGCGCGGTTCATGGCCGTCACCAGCGCGTCGGCCTGTTTGCCTGCCCCCAGGGTGCGCAGCAGTTTCTCGCCGTCCTTCAGCTTGCCGGGCAGCGGGATCTTCACCTCCGGATTGCCCAGGAAGCCGTCCGCCTTGCCCAGCCTGCCGACGGCTGCCTCGGCGCCCTGGGTCAGGGCGGTGCGCAGCGCGCTGGTCTGGTCCCCGGCGGTGATGGATCCGAGGCCGCCAACCGGTGCCGCCGCGCGGGCGCCGCTGGCGGGGCCGGTCAGGAGGACGAGGGCGGCGAGCCAGACGAGGTGTTCGCGTTTCATGGGAGGAATCTACTGCTTGATCATTGCGGCGGCAAACCCGTAAATACCGGAAGAACACTCACCGAGGGTCTGGCATGACATCCCGCCTGTTCCGTTCCGCTGCCGTCGTCGCCCTTGCGACCCTGATCCTGGGCACCCTGCCGGGTTGCGCCGTGTCGCCGGACAAGGTCACCGTTCCCGTGGCCCCGGCGGTCGACCTGCCGCGCTTCATGGGGCCCTGGTACGTCATCGGGGTGATCCCGACCGCCCTCGAAAAAGACGCCTACAACGCGGTGGAGTCCTATGCGCTGGCCAGCGACGGCACCATCGCGACCACCTTCACCTTCAACAAGGGTGCGCTGGACGGCCCGCGCAAGGAGTACCACCCCAAGGGCTTCGTGGTCCCGGGCACGAACAACGCCATCTGGGGCATGCGCTTCGTCTGGCCCATCAAGGCCGAGTTCGTCATTTCCCACGTCGACGAGGCCTACAGCGAGACCATCATCGCCCGCAGCGCCCTCGACTACGTGTGGATCATGGCCCGCCGGCCTGACCTCGGCGCCGAGCGCTACGCAGCACTGGTCGCCAGGGTGCGGGACATGGGCTACGACGTCAGCCGGATCCGCAAGGTTCCGCACACGGTTGCCGGCCGCTGAAAAGGCGTCAAACCGCGCGCCGGCCGACAGGGGGTCGCGGTTCCGGAAGTCATTGAGTAAACTGGCATTTTGCCGGGGTCGCCTGTGGGGTGGCCGGCGTCAAGCGCAGAGTATCCATGGCATCCGAAGACCCGCCGAAGTCCGCATCCCTCGCCGCCTGGCACAAGGCCGCCCTCAAGTCCGCGCCCGGGGGTGACGTCGCGTCGCTGGCCTGGACCACGCCCGAGGGCCTGGTCCTCAAGCCGCTGTACACCGCGGCCGATCTCGAAGGGCTCCCCTACGCCGACACGCTGCCCGGCTTCGCTCCTTTCGTGCGCGGCCCGCAGGCCACCATGTATGCCGTGCGGCCCTGGACGATCCGCCAGTACGCCGGCTTCTCGACGGCCGAGGCCTCCAACGCGTTCTACCGCAAGGCGCTGGCCGCCGGCGGCCAGGGCGTCAGCGTGGCCTTCGACCTCGCCACCCATCGCGGCTATGACAGCGACCATCCCCGCGTGACGGGCGACGTCGGCAAGGCGGGCGTGGCCATCGACTCCATCGCGGACATGAAGATCCTGTTCGACAGCATCCCGCTCGACAAGGTCTCGGTCTCGATGACCATGAACGGCGCGGTGCTGCCGGTGCTCGCGGCCTACGTGGTGGCGGCAGAGGAGCAGGGGGTTGCGCAGGACCAGCTCTCGGGGACCATCCAGAACGACATCCTCAAGGAGTTCATGGTCCGCAACACCTACATTTATCCGCCCGAACCCTCGATGCGGATCGTAGGCGACATCATCGAGTACACGGCGCGGCACATGCCGCGCTTCAACTCGATCTCCATCTCCGGCTACCACATGCAGGAAGCGGGCGCGACCCAGGCCCTCGAGCTTGCGTTCACGCTCGCCGACGGCAAGGAGTACGTGAAGACCGCCACGGCCAAGGGCCTGGACGTGGACGAGTTCGCCGGCCGCCTGAGCTTCTTCTGGGCGATCGGCATGAACTTCTACCTCGAGATCGCCAAGATGCGCGCGGCGCGGCTGCTGTGGTGGAAGATCATGAGCGGCTTCGGCGCGAAGAACCCGAAGAGCCTGATGCTGCGCACGCACTGCCAGACCTCGGGCTGGAGCCTGACCGCGCAGGACCCCTACAACAACGTGGTCCGCACCACCATCGAGGCCATGGCCGCGGTGTTCGGCGGCACGCAGAGCCTGCACACCAATTCCTTCGACGAGGCGATCGCGCTGCCGACCGAGTTCAGCTCGCGCATCGCGCGCAACACGCAGCTGATCCTGCAGGAAGAAACCCACATCACGAACGTCGTCGACCCGTGGGCCGGCAGCTACATGATGGAGCGCCTGACCCAGGACATGGCCGACAAGGCCTGGGCGATCATCGAGGAAGTCGATGCCATGGGCGGCATGACCCGCGCGGTCGAAAGCGGCTGGGCGAAGCTGCGCATCGAGGCCAGCGCCGCCGAGAAGCAGGCGCGCATCGACTCGGGCAAGGACGTCATCGTCGGCGTCAACAAGTTCAAGCTCGACAAAGAGGACGACATCGAATTCCTCGACATCGACAACGTGGCGGTGCGCGACAACCAGCTGCGCCGGCTCGCGGAACTGCGCGCGGCGCGTGATCCGCAGGCCGTGGCTGCCGCCCTGGAAGCCCTGACCGCTGCCGCGGCCAGCGGCGAGGGCAACCTTCTGGCGCTGTCCATCGATGCGATGCGCGCCCGTGCCACGGTGGGCGAAGTGAGCGATGCGCTCGAAAAAGTCTGGGGCCGCCACCGGGCCACTTCGCAGGAGGTCACCGGCGTGTATGCCGCTGCTTACGACAGTGCCGAAGGCTGGGACAAGCTCAAGGGCGAGATCGCGGAGTTCGCGACCGAGCAGGGGCGTCGCCCGCGCGTGATGATCGCCAAGCTTGGCCAGGACGGCCACGACCGCGGCGCCAAGGTGGTCGCGAGCGCGTTTGCCGACCTCGGCTTCGATGTGGACGTCGGGCCGCTGTTCCAGACGCCCGAGGAATGCGCGCGCCAGGCCATCGAGAACGACGTGCACGCGGTCGGCGTCAGCACCCTTGCCGCGGGCCACAAGACGCTGGTCCCCGGGATCATCCGCTCGCTGCGCGAGCAGGGCGGCGGGGATATCGTCGTGTTCGTCGGTGGCGTCGTCCCGCCGCAGGACTATGAGTTCCTCTACCAGGCGGGCGTGAAGGGCATCTATGGCCCGGGCACGCCGATCCCGGTCAGCGCCAAGGATGTCCTCGAGCAGATCAAGCGCGCCTGTGCCGCCGGCTGAGATCGACGACGCCGCGCTGGCCCGGGGTGTGCGCGCCGGCGAGCGCCGTGCGCTGGCCAAGGCCATCACGCTGCTCGAATCCACGCGGCCCGACCACCGGCGGCGGGCCGACCTGCTGCTGGACGAGCTGCTGCCGGATACGGGTCATGCGCTGCGCATCGGCATCTCCGGCGTGCCCGGCGTGGGCAAGTCGACCTTCATCGAGTCGCTGGGCATGAACCTGATCGAGCACGGCCACAAGGTCGCCGTGCTCGCGGTCGATCCCTCCTCGGGTGTCTCGGGGGGCTCGATCCTCGGCGACAAGACGCGGATGGAGCGGCTTTCGGTCCACGACCGCGCCTATATCCGGCCCAGTCCGTCCTCCGGCACCCTCGGCGGCGTCGCCGAGAAGACCCGCGAAGCCCTCCTGGTGTGCGAGGCCGCGGGCTTCGACATCGTGATCGTCGAGACCGTGGGGGTCGGCCAGTCCGAGACCACCGTGGCCGGCATGACCGACATGTTCGTGCTGCTGCAGCTCCCGAACGCGGGGGATGACCTGCAGGCCATGAAAAAGGGCGTCATGGAGCTCGCCGACCTGGTGGTCATCAACAAGGCGGACCTGGACCCGGACGCGGCGATGCGGGCCGAGGCACAGATCACGGGCGCGCTGCGCGTGCTGCGCTACTCTGGCAACCCCGAGCACCAGGGCGCGGAGCGGTGGCACACTCGCGTGATGCGCATCAGCGCCCTCAAGGGGCAGGGGCTGGCGGAGTTCTGGCGCAGCGTCTGCGAGTTCCGCGACCTGCGGCAGGCCAGCGGTGAATTCGCCGCCCGGCGCCGGCAGCAGGCGCTGACCTGGATGTGGGACCTGGTGCACGCGCGCCTGGTGGCCGACTTCCGGGAGAGCGCTGCGGTGCGCGAAGCGCTGCCGCGGGCGCTGGCCGATGTCGAGGGCGCGCGCGTCGCGCCTTCGGTGGCGGCGCGCCGGCTGCTCGACCTTTTCGAACAACGAAGACACTGAGTCATTACAGGGATCACCGTCATGCACGACATCCTCCAGCAACTCGAGAAGAAGCGCGCCCAGGCGCGCCTCGGCGGCGGCGAGAAACGCATCGCCGCGCAGCACGCCAAGGGCAAGCTGACGGCGCGCGAGCGCCTCGAACTGCTGCTCGACGAGGGCTCCTTCGAGGAGTGGGACATGTTCGTCGAGCACCGCTCCACGGACTTCGGGATGGCGGACACCAAGGTGCCGGGTGACGGCGTGGTCACCGGCTACGGCTTCATCAATGGCCGCATGGTGTTCGTGTTCAGCCAGGACTTCACCGTGTTCGGCGGTTCGCTGAGCGAAGCGCATGCCGAGAAGATCTGCAAGGTGCTCGAGACCGCCACCAAGGTGGGCGCTCCGGTGATCGGCCTCAACGATTCGGGCGGCGCGCGAATCCAGGAAGGCGTCGCCTCGCTCGGCGGCTACGCCGACGTGTTCCAGCGCAACGTGACGGCCTCCGGCGTCATCCCGCAGGTCAGCCTGATCATGGGGCCGTGCGCGGGTGGCGCGGTGTACAGCCCCGCCATGACGGACTTCATCTTCATGGTGAAGGACAGTTCCTACATGTTCGTCACCGGCCCCGAGGTCGTGAAGACCGTGACCCACGAAGAGGTCAGCGCCGAGGACCTCGGCGGCGCGATCACGCACACCACCCGGAGTGGCGTCGCCGACCTCGCGTTCGAGAACGACGTCGAGGCGATCATGATGCTGCGGCGGTTCTTCAACTACCTGCCGCTCAACAACCGCGAGAAGGCGCCGGTGCGCCATTCAGGGGATCCCGCGGATCGCGAGGACTTCTCGCTCGACACGCTGATCCCCGAGAACCCGAACAAGCCCTACGACATGAAGGAGCTGATCACCAAGGTCGTCGACGACGGGGACTTCTTCGAGCTCCAGCCCGACTACGCGAAGAACATCCTGATCGGCTTCGCCCGCATGAACGGCGAGGTCATCGGCATCGTGGCGAACCAGCCGCTGGTGCTGGCCGGCTGCCTCGACATCAAGAGCAGCGTCAAGGCGGCGCGCTTCGTGCGCTTCTGCGATGCGTTCAGCATCCCGGTGGTCACCTTCGTCGACGTGCCGGGCTTCATGCCTGGCACCGCCCAGGAATACGGCGGCATCATCAAGCACGGCGCCAAGCTGCTGTACGCCTATGCCGAGTGCACGGTGCCGAAGATCACCGTCATCACCCGCAAGGCCTACGGCGGCGCGTATGACGTGATGGCGTCCAAGCACCTGCGCGGTGACGTGAACTACGCCTGGCCCAACGCCGAGATCGCGGTGATGGGCGCCAAGGGCGCCGTGGAGATCATCTTCCGCGAGGAAAAGAGCGATCCGGCGAAGCTCGCCGCGCGCGAGGCCGAGTACAAGGCCAAGTTCGCCAACCCCTTCGTGGCGGGTGCACGCGGCTACATCGACGACGTCATCATGCCGCACGGCACGCGGAGCAGGATCTGCCGGTCGCTCACCATGCTGCGCGACAAGAAACTGGACGAGCCGTGGCGCAAGCACGGCAACATCCCGCTGTGAGCCGGTCCGGGGAGCGCTGAGAAAATGTTCAAGAAAATCCTGATTGCGAACCGGGGCGAGATCGCCTGCCGGGTCATCAAGACCGCCCGCCGCATGGGCATCCAGACCGTCGCCGTCTATTCCGAGGCCGACAAGGACGCCCGCCACGTCGAGCTGGCCGACGAGGCCGTGCTGATCGGGCCGGCGCCCTCGCGCGAGTCCTACCTGGTCGCCGACCGCATCATCGCGGCCGCGAAAGCCACCGGCGCCGAGGCGATCCATCCCGGCTACGGCTTCCTGTCGGAGAACGCCGGGTTCTCGAAGCGGGTCGAGGAGGAGGGGCTGGTATTCATCGGCCCCAAGCACGGTTCGATCGCGGCGATGGGCGACAAGATCGCCTCGAAGGAACTGGCCGCCAGGGCGAAGGTGAACACGATCCCCGGCTGGAACGCCGCGATCGAGTCCGCCGAGCGCGCGGTCGAGATCGCGCGCGACATCGGCTACCCGGTGATGATCAAGGCCAGCGCCGGCGGCGGCGGCAAGGGCCTGCGCGTCGCCTGGAACGACAAGGACGCCTTCGACGGCTTCACGTCCTGCCGCAACGAGGCGCGCAACAGCTTCGGCGATGACCGCGTGTTCATCGAGAAGTTCGTCGAGGAACCCCGTCACATCGAGATCCAGGTGCTCGGCGACGGCCACGGCAACGTGGTCTATCTCTGGGAGCGCGAGTGCTCGATCCAGCGCCGCCACCAGAAGGTGATCGAGGAGGCGCCGAGCCCGTTCATCAGCGAAGCGACCCGCAAGGCGATGGGCGAGCAGGCGGTGGCGCTCGCCCGGGCCGTCGACTACCAGAGCGCCGGCACCGTCGAGTTCGTCGTCGGCAAGGACCAGAGTTTCTATTTCCTGGAGATGAACACGCGCCTCCAGGTCGAGCATCCGGTCACCGAGTGCATCACCGGGCTGGACCTCGTCGAGCAGATGATCCGCGTCGCCGCCGGCGAGAAGCTCGCGTTCGGCCAGCAGGACCTGAAGCGCAACGGCTGGGCCATGGAGTGCCGGATCAACGCCGAGGATCCGTTCCGCAATTTCCTGCCCTCGACCGGACGGCTGGTGAAGTACCGGCCCCCGGCGCAGACCATGGAGGCCGCGCTGCCCGTCCCTGCGGGCGGCGGCGTCCGCGTCGACACGGGAGTCTACGAGGGCGGCGAGATCCCGATGTTCTACGACTCGATGATCGCCAAGCTGATCGTGCACGGGCGCGACCGCAGCGAGGCAATCGCGCGCATGCGCGAGGCGCTGAATGCGTTCGTGATCCGCGGCGTCTCGAGCAACATCCCGTTCCAGGCGGCCCTGCTGGCGCATCCGCGCTTCGTCGCGGGCGACTTCAACACCGGCTTCATCGCCGAGCAGTATCCCGCCGGGTTCTCCACCGACCTGGTGCCGCACGACCAGCCGGGGTTCCTGCTGGCGCTGGTGGCGTCCGTGCATCGCCGCCTGCGCGACCGTGCCGCGACCATCGGCGGCCAGCGGCCCGGCCACGAGCTGCGCATCCGCGAGGATTTCGTGATCGTCCTGACCGATCCTGAAGGCAAGCGCACCCGCACCCCGGTGGAGGTCCGTGTGCAGGGCTCGGGCCTGCTGGTCACGTTGGAGGGTGAATGCCACGAGGTGGTCCTGGCCGGTGCGCTGCGCGACATCGCCGTGCACGGCACCTTCGACGGGCAGCCTTTCTGCGCCCA
Organism: uncultured Pseudomonadota bacterium; assembly: GCA_903938365.1. Classification (GTDB taxonomy): domain Bacteria; phylum Pseudomonadota; class Gammaproteobacteria; order Steroidobacterales; family Steroidobacteraceae; genus UBA964. The sequence goes on along the minus strand of CAJACZ010000357.1, from coordinate 3,284 downwards.
GATCGAACGCGTCGGCCTCGAGTACCGCATCAGCCACAACGGCTCGGCGGTCGCCGCGCGCGTGCTCTCGCCGCGGGCCGCGGAGCTCGAGGCCCTGATGCCCTTCAAGGCGCCGCCCGACCTGTCCAAGGTGCTGCTGTCGCCCATGCCCGGGCTGCTGGTGGAGGTGGCCGTGCAGCCGGGCCAGACCGTGCGGGCGGGCGAGAAGCTGGCCGCCATCGAGGCGATGAAGATGGAAAACATCCTGTTCGCCAGCCAGGACTGCGTGGTCGCCGAGGTCGCCGTGAAGAAGGGCGAGAGCCTGGCCGTCGACCAGGTGATCATGAGGTTCCAATGAGCAGCCCGCGTCCGTTCCGCGTCCTCGGGATCCAGCAGGTCGCGATCGGCGGCCCCAGCAAGGACCGCCTCCGCACCCTGTGGGTCGACATGCTCGGCCTCGAGGTCACCGGCAATTTCGTCAGCGCCCGCGAGAACGTCGACGAGGACATCTGCGCCATGGGCCAGGGTCCGTACAAGGTCGAGGTCGATCTCATGCAGCCGCTCGACCCGCAGTCGAAGCCTGCCGTGCACACCACGCCGCTGAACCACATCGGCCTCTGGATCGACGACCTGCCGACCGCCGTGCAGTGGCTGACGTCCCGCGGGGTGCGCTTCGCCCCGGGCGGCATCCGCAAGGGCGCCGCCGGCTACGACATCTGCTTCCTGCACCCGAAGTCCAGCGACGAGTTCCCCGTCTCGGGCGAGGGCGTGCTGATCGAGCTGGTGCAGGCCCCGCCCGAGGTCGTTGCCGTGCTTGGGGCGACCGCAAGCCCTTGATCCATTTGACCTAACGCGCCGCAATGTTGCGGCGACGCGGCGCGAACTGTGCGCTGCGTCTCACTGCATCGCGGTCTCCGGTCGTTAGGCTGGCCCCTCTTCAAAGGGGCTTTTTTCGTCGTGCGGATCAGGATATTCGGACAGTTCGTGCATCTGTCGATCGCGGTCCTCGCGCTCGTCGAGTTTGCCATCTGTCTGCTGGCGGCCTATGGGGCGGCGCACCTGCGTTTCGGCTTCGACGGCATCCCGCTGGTCGAACGCCAGCTGGTCGTGCCTGCCGTCATCTGCGCCTGCGCGATGGTGGCCTGCATGACCGCGGTGGGCCTGTATGCCTTCCAGCAGCGGGCCGGCCTGTCGGGCATCGTGATGCGGCTGCTGGCCGCGGCGCTGTTTTCCGGCCTCATCATCGCGATCGTGGTCTATATCCTGCCGGACCTGCAGTTCGGTCGCGGCGTGCTCGCCATCACGCTCGGAATCGCCGTGATCGGCTGTCTCGCCGCGCGGCTGGTGTTCACGCACGTGATCGGCGATGAGGTCATGAAGCGCCGGGTGCTGGTCTACGGCGCGGGCGCGAGGGCGCGTTCCATCGCGCTGCTCCGGCGCAGCACCGATCGCCGCGGCTTCGCCGTCGTGGGCTTCGTCCGCGGCAACGAGTGCGAGGCGCTCGTGCCGCCCGAGAAGATCCTCGAGGCGGCGGGATCGCTCTACGAGACCGTCCGCCAGTACGGCGCCTCGGAAGTCGTGGTCGCCCTGGACAACCAGCGCAACTGCTTCCCGATGGACGAACTCCTCAAGTGCCGGGTGCGCGGCGTCAATGTCATCGACGTCGTGTCGTTCATCGAGCGTGAGACCGGCAAGGTCCGTCTCGACCTGCTGAACCCGAGCTGGATCATCTTCTCGGGCGGCTTCCGCCGCGACGTGGCGCGCGAACTGGTGGAGCGCGGCTTCGACATCGTGGCGTCGCTGCTGCTGCTGGTGCTGAGCTGGCCCGTCATGCTGCTGACCGCGCTCGCGATCAAGCTCGAGGACGGCTGGCGGGCGCCGGTGCTGTACGTGCAGGAGCGGGTCGGCCTCGAAGGCCGCTCGTTCCTGATCCGCAAGTTCCGCAGCATGCGCACCGATGCCGAGCAGGACGGCAAGCCCGCCTGGGCGAGCGAGAACGACCCGCGGGTCACGCGCGTCGGCGCCGTGATCCGCAAGCTGCGCATCGACGAACTGCCGCAGCTGTTCAACGTGCTCGCGGGTGACATGTGCTTCGTCGGTCCCCGCCCCGAGCGACCGCAGTTCGTGGAGCAGCTCGGGGAGAAGATCCCGTATTACCACGAGCGCCACTGGGTGAAGCCCGGCATCACCGGCTGGGCGCAGCTGTGCTACCCCTACGGGGCCTCCGAGCGCGACGCAACGGAGAAGCTCCAGTACGACCTCTACTACGTCAAGCACCGCAACCTGCTGTTCGACATCGCGATCCTGCTCGAGACCGCCGAGATCGTGCTCTGGGGTCGTGGTGCCCGCTGAGCCGGGGGCACGACGGGCTGCAGCGCTGCTGATTCTCCTCGCGCTGGCGTCGGGCGCCCGGCCCGCGCATGCCGCGGACCCGATCGAGGTCGCCACCGTCGCGCAGTTGCGCGCCGCCCTCGATGCGGCGAACGCGACGGGCGGAAATCGCAGCATCCTGCTGGCCGACGGCACCTACACGCTCACCGATACGCTCTACGTCAACGCCCCCGGCATCACGCTGGCGGGCCGCTCCGGGGATCGTCGGCGCGTGGTGCTGCAGGGCGACGCCATGAGCGCCACGGCGCAGGTGGGCAACGTGATCCGCGTGGCGGCGAAGAATTTCGGCCTGCGCGATCTCACCGTGCAGCGCAGCCGCTGGCACCTCGTGCAGATCGCCGGCGAGTCGGATGCGGACGGCGCCTGGCTGCGCGACTGCATCCTGCGCGACTCCTTCGAGCAGATGGTCAAGGTCTCGGTGGACCCCGCGCGACCCGATGTCACGGCGGATGGCGGCCGTGTCGAGAACTGCCTGTTCGAATACACCGCCGGCGTCGGCCCGCAGGGGTATGTTGGCGGCATCGACGCGCTCGGCGCGCGCGACTGGGTGGTGCGCGGCAACACGTTCCGCGGCATCGCAAGTCCGGGTGGCGGGATCGCCCAGTTCGCCGTGCACTTCTGGGCCGGCTCCGCCCATGCGCTGGTGGAGCGGAACACGGTGTCCGACTGCGACCGCGGCATCGGCTTCGGCCTCGATGGCCGCGGCAACCGCGGCGGAGTGATCCGCAACAACATGATCCACCACTCGGGCGCCGGCCTTTACGGCGATGTCGGCATTGCCCTGATCGACAGCCCCGACAGCGCCGTCTACAACAACACCGTGTTCCTCGGGCACGCCTATCCGGCGGCGATCGAATACCGCTTCCCCGGCACGGTGAACGTGCTGATCGCGAACAACCTGCTCAACCGGGCGG
>CAJACZ010000356.1 GCA_903938365.1 uncultured Pseudomonadota bacterium | reverse complement strand
TCCGGATCCTCGCGGTGGTGCTCTGCTTCATCGTGCTGTCGGTGCTGCTGTCCTACCTCTTCGTGTGGAGCTCCAAGGCCCCCGAACTCGACCAGAAGCGCGCCGAAGAACTCACCCTGCGGGACACCTTCCGCACCCGCAACAACCGCGCCGTCAACCTCGATGCCTACCAGCAGCAGCTGAAGGACATCGAACGCTCGTTCGGCACCCTGCTGCGGCAGCTGCCCGGCCGGACCGAAGTCCCCAACCTGCTGGTGGACATCTCGCAGACCGGCCTTGCCGCCGGACTCGAGGAAAAACTCTTCCAGCCCGCCAGTGAAGAGCGCAAGGACTTCTACGCGGAACTGCCCATCAAGATCCGCTTGTCGGGCAGCTACCACGAGTTCGGCGAATTCGTCAGCGGTATCGCGGCGCTCCCGCGCATCGTGACGCTGCACGACGTCGAGATCCGGCCCGACAAGCCCGGCTCCTACGACGAACTCACCCTCGACCTGACCGCCCGCACCTATCGATACCTCGATGATGACGAAATGGCGGAGATCGAGAGCAAGAGGAAAAAGACCGAGGGCGGGGAATAATGCGACCCGTGCCGTGCCTGGCTGTCATCGGTGCAGCGGGCCTCATGCTGCTGCTCTCCGGCTGCGCCTCTGGCGATGACGAACTCGAGCAGTTCATCGCGGCGACCAAGCAGGAATCCAGCGGCAACGTCGAGCCGTTGCCGGAAGTGAAGCCCTACCGCAGTTTCGCCTACTCGGCATCCGGACTGCGCTCGCCTTTCCAGCCCGGGAGCCCGGCTGGAGCCTCGCTCACCAATTCGGTTCGCCCGGATTCCCAGCGCAACCGCGAGTTCCTCGAGCAGTTCTCGCTCGATACGTTGCGCATGGTCGGCACCCTGGATCTCGGAGGGCAGAAATTCGCCCTGATCAAGTCAAAGGATGGCCTGGTGCACCGCGTGCTGCCGGGCAACCACATCGGCCAGAGCGACGGGAAGATCATCGAGATCGGCCCATCGAAGATAACGCTCGTCGAAATCGTTCCGGACGGCGTGGGCGGGTACATGGAGCGACCCGCCGCGCTCGCGCTCAGCGAATGATCGGCGGCACGGGGAGACGAATCATGAAATCTGCAGGCTCCAACACCTTGCCGTGGCCCAAAGCCCTGGTAGCCGCTGTCTTCCTCGCCGTGGTCATCGCCCCGGGGGCCACGGCCTGGGCACAGGACCCCGTGAACAAGCTCGAGGCGGTCGACGTGCAGACCCTGCCCGGCCAGGAGCTGCAGCTGACGTTCCGGATGTCCGGCCCCGCGACCGCGCCGCTGTCGTTCACCATCGACAACCCCGCCCGCATTTCCTTCGACCTGCAGAAGACCCAGCTGGCGCTGCCGTCGCGCCGTATCGACGTGCGCGAGGCGGGGCTCGACTCGATCCTGGCCGCCGAGGCGGGTGGTCGGACGCGGCTGGTGCTCAACCTCGAGCGCCTGATGCCGTACCAGACCCGCGTGTCCGGCAACGACATCATCGTGAACCTCGGCGCTTCGCAGGCGGTCGTGCCCGTGGCGCAGGCCGCCGAGGCGAGCGGGCCGACCCGGCCCATCACGACGGCCGCCGCCACACGTTCGATCCGCAGTGTCGACTTCCGCCGCGGTGGCGAGGGCATGGGCCGCCTGTCCGTCAGCCTCACCGACCCGCGCACGCCGATCAACCTGCGCCAGCAGGGCAATCAGGTTTTCATCGACTTCGCCGGCACCGACATCGCCGAACGCCTGCTCCGGCGCTTCGACGCCATGGACTTCGCCACCCCGGTCTCGACCTTCGACGTGCTGCGTGCCGGAACCGGCACCCGCATCATCATCAGCGCCACCGGCGACTTCGAGCAGCTCGCCTACCAGTCCGATGACCAGTACGTCATCGAGATCCAGCCCGCCCGCAAGTCCGTGGCCGAGGTCGAGCAGACCCGCGGCTACACGGGCGACCGGCTGACCCTCAATTTCCAGGACATCGAGACCCGGGCCGTGCTGCAGCTGCTGGCCGACGCCAGCGGCCAGAACATCGTGGTCAGTGACTCCGTCTCGGGCAGCGTCACGCTGCGACTGCAGAACGTGCCCTGGGACCAGGCGCTCGACATCGTGCTGCGCTCCAAGGGGCTCGACAAGCGGCGCCAGGACAACGTCATCATCGTCGGCCCGGCCGATGAACTCGCGACGCGCGAAAAAGCCGAACTCGCGAGCCGGAAGGACATCCAGGACCTCGCGCCCCTGCGCTCCGAGTACCTGCAGGTCAACTACGCCAAGGCCGCCGATCTGGCCGAACTCATCAAGTCGCAGGGTGGCTCGCTGCTTTCGGGTCGCGGCAACGTCGCGGTCGACGAGCGCACCAACACGCTGCTGCTGCAGGACACCTCCGAGAAGCTGACCGACATCCGGCGTCTGGTGGCCACGCTCGACATCCCGGTGCGGCAGGTGCTGATCGAGGCCCGCATCGTGATCGTGAACGACGACTTCAACCGCGAACTCGGCGTCCGCGCCGGTTTCACCGGCGTCCGCCCGAATGGCGACGACGGGATCTTCGTCAGCTCCGGCAGCCTGGAGTCCACGGAGGTCCCGCTCGGCTCCGCGCTCGACAACCTGCGCGGCGGCAACGGTCCGTTCCCGGTCGATGTCGCGGGCGGCTCAAGCGCCAGCCAGCGCTACAACATCAACCTCCCGGTCGGCAGCCCCGCAGGCCGTCTGGCCTTCATGCTGCTCGGCTCCGACTACATCGTCGACCTCGAGCTGTCGGCCGCCCAGGCCGAGGGTCGTGGCGAGATCATTTCCTCGCCCCGCGTGATCACCGCGAACCAGAAGGAAGCGAGCATCGAGCAGGGCGTCGAGATTCCCTACCAGGAGTCCGCCTCCAGCGGTGCGACGACCATCCAGTTCAAGAAGGCCGTGCTCGCGCTGAAGGTCACCCCGCAGATCACGCCCGATGGCCGGATCATCCTCGACCTCAACGTCAAGAAGGACAGCGTCGGGCAGGTGGTGGTGTCTTCGGGCGGCGTGAACGTGCCCTCCATCGATACCCGCGAGATCACCACCCAGGTGCTGGTGAACGACGGCCAGACCGTGGTGCTGGGCGGCATCCTCGAGACAGAACGCCGCGAGAGCGAAAAGAAGGTTCCGTACCTCGGGGACATTCCCGGGCTCGGCATCCTGTTCAAGACCAAGAGCAAGACGAACAACAAGGACGAACTGCTGATCTTCGTGACACCGAAGATCCTTCGAGAAGGGGTCAATGTGTACTGACCGGCGCGAGGGACGCTGGTTGGTCGATATTCAGGTGAACACGATGCGCAAGATTCTTACTGTCAACATGATGCTCTGGGCCACCGCGCTGCTTGCAGCATGCGGCGGCGGCGGCTCCGATGCGGCATTCCAGCCCGGCAACACCGCCACGACTCCGCCTGCCGTGGCCAGCGTCACGGTCACCAGCAGCCGGGCGACGATCCTCAGCGACGGCACGCAGACCGCCACGGTCGTGGCCTTCGTCCGCGATCCCAACAACGCGCTGCTGGCCAGCGTGCCCGTGACCTTCAGCGCAAGTTCGGGCGGCATCACTCCCGCCAGCGCCACCACGGGCACCGAGGGCACTGCCACCGGCACCGTCGTCACCGCGGGCGACACGACGCTGCGCACCATCACGATCACCGCGCGCGCCGGCAACTTCACCGGCACGACCACGATCCAGGTGATCTCGGCGCAGCCGCCGGTCACCGTGGGTTCGCTCACGCTGACCACCAGTACGCCCACGCTGCCCTCCGATGGCTCGCTCACCGCCACGATCACGGCGATCACGCGCGATGCGAGCAACAACTTCGTTTCGGGCATCCCGGTGCTGTTCTCCACCAATTCGGGCGGCCTGCAGTCGCCTTCGCCCAACACGACCAACGCCAGCGGTTCGGTCGCGGCCACGCTGACCACGGCCAACGACCCGCGCAACCGCACGATCACCGTGACCGCCACCGCAGGGGGCCTGACCCAGACCGTCAGCCTGGCGGTCAGCGGCAGCAAGCTCACCATCCAGGGCCCCACGGGCCTGGTGCTCGGTGCCACGGCCAGCTACACGGTCACCCTGGCGAACTCTTCCGACCAGGGCATTGCCAACCAGTCGCTGGCCATCACTTCGCTGCGCGGCAACACCCTGACACCGGCCTCGATCACCACGGACGCCACCGGGCGGGGCACCTTCACGCTCAACATCACCCAGCCGGGCAACGAGACGCTGACTGCTGCCGGCTTTGGCCTCACCGCCACCCAGGCCGTGTCGATCAACAGTGACTCCTTTGTTTTCTCTGCTCCCGCCGCGAACACCGAGATTCCGCTCGCCACGGCGCAGCCGCTCACGATCCGCTGGTTGTCGGCCAACACCCCCGTGGTGGGCCAGGTGATCAGCTTCACGACCACCCGTGGCGTCCTCAGCAGCGCGACGGCCACCACCGATGCGAACGGCGATGCGACGGTCACGGTGTCCTCCAGCAGCGCCGGCGGCGCCGTGGTCACCGCCACGGCGGGCGGGGCCTCCGCCCAGCAGCCGATCGAGTTCATCGCGCTCAACGCTTCGTCCATCGATGTCCAGTCCAATGTGTTCTCGGTGGCGCCCAACGAGCAGGCCACCCTGACCGCGGTTGTGCGCGACGCCGCAGGCAACCTCGTCAAGAACAAGGTCGTCACCTTCACGCTGCAGGACGTCACCGGCGGTACCTTGTCGCTGGCCTCCGGCACGACCAACAGCCTCGGCCGCGCCCAGACGGTCTATACGGCGAGTTCTTCCACCAGCGCCCGCGATGGCGTGGTGATCACGTCCAGCGTGGCGGGTTCCGGCGGCATCACCGTCACCGACACGGTGGCTTTGACGGTCGCGAGCAAGGTGGTCTTCATCTCGCTCGGTACCGGCAACACGCTCGAAGAGCCGAACGTCTCGCAGTACAAGATCCAGTTCACCATCCAGCTCACCGACGCGAACGGCAACGGCGTGCCCAACGTCGACGTGGCCACCAGCGCGCTGACCCTGCGTTTCCTGAAGGGCACCCGCCGCTTCGCCAACGGCAGCTGGTCGAACTACAACAGCCCCGTGTACACCTGCACGGACGAGGACACTCTCGTTCCCGCCACGGCGCGCAACGGCCAGCTCGACGTGGGCGAGGACTTCAACAACAACGGCCGCCTCGACGTCGGCAACGTCGCGCTGGCCTCGCCTGCGACGGCCAGGACCAACGCCCAGGGCGTGGCGACCGTCGACATCCTGTACCCGCAGGACGTCGCATACTGGCTCGAAATCGAGATCGAGGCCCGCGCGGCGGTGCAGGGCACCGAGTTCCGTCGCACGTCCGCGTTCCTGGTCCCGGGCCTCGCGGCCGACTTCAACAACGAGCAGGTGGGCCCCCCGGGTCCGCGCAGCCCGTTCGGCACCAACCCCTGCAACGTCAACCAGTAGCAGGACGGCGCAGGGCGGCCTGATCCCCGGATCCGGCGGCCCGCGCCGGTATCCGCATGCTCGGTAGCCGGAACATCTTCCTCGTCGGTCCCATGGGCTCCGGCAAGACCGCGGTCGGCAAGCAGCTGGCCCGGCTCAGTGGGCTCCAGTTCGTCGACTCCGACGCCGAAATCGAGCGCCGCACGGGCGTCGACATCGTGATGATCTTCGAGAAAGAGGGCGAGGCCGGGTTCCGGCAGCGCGAGCGCGAAGCCCTCGACGAACTGACGCGCCGCGAGGGTGTCGTCCTGTCCACCGGGGGTGGCGCCATCCTGCTTCCCGAGAACCGCGCGCACCTCAGGCAACGGGGCACCGTGGTTTATCTCGAGACCTCCGTGGCGCAGCAGGCCCATCGGGTCGGCACCGCCCGCAGCCGGCCGCTGCTGGCCGGCGTCGACGATCCCGCGCGGCGGCTCGCCGAGCTCATGCAGGTCCGGGCGCCGCTGTACCACGAGGTCGCAGACCTCGTCGTCCGCACCGACGATCGCCACGTCCGGGTCGTCGCCGAGCAGATCCTCAACGATCTCGGCCCGCTGCCCGCGGCGGGCCCGCCGTATACTTGAGCGCCCATCCTGTCCGTGCCGGGCAGGGTTTCGCAGTCGGTGACCCCTTGCACCAGCAGCTCACGGTACAGCTCGGCGAACGTTCCTATCCGATCCTGATCGGCGCGGGCCTGCTCGACCGTGCAGACCTCATCGACACGCTGCTGCCCGCCCGCAAGGTCGCCGTGGTGACCAACACGGTGGTCTCGCCGCTCTATTTCCCCCAGCTCAGGCGCTCGCTCGGGGACCGCGAGGTCGTCGAGGTCGTGCTGCCCGACGGTGAGGTGCACAAGACCCTTCCGGGCATCTCTCGCGTGCTCGACGTCCTGGTCGCCAACCGGCTGGGGCGCGACGGCCTTGTGGTCGCCCTCGGCGGCGGAGTGGTCGGGGACATGGCCGGGTTCGCCGCAGCCTGCTATCAGCGCGGCATCGACTTCGCCCAGGTGCCGACGACGCTGCTCGCCCAGGTGGACTCCTCCGTCGGCGGCAAGACCGGCGTCAACCACCCCGGCGGCAAGAACCTGATCGGCGCGTTCCACCAGCCGATCGCGGTGCTCGCGGATACCCGCACCCTCGATACGCTCCCGGACCGCGAACTTCGGGCCGGCCTCGCGGAGGTCATCAAGTACGGACTGATCGGCGACGAACCCTTTTTCGCATGGCTCGAGCAGCACGCCGAAGCCCTGCTGGCCCGCGACCCCGAAGCCCTGGCGCACGCGATCCGCCGCTCCTGCGACACCAAGGCCGCGATCGTGGCGCGCGATGAGTTCGAGCAGGGCGATCGCGCGCTCCTGAATCTTGGTCACACATTCGGCCATGCCATCGAGACGGCGACCGGGTACTCGAGCTGGCTGCACGGCGAGGCGGTCGGGGCGGGCATGCTGATGGCCGCCACCCTGTCGCAGCACGCCGGCCTGATGGATGCCGCGTCGGTGCAGCGCATCAAGGCCTTGCTGCTGCGGGTCGGCCTGCCGCTGGACGCGCGGGCCGAGGTGACCCGTGAAGCCGCGGTGGCCGCGATGCGCATCGACAAGAAGGTCAAGGCCGGCAAGCTGCGTTTCATCCTGATGCGGGGCATCGGGCGCTCGTTCGTGACCTCGGATTATCCCGAGGACGCCCTTGATGCCACCCTCGCGGGCTTCTTTTCATGAGTGCGCCTCCGGGCACCGAGCACCCCGGCGTGGCCCTCCCGCTCGCTCCTTATGCGGCGCACGACGCGACCACTCGCGGCCGCCGCTGCCACGAGCCGGCGCCGGAGTTCCGCGGTGAATACCAGCGCGACCGCGACCGCATCGTGCATTCGAACGCGTTCCGGCGGCTCGTCTACAAGACCCAGGTGTTCGTGAACCACGAGGGCGACCTCTATCGCACCCGGATCACCCACTCGCTCGAGGTTGCGCAGATCGCGCGGACCATCGCACGCGCCCTGCGCCTGCACGAGACGCTGACCGAGGCCATCTGCCTCGCCCATGACCTCGGGCACACCCCGTTTGGCCATGCGGGGCAGGATGCCCTGAACGAATGCATGCGCGACTACGGCGGCTTCGAGCACAACCTCCAGTCGTTGCGGGTGGTCGACCAGCTCGAGGAACGCTATGCCGAGTTCCCCGGGCTCAACCTCACGTTCGAGACCCGCGAGGGCATCCTCAAGCATTGCTCGGCGGCCAAGGCCCGCGAACTGGGAGAGGTCGGAGAGCGGTTCCTGCGCCGCGAGCAGCCCAGCCTCGAGGCCCAGCTGGCCAACCTCGCCGACGAGATCGCCTACAACAACCACGATGTCGACGACGGCCTGCGGGCGGGGCTGATCACCGTCGATGAGGTCGCGCAGGTGCCCCTGTTCGCGCGCGACTACGCCCTCGTTCGTGAAAAATACCCCGACGCCCCCGCGCGTCGCCTCACCCATGAAACAATAAGGCGAATGATCGATCGGATCGTCGGGGACGTGATCCGGAACAGCACCCAGTTGATCGCCGAGGGCGCGCCCGCGGACATCGACCAGGTGCGCCGCAGTGGTCGGCCCCTGATCGCCATGAGCGCCGACCTGCGGGCCGAGCACCTCGAACTCAAGCGTTTCCTGCACGAACGCGTCTACCGCCACTACCGCGTGCTCCGGATGACCACCAAGGCGCGCCGTGTCCTCCGCGAACTCTTCGAGATCCTCCTCGGCGACTCCGACCTGCTGCCCAACGAGCACCGCGCCGCCGCCGCTGCCGCGGAGGCGACCGGTGGGATCGCCGCCAAAGCCCGAGTGGTATCGGATTATGTTGCGGGCATGACCGACCGCTACGCGATCATCGAGCATCGCCGTCTCTTCAACCCCGGGGCGCGGTCGTAGCGGCGAGCACGGTGTGAATTCAGTGCGCGTTTCAGCGCATTGTTACCGTGGTGAACCGGTCCCTTGGCGCCGTGATGCCCGCGATGCCCTTGGCCGCCTCCCGTGGCCGGCACCCTTCTCCCGCTCGCTACCTCGTTGACGGGTTGACATAAACAACTGATGAGACTTAACCTTCTGGAAGGGTTATGTCTGATGCTCCGTGAAAGACTCTGAACGCGCAGCGTTCCTGGTTGCGTTCCAGGAAGTGCTGAAGCCGCTGATGCGAATCGGCCGTCACTACGGATTAAGCGGGCATGACCTGTGGGACTCGTTCGCGCAGTCCTCTGTTGAGTTCGAAGCTGAGCGAATAAATAGAACAGAACAGCGGTCGGCTTCTCCAGCACGAGTAGCTATGTTTACTGGGCTGAACAAAAACGAAGTGGTTTCGCGCCTTGCGCAGCAGGGGCTTGCAGCAAAGAACTACGCTCGACGTGCGCAGGTTCTGAGCGAGATTCTTAACGCTTGGCACACGCAACAGGGATATGCGGCGGTCTATGACCTTGCGCGAGAGATCCCTTTTGATGACGAGCGTGGGCGTGCGAGTTTCGTCGCCCTCTGCGACCAGATTGCTCCCGAGTTTGTTCCTCAAGCGCTTCTCGATGACTTGTTCGAGTCGTCCTGCATTGAGCGTCTTGAGGGTGGCTACTTACGGCCAGTCACGCGTGCGTACGTTCTTCCGCCAGGCGACGTGGCGAGGTTGGATCGTATGGGCAAGGTGTTGCTCAACTTCTCAGAAGCATTCGCAACCTCCTTGGTAGGTGATTCGGGTCGTTTCGCGTCTTTTTCTGAGCGCACCCTCATCACCGACTTTGCGCTATCGAATCCAGGCGCCGCGATCTTCAACTCTGAAGTCCGCATTCGAGGAACGAAACTCCTCACAGATCTTGACTCTTGGCTTTCGACCCAAGCGCCGCGTGTGTCAGCGGAAGAAGGGCCTCGGTTCGGTTGTGGCCTGTATGTCTTTGAGGACATCGCCTCGGTCGGTCGCGCTCGAATCGAAGTTGAAGAAGAGCCTGATGAAATCTCCAGCGACTCGTCTGCTGGAGCAGTTAACGAAGAATTTGTACTCGACGTCCTGAACCATCCATTGTCGAAGCTTGAGGGATAACCCATGCGCCGTATTGGTCGATCCAATTCATCTGTCATCGCTTTGGCGGTTTCCTCACTTCTGCCTATGACGGTACTGGCTAATCAGCCACTCGTGACGGCGATCGGTAAAGTGTTGCAACACGATGGTGGGGTTTCGACCCTTCACAATGGCCAGCAGGTGTTGTTCCCCTCTCATAGCGTTCCCGCTCTTGGGTCCGCAGTGCGAGTAACTGGGCCATTGCTAGACTCTGGGGTGCTGAGCGTTCTCTCATGGTCTGTTTTGCATGAGACCTCCGGAATTCGCTCCGCAGCTTTCACGTCTGTGGCGAGCGCCCAGATGTCCCATGCCGCATCTGAATCTGCCTTCAACACATTTGGAGTGACCGGTTCGAACGTGGCTGGAGTGACTGGCTCGAACGTTGCCGGGGTGACTGGCTCGAATGTGGCCGGAGTGACCGGTTCGAACGTGGCTGGAGTGACTGGCTCGAATGTGGCCGGAGTGACCGGTTCGAACGTGGCTGGAGTGACTGGTTCGAACGTTGCCGGGGTGACTGGCTCGAATGTGGCCGGAGTGACCGGTTCGAACGTGGCTGGAGTGACTGGCTCGAACGTTGCCGGGGTGACTGGCTCGAATGTGGCCGGAGTGACCGGTTCGAACGTGGCTGGAGTGACTGG
>CAJACZ010000355.1 GCA_903938365.1 uncultured Pseudomonadota bacterium | reverse complement strand
GATCCGCTGTTGTCCAGCTCGGACCTGGCGGACAGCTCCTTGTCGAAGCTCGGCGGATGAGGATGAGCGGCGCTGCGGGATATCTGCGGCCTCGGCCAACGCGTGTGATGCGACGCGCGGTGGGCTCCTGCGCAGCGCTGTGGCTTGCGGTCGCGCCCCTCGTCGTGAACGCCGAACCGCTGGAGGCCGTGGTGCGTTACGCACTCGAGAACCACCCGCGGACCCGGGCCGCGCTCGCGGGCGCGGAGGCGGGCGGGTTCCTGCTGGAGCAGGCCCGTGCGGCGCGCTTCCCGCAGCTGGCGCTGGTGGCGGACCCGGGTCGGTTGTATTCCGGTGCCGAGGGTGGCTCGGAGGACGTCGGTGATCTCAGCCTCCGGGGCTCGGTATTGTTGTACGACGGCGGCCGGACGAGCCAGACGATCGCCCGCGAGCGTGATCGGCTCGCCGTCGCGGACGCCGGCCTGCAGCTGACCAGCGAGGACCTCGCGGCGCGGGTCGCCGAGGTCTATCTCGAATGGTTCCGCCAGCAGCAACTTGCGAAGATCGCCGCGGACAACGTCGCCGCCCACGAGTCGCTGTACGAGCGTGTGAGGGAGATCGCGAGCTTCGACCGCGGTCGCGCGTCTGATCTGCTGCAGGTGGGCGCAAGACTCGAACAGGCAAGGCTGGCGCGCGCGGTCCGCGAGGGCGCCGCAGCCGAGGCGCGTGCCGTGTTGTCTGCCGTGGTGGGGCGCGAGGTGGCTACGGTCGAACAGCCGCGCGATCCCCTGCCGTCCGAGCCGGGCTCGCGCGCTGCGGCACTCGCCTTGCTCGATGCGCATCCCGCGGTGCGCGCGGCTGAGGCGGAGGCCTCGGCCTCCGAACGCTCCGCCCGCCTGGCAGCAGCCTGGTCGCGGCCGCGTATCGACCTCGTCGCAAGCCTGGAGAGTCCGACTGATCTCGCGGGCGACCGTCGCTATTTCGACGATCAGGCGTTGCGACTGGCGGCCACCTGGGCGCCGGTGGATGGGGGCGCTGGCCGCGCCGGGGAACGCGCGGCCGGGCGGCAGGCGCTGCAGGCCCGGGAAGCCGCCCAGGCCCTGCGTCGTGATCTCGAGGCACGCGTTGCGGGTCTGTGGACCCAGCTGGAGCAGCGGCGGCAGCGGCTCCGCAGTTACCGCACGCTCGCTGAACAGACGCTGCAGGTTCGCGAAGCGTATTGGCAGCAGTTCACGATCGCACGCCGCTCGATCATCGACCTGCTCAATGCCGAGAGTGAATACTTCGAAGCGCGGCTCTCGGCCGAGGATGCGGGACTCGAGGTGTTGCTGATCCAGTATCGCCTGCTGGCCGGCTGCGCGACGCTGGGCGCATGGCTGGGCGGCCCCGCCGCCGTGCGTGAGGCGCCATGAGCGCGGATCCGACCCGGCTGGCTGATCGCGCCGAGGCGGCCGATCCGCTGCTCGGGGCGCTGCAGCACATCCTGCAGGTGCATGGCATCCGCAAGTCGCGCGAGGCGCTGCTGGCGGGCCTGCCGGTCGAGGGTCTGCTCACGCCGGAGCTGTTCATCCGCGCCGCGCAGGCGGCGGGCTGCAACGCCAGCTGGGTGCGACGCGAACTGCGCGAGATCCCCGAACTGGTGCTGCCCGTCGTGCTCGAGCTTGCCGACGGCGGCGCGCTGCTGCTGATGGCGCGCGGGCCGGACGGACGCTACGAGATCAGCGTGCCCGAAACCGCCGACAGCCGCCATTGGGTGGATTCGGCCGAGCTCGATGCGCGCTACGGCGGGCGCTGCTTCTTCGTGCGGCCAAGGCCGGCGAAGGATCGCAGGGTGGGCGAGACCGGCGAGGTGGCGCAGGGCCACTGGCTCTGGGCCACGTTGTGGCGCTACCGCGGCTATTACCTCGAGACGGCGGTGGCGGCCGTACTGATCAACGTGCTGGCACTGGCCGGCACGTTCTTCATCATGAACGTCTACGACCGCGTCATCACCAACGAAGCCTACGTGACACTCTGGACACTGGCGATCGGGGTGCTGGTGGCCATCGGCTTCGAGTTCCTGGCGCGGTGCCTGCGGGGGTGGCTGATCGACACCGCCGGGCGCAAGGCGGATCTCGTCATCGGCTCGCGCCTGTTCCAGCAGGCGCTGGCGACCCGGCTCGAACTGCGCCCGGCTTCCGCAGGAGCGTTTGCCAGCCAGTTGCGCGAGTTCGAGTCGGTGCGTGATTTCGTCAGCTCGCTGACCCTGGTCGCTCTCACGGACCTGCCTTTCCTGCTGCTGTTCCTCGCGGTCATCGCGCTCATTGGTGGACCGCTGGTCTGGGTGCCGATCGCGCTGATTCCGCTGGTGGCGCTCGTGACCGGTCTCGCACAGATCCCCTTGTCCCGGTACGTGCATGAAAACCTCCGCGAGTCGGCGCTGCGCCAGGGCCTGATGGTGGAATCGCTGGCGAGTGCCGAGACTCTCAAGGCGCTGCGCGCCGAGGGACTCATGCAGCGTCGCTATGAGCGGGCGAGTTCCGTCACGGCGGTCACGGCGATGAAGAGCCGCCTGCTGACGCAGGTCGTGCTGAATTTCTGCGCCGCGATGCAGAGCGTGGCCACCGTCGCGATGGTGGTGTGGGGCAGCTACCTGATCGGCGATGGACAACTCACGCTGGGCGCCCTGATCGGGGCCGTGATCCTCGCCTCCCGAGCGCTGGCGCCGATCGGCAGTCTCGCCGGGCTGGCCGTGCGCTTCCAGCAGGCGCGCAGCGCCAAGCACACGCTCGACAGGGTGATGGCCAAGCCCACCGACCACGAACCCGGCCGGGACTATCTGCAGCTGGAGCAACCGACGGGCGCCCTCGCGGTGCGCGACCTGTCGTTCCAGTACGGCCCGGACCGGGCGCCGGTGATCCAGTCGCTGTGCTGGCAGGTCGCCGCGGGCGAACGCGTCGGCGTGCTCGGGCGGATCGGCAGCGGGAAGTCCACGCTGCTGCGCCTGCTCTGCGGTCTGTATCGTCCGAGCCAGGGCCAGGTGCTGCTCGACGGAATCGACCTGCAGCAGCTCGACCCTGCCGACGCGCGCCGGATCGTCTGTTACGTGGGTCAGGAAGCGCAGCTGCTGCACGGCACGCTGCGCGAGAACCTGCTGGCCGGAGCCCCGCTGGTGCGCGACGCGTTCCTGATCGAGGTATGCCGCGCCACGGGCCTCGATGCACTGGCGGCGGCGGATCCGCGCGGCTACGACATGGAGATCGGCGAGGGCGGCACGGGCCTGTCGGGTGGGCAGCGGCAACTGGTCGCGATCACCCGTGCGCTGCTGTGCCAGCCCGTCGTGCTGCTGCTGGACGAGCCCACCAGTGCCATGGACAACGCGACCGAGCTGCAGGCCCTGCAGGCTGTCGCCCGCTACTCGACGGGCTGCACGCTGGTTCTTGTGACCCACAAGCTGCAGCTGCTGTCCCACGTGGAGCGTCTGCTGGTCCTCGACGGCGGGCGCGTCGTCGCCGACGGTCCGCGGCAGACCGTGCTGCAGTCGCTGACCGAGGGACGCGTGCGCGCCACGCAGGCCGGACCGTCATGAGGACGCGTTCCACGGATCTGCCGTTTGCGTCCGACATGCAGGAAGCGCTGCTCACCGAGCGACCGCGGGGGCCCGGCTGGACGCTGGTCCTGCTGCTGGCGTTGCTGGCCGCGGGTCTGGCGTGGGCCGGCCTGAGTCGCGTCGAGGAAATCACCCAGGGTGAGGGACGAGTCGTGCCCTCGAGTCGCGAGCAGATCATCCAGAGCCTCGAGGGGGGCATCCTGCAGGAGATGCGCGTTCGCGAGGGCGATGTCGTGGCGGCGGGACAACCGCTGCTGCGCATCGACCCCACCAAGGCGGACTCCTCGCTGAAAGAGGGCGTGAGCAAGCGTCTCGCGCTGCAGGCCATGGCGGCGCGGCTGGCCGCCGAGTCGCGGGGCACACCCCTGGTGTTCCCCGCCGAGGTGGCCCTTGACCGCAGTATCGTGAAGAACGAGACCCAGACCTTCGTTGCGCGGCGGCGGGCGGTTGAAGAGAGCACAGGCACCTTGCGCCGCAGCCGCGAGCTGCTGTCGCGGGAGATCGCGATGATCGAGCCCATGGTGGCGCGCGGCCTGGTTGCGGAGGTCGAACTGCTGCGCATGCGTCGACAGGCCAACGACCTGGAACTGCAGATCGATGAAAGGCTGAACAAGTATCGCACCGAGGCTGCGGGCGAGCTGACGCGCGTCGAGTCGGAACTGGCGCAGGTCACCGGCGTGCTGACGGCCCGGCAGGACCTGGTGGACCGCACCGTGATCCGGGCACCGCTGCGGGGCACCGTGAAGAATGTTCGCGTGACGACCATCGGCGGCGTGATCCAGCCGGGCCAGGACATCATGGAGATCGTGCCGCTGGAGGACCAGCTGCTGGTCGAGGCGCGAATCCCGCCGAGCGAGGTGGCGTTCCTCAGGCCGGGGTTGGCTGCCAAGGTGAAGCTCACCGCCTACGACTACACCAGCTACGGCGGGCTGGACGGTCGGGTGGAGTTCATCAGCGCCGACACGCTGCGCGACGAGCGCAAGCAAGGCGAGGAGAACTATTACCGGGTGCTGGTACGCACCGACAAGTCCGTGCTCGTCGCGGGCGGCAAGTCGCTGCCGATCATCCCGGGCATGACGGCCACTGTGGAGATCCGCACGGGCGAGAAGTCGGTGCTGGATTACCTGCTGAAGCCGGTGCTCCGCTCCCGCGAGGCGCTGCGCGAGCGCTGAGCGGCGTCATTCCTGGCTGCGGTGCTTGAAGTCGTCGGGCAGCAGCTGGTGGCGGTTGAGCAGTTTGTAGAAGTCGGTGCGGTTGCGTTTGGCGAGGCGTGCCGCCTGACTGACGTTGCCGCCGGTGATCTGCAGGATCTGCGACAGATAGCTGCGCGTGAACTCGTCGCGCGCCTCGTCGAAGGAGGGCAGGCGCCCGCCGCTGGAGCTGCCGAGCGACTGCTGCACGAGTTCCACGGGAATGATCGGTGTCTGCGACATCGCGAAATTCTGGCGCACGACGTTGGAGAGCTGCCGTATGTTGCCGGGCCAGTCGGCCGTGGCCAGCAGCTCCAGCGCCTCGGGCGCATAGATCTTGCGGACGCCGGTCTCGGTGGCCAGCGCTGCAAGGAAATGCCCTACCAGCAGGGGTATGTCCTCGCGGTGCCGTGCCAGCGAGGGCATCTCGATGTGCACCACGTTGAGGCGGTAGAAGAGGTCCTCGCGGAAGGCACCCTGCGCAAGCAGGGTGCGCAGGTCGCGGCGCGTCGCCGTGATCAGCCGGACGTTCACGGGGATGTTCTCCGTGCTGCCCACGGGCCGTATGGCGTTGTCCTGGAGCACGCGCAGCAGCTTCGCCTGCAGCCGCAGCGGCATGTCGCCGATCTCGTCCAGCAGCAGCGTACCGCCCTCGGCGGCCTGGAACGCCCCCGACTGGGCTTGCGCCGACCCGGGCAGCACACCTGTGGCGTGGCCGAACAGTTCCGACTCGAGCAGTTCCTCCGCGGTGTCGTCGCAGCTGATCGAGATGAACGGCTTGTGGCGACGCGGGCTGCCCTTGTGGATCGCCCTGGCGAGCAGCTCCTTGCCGGTCCCGCTCTCGCCGGTAATCAGTACGCGCGCATCCGTTCCCGCCACCATGTGCGCCTGGGCGAGTCGCTCCTCCATCACGGAGCTGCGGGTGATGATCTCGCTGCGCCAGTCCTCGCCCGAGTCGCTGAAGCCGGAGATGCGCAGCGCGCGCTGTACCTGGTCCAGCAGTTCCTGCTTGTCGATGGGTTTGGTCAGGAAACCGAAGGCGCCCATCTGGGTGGCCTGCACGGCGTCGGGGATCGTGCCGTGCGCGGTGAGCATGATGACCTTCAGGCCGGGGTAGCGGGTCTGGATCTCGCGCAGCAGGCCGATGCCGTCCATCTCGTCCATGCGCAGGTCGGTGATCACGAGATCCGGCCTGAAACGGCTGGCGGTGGTCAGCGCCAGCGCGCCGCTGTCCACAGCCTCGACTTCGTAGTTTTCGGCGCGCAGGCGGATGGTCAGCAGCCTGAGCAGGCCCGGGTCATCGTCCACCACGAGGATCCTGGCCTTGCGTTTCTGCGCGGGCAGTGCGGCAGTCATGGGCGTCTCCTCAGGGATCCTGGGGCGGTGGTGGCGGCGGGTTGCCGCGCCGGCTGGTCTGGCGCTCGATGAGGGCGATGGCATCGAGCTTGGACTCCGCTTCGTCCAGTTCGCGGCGCAGTCGCTGGTTCTCCTCGGCCTCGGTGTTGAGGCGGCGCTGCAGCGCGGCGAGCTTTTCCCGCTGGTCGCGTTCGTCGGCGAGCCGGAGCCGTTCGTTCTCTGCGCCCAGCGCGAGTTCCCGATCCACCCTCTGCAGTTCGAGGAACGCGGCGGAATGCTCTGAAGGTGCGAGTGCGGCCGGAGCCGTCAGCAGCTGGCGAAGCAGTTGCTGGGCCAGCGCCGGGTCGCTGGCCGACCGGCCCGGGACCGCCAGCATCAGCGCGTAGCGCAGCTGGTTGGAGGGCGTGACGGCGGCTTCGTAAGCCTCGCGGACCGCGGCGAAGATCGCCGCCTGTTGCTCCGGCGGAGCCTTGCTGTAGGCGTGCAGTGAGTCCAGGTAATCGAGGATGGCCCGGGCCTGCAGCTGGTCACGGTCCGGCAGGCCCGACGGGGCGGCGGCGGGTTTCCCGCGCTCGGACGGAGGCGGCAGTAATGCGCAGCCACCCAGGGCTGCACCGACCAGCGCGACAAGCAGGGGGCGGATCATGGAACGCTCAGGCGGCATGCGTGGTCTCTGCAGCAAGGGGATCCGACACCCGCAGGGGTATCCGGATCCGGAAGTGGGCGCCCGGGTACTCGCCGTCGCAGACCTCGACCGAGCCGCCCTGGGCGCTGACGAATTCCATCACGACCGAGAGCCCGATGCCCGTGCCCTTGACGGAACTGGAGGAAGGCTTTCCCGTATAGAACGCGTCGAAGATATGGGCTCGCTCCGCGGCCGGGATGCCTTCCCCGGAGTCCGCGACATCAAGGACAAGTTCCTCGTCCTTCGCCTGCGCGACCAGGTGGATCTCGCCACCCCGGGGAGAATACTTGATGGCGTTGGACAGCAGGTTCTCCAGCACGAGCCGCAGCTTGCCACGGTCGGCATACAGGGTGACGTCGTCGACCCTCATGTCGAGGCGGACGCGCTGCGCGAGCAGGGTCAGCTGCTGGTTCTCGAGCACCTGCTTCACCAGAGGGCGGAGCTTGAACTCGGAGAGTTCGAGGCCGAGGCTCTGCGACTGCCAGGCGCTGAACGACAGCAGGTTCTCGATGAGCCGCTGCAGCTTGATGCCGTTGTCGCGCAGGATGGTGGTGACTTCCCGCTGGTCGGTGCCGAGTTCACCGACTGCACCGTCCATCAGCAGATCGGTGCCTTCGCGGATGTTGGCGAGGGGCGTCTTGAGTTCATGGGACATGTGCCGCAGGAAGCGGTTGCGTTCCTGCGCCAGATCGAGCAACCGCACGCGCAGCCATTCCAGCTGGCGGCCGAGGCGCTCGAGGTCCTGCGGACCCGACACCGCGATCGGATTGGTGAAGGTGCCTCGGCCCAGTTCACTGATGGCGCGGTCGATCTGGCGCAGGGGCCGACCCAGCCAGTAGGTCACGAGCACCACGACCACGAGCGTCAGGGGAATCAGCAGCCCCGATTGCAGGAACAGCTGTCTGCGGGCCGAATCTGCCTCGGTGCGCAGGGTGTTGAGTTCGGCATCGAGTTGCCGGTTGCCGCCCTCGGCCAGGCGGGTGGCCACCTCGTTGAGGCGGTCGAACTGACGCAGCAGGGAGGAGAATTCGCGGGTGGCGGGCGGGGTCCGGCGCAGGCCCTCGCGCAGCTGGGTCTGCAGTCGCGCCACGGCATCCAGGTTTGCCGTCGAGTCGTTGCCCTCGAGCTGCCGCGAGAGCTGTTCGCGCGTGGCGCTCAGGCGGCGGTCGGTGAGGGCATAGGCATCGAGCAGCTTGCGGTCCCCGAGCACCTGGTAGAGCCGGGCGGTGCGCTCGAGCGAGGCTATGGACGTCAGCAGTTCCTGGCTGGAGCGGGTGGCTTCGACGCCCTGCGCCACCAGGGCCTGGCTGGTGCTGGCCAGGTCCCGCATCTGGAACGCGGCGTTGAGCACGGCGAGCGCCAGCGGGAT
>CAJACZ010000354.1 GCA_903938365.1 uncultured Pseudomonadota bacterium | reverse complement strand
GCGACCGCGAGGGCGAGGGCGCGGGCAAGCGCGGGAGCGGTGGCATGCTGGGCACGATCATCGGAGCGGGTGTAGGCGTCGCGGCGGCGGCGTACTTCGACCTCGACGCGACCGACGCCGTCGCCGCGGTCGCCAAGGCCGCGGCGTCGACCAGTGAGGATGCGCAGGTGCAGGCGGCGCTGAACGCCGCGGGCGACAGTGCGCTCGCCGCGGGCAGCGGCGGCGGATCGGCCGCCACGCCGTCGGGCGGCGCCGCGGGCGGAGCGGGCAGCTACCCGACGCGGCCCAACTTGGCGACGGGTGCGTGTACCGGCTTCACCGAGTCCAATTACCGCCAGCGCGCGCTCGAGGGCAGCGGCGATGCCCAGCTGTACACGATGTGTGGACAGGCCTTCGAGTACTACACGATGTACAAGCGGGCGATCGCGCAGGGCTATTCGGAAGCCGACGCTAATCGCACCTATGCCGCGCATGAAGATTCGGCGCGGGTCGCGAACGGCTTTCTCGGCACCCACGGCGCGAACTGAGACGCGTAGTAGAGTTCTGGTCGGGTCGGCTATCGAGCGGTGCCTCAATGCTCGCCAGGAAGTGGCGGTCTACGCGCTCTTCGTCGACGCGAACGATGACAACGCGCGGAATGCGACGGCCAGCACGGCTTCACGGCCTGCTGTCCAGTTCCGCTGGGCTTTTACTCGCCGCTTTGATGCCCGTGGCGTTCAGGCGTGTCACGACAGCCGGGTCCTGTTACGCAGCGCCCGGCTGTGGTCGGGGGTAGCGACGCTGCAGGAGTCCATGCAGGGAGGCGAGCAGCGGTCGCTCGACGATCACGTATGCGGCGCAGCCAATGGCCACCGTAACCACAAGGGTCAGTGCGAACACGAACTCAGGGCCGATCGCATTGTTCAGCCCGAGCGCCCTTTCTCCCTTGAGTACCAGGCCCTCGACCGGGAGGTGGGTCAAGTAGATCGAGTACGACGCATTGCCGAGGAAGACCATGAAGGCCGGCACGGACACCCTGCCGTTGCGCTCCAGTTTAGTGGCTGCCGCCACCAGCAGTGCGAGGCCGATCGCGATCAGCAGCGGTGACAGGTCCCCGGGAATCGGATGCAGGGCCAGCGCGGCAGTCAGGACGCAGGCTCCGGCCAGCAGTTCAGGCAGACCCGAGCCCGGGCGCCGGTACAGAAGAAAGGCTCCCATGCCGAGAACAAAAAACAGGTTGTAGGCCGACGTGTAGACGGTCCACGGGGTACGCGTCGCGAGAGATGCATACTGGTACATTAAAAGAGCGACTCCGGCGTACACCGCCAGCACCAGAAGTCCTGCCTTGCGGTTCCAGATCAGCACGCCGAACGCGCCGTAGAACGCGATCTCGTGGAAGAGCGTCCACGCGACCGACAGGGGTGGCGTGTAGTCGTTCAGTGCGACCAGAGAGAGCGTGACCAGCCAGTCTTCCCACTGTGTCGGGACTTGCGCTTCCGCGGCGCCAAAGACGAGGACTGCCGCGATCAGACCGAGGGTATAGACCCAGTACACAGGAAACAGGCGTACGGCGCGGCGGGACACATAGTGGGCGAGAGCCCGCGGCTGGCCGATGTCGGCGTGATGGGCCATCAGGATGATGAAGCCCGACAGCACGAAGAAGAAGTCGACGCCCACTTCGCCGAAACGCGTGATGTCCTGGAAAACCGCCACGCCTACATACCGTTCCAGGCCCATCATGATGGATAGATGGAAGGCCGCGACGGCGATTGCAGCAATCCCGCGTCCAGCCTGCAACGAGCAAAGCATCATGGGTGAATGGAGTCCTGCTCTGGCCGCGAGGTCTTTTCCGGGAACGCCGGAACATGGGCGCCACGGTCCGCTGTGAAGGTTACCCCCGGAGCCGGGTTATCCGAAGGGGGCTGGGTCTCAACCCTGGGCACGGTTTCCGCACGCACATGCGACGGCGGTCGAAACAGCGGCGCGACGCCCGGCACCCGCTCGCGCAGGAAACCGAGCATCGTCGCAAGCAGCGCATCGGTGCCTGCGGGTGCCAGGATGTCGCCGGCCAGCACGTGGTGCGCGCGATCCTGGCTGCGCTCGACGCGATGGGCCTGCTTCACCGGGGTGCCGATCCGCGCAAAGGCCTGCTCGATGCGCGCCGGGCTGACCACCTGGTCCTTCGGCGAGTAGATGAACAGCGTCGGCGTGCGGATATCCTCCAGCGGCGAGTCCCGCACCAGCTTCACGAGCGCCATCATCGGGACGAGGGCCTGCGCCGGATAGCGCCAGGTCCAGAACTTTGCCTGCAGTGCGTTCGCGGGTTCCCAGCGGTATTCGGCGCCGATCAGCGCCTGCTGCAGCTGTCGTCCCCACGGCCCGGCCAGCAGTTCGGCGCGACTGTCGAGAGGGCCGAGGTTCGGCGAAATCAGCAGCTGCGCCGCGATGTCGGCGGCACCCGGTTGCTGCGCGAGCCACAGCGCGAGAGTCCCTCCGGTCGAGGTGCCGACGACCAGGACCCGTTCGCCGAGCTGTCGGCCCACGGCAAGCGCCTCGGCGGCGTCCTGCAGCCAGTCGCCGCCCGTGACCGAGCCCAGCGCGCGGCCCTCGCGACCGTGTCCTGCAAGCCGGGTGTAGTAGAGGTTCGCGCCCAGTTGCTCGGCGAGCCGGTCGCACAACGGCTCCACTTCCTTACGGGTGGCCGAGTAACCGTGCAGGTAGATGATGGCGAGCGGGGTGCGGCGCCGGTCGGGGTGCGCCCAGACGATGCTCTTCTCGGTGCCGGGGACGATGTCCCGGTGACTCTGCTCAGCCGCCGCCAGCCAGGCGTCAAGGTCCCCGGGTAACGCGGGCTGCGTCACCCGGGGATCTATGCGGTATACGGGTCCGATGAAGAACCCAGCCGTCAGGAGCGCGATGATCGCCGCAAGCAGGTATGCGATGCGGCGGATCATGCGCCCTGAACGTCGGCCGTTCAGAACGTCTTGCGCAGCGTCGCACCCACCTGGCGCGGCTGGTTGGTGTATCCGGACAGGCTGCCCGACTGCGCCACCGTCGGGAACGCGCTGATCAGGTAGCGGTCGTCGTTCAGGTTGCGGGCCCACAGCTGCAGTTCCCAGCCGTTGCGCTCCAGGGAGACGCTTGCGTTCAAGGTGCCCACCTCACGCGAGGCATAGCGTGAGGGCACGTTCTCGACAACCTGAACGTCGCTGTCGTAGCGATAATCCGCACGCAGGCCGCCGTTGAACGAGCCGAGTGTGTAGCGGTAGTTGAGGGCCGCCACGAGGCTGGTCTCGTGAACGCCCGCCGGCTTCGTTCCCGTGAGGTCCACCGTGCCGGCCTGCCCATTGGGCAGCAGGCCCTGCGCGCCCACGAAACTGTCGTAGGTCGGGTCCAGGAAGGTGCCGCCGAGTTCAAGCGTGAGCGACGGGGTGACTGCGAACAGGGTCTCGATCTCGACGCCCTTCGTGCTCTGCTTTCCGGCGTTGCCGAGCACGAAGCCCGTGCCGACGAAGATGTTGGATTGGAAGCCCTTGATCTCCTGGTCGAACACCGCGAGGTTGAGCGAGGCACGGTCCCACTTGGCCTTCAGGCCCACTTCGACCACGGTCGATTCCTCGGGACCGGCATACCGCGTGCCGTAGCGACCGTAGAAGGGGTTGGGACGGGATCCCAGGGGTGACCGGTCGCCCACGGCGTTGGGGAAGGGGCGGGAGTCGCGCGACAGGTTCCAGGATGTGGCCTTGAAGCCCGTCGAGACACCGCCGTAGACCTTGAGGTCGTCGTTGATGTCGTAGGCGAGGCGCAGCGTGTAGGTGGCCTTGCTGTCGCTGCTGCGTCCATCGCTGAACGGCACCACCGGATAGAGGAACTGCAGCGCGTACAGGCTCAGCGCGGAATTGCACGCCGGCGGCGGTGACGTCGCTGAACACGGCGTCACGCTGATGGCGTCGGCCGCGAGTGCTGCGGGCCTGAGCGCCGGGTTGCCGATGTTGCCCGGCGTGGGCGGCAGGCCCGTGATCGCCTGAAAGGCACCGGCGAAGCCCAGCTGGACCAGATCGACCTGGCCGAAGGCGTCCGTGTTGGTCTGGAGCAGCGACACGTCCTTGTCGCTCTTGGTCCAGGCGATGCCGCCCGTGAACGTGAGACGGTCCGTCATTTCCCAGTCCATCTGGCCGAACAGCGTGTAGGCCTGGTTGTCCTGCTTCGTGTCGATGAAGCTGCCGGTGCCGGACCGGAAGAAGGTGCCGGCTGGCAGGCCCAGCAGCCCCTCCAGCTGGTTGAAGGTGGCCGGGCTGCCGCCGCTGCCAGCCACCAGGCCGGTGGCGTAACCGCGGAACGCGGGCCCGAAGCGCAGGTCGTTCTTGTAACGGACTTCCTCGTCGATGTAATAAGCGCCCAGCAGCCCCGTCAGCGGGCCGCCGTTGTCGAAGCTCAGGCGCAGCTCCTGCGTGAGCGTGCGGATGTCCTGGTCGTTGACGTTGGTCGGGACCAGGTCGGCGCTGGTGAAGTCCGTGTCGTAGTCGAAGAAGGCTTCCTGGTTGCGCAGCGCCGTGATCGACGTGAGGCTGACCGCGGAGCCCTTCCAGTCGACGTGCAGCGAGATGCCGTCGTTGTCGACCTGGTTGACCGGATTCTTGTTGAGGTAGGCGCTATCGTCGAACGGGTTGCCCGTGTAGACGCGGCCGCCGAGCCCCTGGACCAGCGCGCCGGTCGGGCCGTTGAGCAGGTTGACCACGCCGCAGCACAACTCGTCGATCTGGCTGTAGTCGGCTATCAGCCGCACCGTCAGCGAATCGCTGAAGTTGCCCAGCAGCTGCAGCCGCACATCCGAGCGGTCGCGGTCGTTGATCTCGCTGCCATCCGCGAGGTTCTTGAAGTAGCCGTCGCGCTGGTTGAGGCCTGCGCTGATGCTGTAGGCGAAGGTGTCGCTGATCGGGCCGGTCAGGTAGCCGCTGGCGAGTTTCTGGTTCTGTTCGCCGAATCCGATCTCGACCTTGCCCTGGGTGGTGAACTGGGGCTTGCGGGTGGTGACGCTGATCACACCGGCCGAGGCGTTCTGGCCGAACAGCGTGCTCTGCGGCCCGCGCAGTACCTCGACACGCTCCACATCCTGGAAGTCGCCGATGGCCGACGCCGAGCGCGAGCGGTAGACGCCGTCGATGAAGACGCCGACCGAGGACTCGATGCCCGGATTGTTGGCGCCATTGCCGAAGCCGCGGATGATGAAGTTGGTCTGGGTGGAAGTCTGCAGCTGCGAGACTCGCAGGGAGGGGACCACCGACTGCAGTTCGAGCACGTCTAGGATGCGCGCCTGCTGCAGGGTTTCCGCGCTCGTGACCGAAACGGCCACCGGGATGTCCTGCAGCGTCGATTCCCGCTTGGTGGCGGTGACCAACACCTCCTCGAGGGCTGCGGATTCCTGAGCCTCGACGGCTCCGGATAAGAGACCCGCCCCTGCGAGGGCAATGACCGTCAGGTTAGGCTTCATGGTGGGTTCCCCAGTTCATGTTGAGCGGATTGTTATGTTCGTCGGATGAGTGCGCAGCCGCGGCACCGTGCGAACTCCCGCCGGCGCCTGCGAAGTCTAGTCCTGCGGTCACCCCCAGCGCCAGTTCCGGCACGAGCCGGGCCACAGGGGCGCGACCTGCGCTGCGGGGGCGGGTGGGTGTCGCCACCTGGGCGGCGGACGGGGTCATGAGCGACGACATCGCAGCAGCGATTGCCGCAAGGGGCAACTCAACTGACCCGGATGACGATCTTGCCGATCTTTTCGCCGGTTTCCATGTAGTGCAGCGCATCGGGCGCGTCATCGAAAGCGAACACCCGGTCGATCACGGGTGCGATGCGGTTGAGTGCCGCCGCCTGCAACGCAGCCTGGAGCATCGCCCTGCTGCCGACGATGACCCCCTGGATGCGCAGGCCCCGCATGATCATGCCCCGCGGAAAATCCCGCAGCCCGACCG
>CAJACZ010000353.1 GCA_903938365.1 uncultured Pseudomonadota bacterium | reverse complement strand
TTCGCCGGCTTCCCAGGCCCGGAAACGCAAGGCCGCCTGCGGTGCGGCTCGTGCGGGCGCAAGCATGGCCAGGCCGAGTGCCGCAGCGAGCACGTTCCGCCGATCCCAGTCCCGCAGTGCGCTGTCCGAATGAAGGGTCGTGGTCATCCATCGAGTATGCGCGGCTGCCCGACGCCTCCGCCAGTACACCGCGACGCGGGCAGGCACCCAAGTTTCAGCGCCTTATGTCGGATGTGGGCCGGCTACTCCGGAGTTTCAAAGAACATCGTCCCCCAAGGGGTCAGTGGTAACGCTCGTTCTGTGTCGTTGCCTCGCTTCTGGAAAAACCAAACCAAAACTGAAGGGGATTAAGAAATGCGTTTACTCAAGATGGATGAACTGCTCGCTGTTTCCGGCGCCGGCAAGAAGTCCTGCAAGGGCGGCGGCAAGGGCAAGGGCGGTGGCAAGGGCGGCGGCAAGGGCAAGGGCGCTGGCAAGTCTGGCGGCAAGGGCAACGGCGGTAGCAAGCCCCCCGTCGGTAAGGCGAGCGGCTGCACGCCGGTCCGTTGCCGCTGAATCGGCCTGCCATGTGATGCGGGTCCGTGACTGGAACCGCAGCGCACTGATCGCCCGGGGCACGTCCGTGCTTCCGGGCGATCTCGTTTTCAGGCCGTCGTCCATTTGTCTGTTTCGTGAACTGCGTTCGACCGGTCTCGTTACCGCAGCGGAACGCTGTCGGTAATATCAACGGAGCATCCGGGGCGGTGCCGCCTCGACCGCGCCTTCCAGGAGCATCTGCCATGAAGTTCGACACGACGGCGCTGGATCTGGCGTTTCCTCCGGAACACCTTCGCGCAATCGAGTGGGCCACCCACCGTCACGAGACTTCGCGCGTGGACCTCGTCGACGCCAACAACTGGGCGAGCACATATCGGCTCTCTGGACCCTCCGGGAATGCTTTCCTGAAGCTCGTGCCCGATGCGCAGCGCGAGCAGCTTGGCCGTGCACTGCGGGTCACAGAGACCTTCCCCGACCGCGCGCCTGCGGTGCTTGCATTTGACCTGGCCGCTGGGAGCCTGCTCACGGCGGACCACCGCGGCCGCGAACCCTGGGTCGACGCTTCAGGTGACGAGCGTCCCGGGATCCTCCGCCGTTACGGCCGGATCCAGGCCGGCGCGGCGCGCATGCCTGGCTTGCTCGCGCAGCTCGAGGAGGTCGACCCGCGAATGGCGCACGAGGAACTCCTCGCGTTCCTTGAGCGGCCGTTGACAGCGGGATCAGGCGCTGCCGCGCCAGTCGGAGCGGCATATTTCATCGGCGAAGATCAGGCCAGCCTCCACCTGCGCCTGCTGCGGTCCAGAGGGCATCTGCTCGCCCCCCTGCTCGAACGCGCGGCAGCTCTGCCCCATACCGTATGCCATGGCGATTTCCAGCTGCGCAACATCGCGATCCGGGGCGACGGAGAGCCCGTCTTTTTCGACTGGGACGACGTGAGCGCGGGCCCGGCCGGTCTCTGTCTCCATGGCCTGCTGGGCGGCTGCGCCCTGCCGGCCGTCGCACTGGAGCAGATTGCCGCGAATCCGGGGGCCGCGCGGTCACCGCAGGCGATCGCGCTGAAGTCCTACATCCGGGCACTGGTGGCTGGTCGCTATGCGACGCGGCGGCAGCTGCTGTCGGGCCTCGCAGGCGCCATCGCCGCCGGCGCCATGCGATTCATCGCGACATTCGCGAAGTTCCCGGGTGAGAGCTCGCGCGCCGATTCAGGTCGGACCATTCTTCGCAAGCTGGGCGAACTGCTAGACCTCTGTGACTGGCTCGTGTGCAGGGATTCCGCAGCCGCACTGGCCAGCGCCGACGAGTACGAGCGGTATGGCGACTGGCACCGTGCCCAGCGCCTGGTGCAGGACCAGCTTGCACGCCAGGAGCCGCAGTCTCTGGATCTGCTGCTGCGTTACGCGACGCTGTCGCACAGGGCGGGCGACTCAGCCGCCGCCGAGGAGGCTTTCCGGGAGGCGGCGGGCCGTGCGCCTGGGCGTTCCGAGCCGCGCGTCGGGCTCGCGCGTGTACTCATGGAGCGTCTTGCGCTCGACGAAAGCGCAGGATTCGCCGAGGAGGCTCTTGCGCTTGACGCTGCCTCGCGTGAAGCGCGCGCCATCCGGACGCGTGTCCGCCAGCTCAGGAAGCTCCGCGAGGTGTCCGAATCCCCGCGCGGCTGGCCACGAGTCGCCGTCTCTGCGGAGGAACGCGCCAACAGGCGCCTCTCGCGCGAGACGCGTGCGATCGTGCTTGAACTTTTCCGTCGGCAGGGCGCGGTGCAGCTGGACGGCGTGTTTTCGCCGGAACAGATCGCCCGGCTGCAGGGCCATTACTATCGCCAGTACCAGGAACATTTCCACGACGGGCGGCACCCCGATGCGCTGCAGGTGGGTGACAAGCGCTACATGCTGACCGTCGAGCTCGATGAGGAGTTCGGGTCGGCGGAACTCATCGCGTCGGGTCTGCTGATGCCCGTGATGCGCAAACTGCTCGGCGACGAGCTGATCCTGAGTGCGTATACCTCGGTGGCCTCACTGCCTGGCAGCACCGACCAGAACATCCACCGCGACCATACGGGGCTCTTCGACCAGGAGAACCCGGACTTGGTCTATCCGGCGTTTGCAGTGCAGGTGATCCTTCCACTGGTGCCGCTCGACGAGTACACGGGCGCGACGCGGATGTTCAAGGGGACGCAACGTGTCCCCATCCAGGAGGCCGTGAAGCGTCCGCACCAGGACCCCGTCGTGCCCCTCGGATCCTGCCTGCTGAACGACTACCTGTGCCCCCATTACGGTCGGGGCAACCGGTCAGACCGGGTCCGGCCGATCCTCACCTACATCTACACGCGGCCGTGGTTCCGTGATTACCTGAACTACCACTTCCAGACTCCTCTGCGCTTTGCGCCCGGATTCCTGGCGAGCGCGCCCGATGCGGTGCGCGAACTCGTGGGCTGGTGCGAACGGGAGCGCCGACTTGCGTCCGCGCCATCGCCTGTCCGGGCGGCTGCGCAGGCGGTCGACTGATCATGTCAGCTCCAGGCCGCGCAGGCCCTCCGTCCGCCACATCGCGCCCGGTGGAAAGCCCTGCACAGGGCGGGGCGGCCGAGCGGCCGGGGCACGCAGTTGTAGACGCTGACGACACGCCGTTGTTCAGGGACGCAGCCCTCCAGGCGCAACGCGCACAGTGGCTCGGTACCGTGGTGCTGGCGCCCCCATTGTCGCAGCGCGCGTTCGGGGGCGTGGCGCTTGTCCTGCTCGGCGCACTGGTTCTCTTCCTGTGCTTCGCCGAGTTCACCCGACGCGCGCGCGTGACCGGATGGCTGGTGCCGGACGTGGGCCTGGTGCGAGTCTATGCTCCTTCCAACGGCATCGTTTCGGCCGTGCTCGTCGGGGAAGGCAGCATCGTCCGCCGTGGGGATCCGGTCGTCGTGCTCACGACCGAACGGCGGAGCACGATGGGCGACGCGAATGCGGAAGCCACGAGCCGGATCGAAGAGCGCATCCAGCTGCTGGCGGAGCAGAAGTCCAGGCAGAAAGAATTGTTTGCGCAGCAGGCGCCGATACTCCGGACCCGGATCGGCGCGCTTCGGGCGGAAAACCGCCAGATCGACAACGAGATCGGCGTCCAGCGCGAGCGCGTCAAACTGCTGCGCGAATCGGTCGAACGACTCGGGACCCTGGAAAAGTCTGGCTACGCGTCGCCGCAGATGACGCTCGCCCAGCGGGATACTCTGCTGGAAAACATGGCCAGGCTCGGGTCGATGGAGCGGGCACGGATCTCGAACGAGCGGGAGATCGCCGCTGCGGCGGCCGAGCTCGCTGCGCTTCCGATCAACCAGGCGAGTCAGGCCTCCACGCTCGAGCGCGAGACCTCGGAACTCGAGCAGCAGCGCTCGCAGTCCGAAGCGACCCGGGAGACCGTGTTGACGGCGCCGCAGGACGGCGTCGTGACGGCCGTCCAGGCGGATGTCGGTGGTGCGGCAAGCACGGCTGTGCCGTTCGTCACGATCCTGCCGAATCGGGCGAAGCTGCAGGCCCAGCTGTTCAGTCCGAGCCGGTCGGTAGGCTTCGTGGCGCCCGGGCAGCGTGTCACCGTTCGCTACCCCGCTTATCCGTACCAGAAGTTCGGTCACCAGCTCGGTACCGTCCGCGCGATTTCGCGCAACGCCATAGCGCCGGGTGAAATGCCCCCGCAGCTTGCCGGGCTGTCGAGCGTGCTCGGAAGCGCGGAGCCCGTGTATCGAATCACGGTCGAACTGGATGCGCAGGCGATCCGCGCCGGCGCGAGCACCTACCGGTTGATGCCCGGCATGCTGCTCGACGCCGACATCGAGCTGGAGCGGCGCACGCTGGTCGAGTGGATGCTCAATCCCGTCCTGAGCATCACGGAGCGGCAATGAACGAGTCGTTGCTGTCGCGGCTTGATCTCGGCTTTCGTCGCCGCGTTCCGATGATCCACCAGAGCGAGGCCGCGGAATGCGGGCTCGCATGCGTCGCGATGATCGCCGGATACCATGGCCAGCATGTGGAGCTCGCCGAACTTCGCCGTCGCAACGGGCTCGCGACGTCCGGCGCGACACTGCTGGACCTGACCCGCATCGCCGAGACCCTGCAGTTGTCTTCGCGCCCGCTTCGCGTCGAGCTGGCCGAGTTGCGTGCGCTGACACTGCCTTGTGTGCTGCACTGGGAAATGCAGCATTTCGTCGTGCTCACGCGGGTCGATTCGCGGGGCCTGGTGATCCATGATCCCGGCGCCGGCGTCCGCACCGTTGCGATGTCGGAAGCCTCCGCAAAATTCACGGGCGTCGCGCTTGAGCTGATGCCTTCTCCGGGATTCAGGGCCAGAGCCCCGGTGCCTTCGATGCGGCTCATGGACGTCATGGGGCACGTGGTGGGGGTTCGGCAGACCCTGGGCGTGCTCTTCGTGCTGGCGCTCGCGCTCGAGGGGTTCGCGATCCTCGGCCCGATGTTCATGCAGTGGGTCGTGGACCACGCCCTCGTGGCGGCGGATCTCGAACTGTTGACCATTCTGGCGCTGGGATTCGGGCTTGTCGCCCTGGTGCAGGTGGTTCTCAAGGCGATGCGTGGCTGGACGCTCATGTCCATCACCGCATCGCTAAGCCTGCAGGGAAAGTCGAACCTGTTCTCGCACCTGACCCGGCTCCGGTCGAGCTTCTTCGAGTCACGCCACCTGGGGGATATCGTCTCCCGGTTCGGATCGCTGTCCGTGATCCAGCGCGCGCTCACGACGGACCTCATCGAGACGGTGCTAGACGGCATCATGGTGCTGGTGACCGGGGTCATCATGCTGATGATCAGTCCGACGCTTGCAGCCGTTGTGCTGGTGGGTGCGGCTGCCTATGCGGCAATGCGGGTACTGACCTACCGTCGGCTGCGCGAGTTGTCGGTCGATTCCATCGTCTACGAAGCCAAGGCCGAAAGTCACTTCCTCGAAACCATCCGTGCCATAAGGACCGTCAAGCTCTATGGGGCCGAGCAGCAACGCCGCGCGGAATGGCTCAATACACAGGTCGACAAGACCAACCGGGACCTGACCGTCAGCAGGTTGCGGCTCGGGTTCAAGCTGGGTGACGAGATCCTCATCGCGACGGTTGCGATCCTGGTCGTGTGGCTCGGTGCCCGCGCGGTGCTTGCTGGACAGTTCACGGTGGGCGTGCTCCTTGCCTTCATTGCCTACCAGGGCCAGTTCCTGAGCCGGATCAGCAGCCTGGTGAACATGCTCGTCGACTTGCACATGCTGCGCCTGCATGCACAGCGCCTCGCGGATATCGCGCTCGAGGAGCCGGAGTCCGTCAACCACAGGACCGCTCCCCGGTCTGTCGCGAAGCGTACGATTCCCGGCATCGAGTTCCGGAACGTCCGCTTCCGCTATTCGGATTCGACCCCCTGGGTGCTGGACGGCGTCTCCTTCCGCATCGAGCCCGGCGAAAACGTGGCGCTCGTGGGTCCTTCAGGTTGCGGCAAGACCACGATCCTGAAGATCCTGAGCAGCCTGCTCGCGCCCACGTCCGGCGAAGTGCTCGTGGCCGGCGTACCGCTTCGCCAGGACGGACTCGAGGAATACCGCTCTACGCTCGGGGTCGTCATGCAGGACGACCACCTGCTTGCCGGCACCATCGGTGACAACATCTGTTTCTTTGATCCGAACGGAGTTAGGGACCGGATCGTGCGTGCCTCGCAGCTTGCCGGCCTGCACGAAGAGATCCTGGCGATGCCCATGGGCTACAACTCCCTGATCGGGGACATGGGTTCCGCGCTCTCGGGGGGGCAGAAGCAAAGGGTGCTTCTGGCGCGCGCGCTCTACCGGATGCCGTCTTTACTTCTGCTCGACGAGGCCACGAGCCAGCTCGACGTGAACCTCGAAAAGACCGTGAACGCGGCGATCCGGCAGACCCGGGTCACCCGGGTGATCGTGGCGCACCGGCCCGAGACCATCAAGTCGGCGGACCGGGTCATAGAGCTGCGCGGGGGGCGGGTGGTCGGGACTCCTGCGCTTGTCCTTCCGACCGTGATGAAGCGTGACCCGACGCCGCGCTTTCCCGGTGTGCGCTGAGGCAGCACGTTGGGGCGGAGGGCCGCAGTGGGTGCCGACTAACCCTTGAAACCCTTGGCGACGACGTATACCTCGCGTGATTCGGGTCGCGAGGCCGCCGGTTTCCGGATCGATACTTTCTGGAAGGAAGTACGCAGGTCTTTGAGCCAGGCGTCGGAGCCGGAGCCCTGGAACATCTTGGCCACGAAGGTGGCGCCGGGCTTCAGGGTCCGACGAACGGTGTCGACCGCGAGTTCCAGGAAGTACATCGAAGAGGCCTGGTCGGCCGAATCGATCCCGGTCAGGTTGGGCGCGATGTCCGAGACGATCAGGTCGAACTTCTCGCCGCCTGCGCGCTCGAGCAGCGTCTTGAGGACGGCCTCATCGGTGAAATCACCCTGCACGAAGTCGACGTTCCGGATCGGGTCCATCGGCAGGATGTCGGTCGCCAGCACCCAACCCTTGCCGCCCAGCAACCGGCTGAGCACCTGCGACCAGCCGCCGGGAGCCGAGCCGAGATCCATGACCCGCATGCCGGGACGGATGAACCGGTCCTTGTCGTTGAGCTCGATCAGTTTGTAGGCCGAGCGCGACCGGTAGCCGTCCTTCTGGGCCTGCTTGACGTAGGGGTCGTTGAGGTGGCGCTGCAGCCAGCGGCCGCTGCTCTTGGTTCTGGCCATGGGATAGACCGCAAGGCCCCGGCGCGAAGTGAAGTGCGCGGGACGACGGTACAATGATTGTGACAGCTTTTCGCCCCGCCGGAGACGCCGGCGGGCAATATCCGCGCAGGCCCGACCATGAATTTCGACGATCTCAGGAAATTGCACCAGAAGAAGTACCGCGAGGCCTTCGGTTTCTTCCTCGTCGAGGGCGAGCACCTGGTGCTCGAACTGCAGAAGGCGGCCGGGATCGATCCGCGCCTGCGGGCCAGCGAACTCTACGTGACTCCGGAGCACGCCCAGTGGCGCAGTTCGTTCCCGGTGCACGTGATCAGTTCGCGTCAGATGGCGCAGCTGTCCGAGACGCGCACCCCGCAGGGTCTGGTGGCGCGCGTGCCGATCCTTGCGCCGCTGCCCGCGCGCGCGGGCGAGCGTGCAATCTGCCTGTTCGAGATCCAGGATCCCGGCAACCTGGGCACCATCCTGCGCACTCTGGCGTGGTTCGGCGGCTTCCGGTGCCTGCTGACTCCCGGCAGCGTCGATCCGTGCAACGCGAAGGTGTTGCGCGCCAGCGCCGGTGCAGTCTTCCATGTCCCCGTGGAGACCGAGGTTGCGCTCGCAACGCTGCCCGGGCGTTACGGCCGGGTGGCCTGCCTCGACATCGCAGGAGATAGCCTGCAGGAGCCGGGCTTCCGGGATTTTCGCTGCTATCTGTTCGGGAATGAGGCCAGGGGCGTGCCGCGCGATGCGCTGGCGGCGCTTGACCACGCGTCCTTCACGATCCCGGGCAGCGGAGCAATAGAGTCCTTGAATCTGGCGACCGCGGTTAACGTCTGCGTTTACGAGGTTGCTCGCCAGCCTCGCTGATCGGTCGCTGCGCGAAGCGCGGTAGCGCTCCATCGCGGTTCATGGATGTAGACCGCCCGGAACGCCGATGCCTTGTTGTCTCCTCTGTCACGCCAATATGCTCGGCGGCAGGTTCCATCCGGAATCCTTAGGGGGGCTGATGTCTAATTCCAAAGTGCCGAGTGTCCATGGAGTCCTGCTGCTGGCCGCGGCAGTGGCTGGCATCTCGCCAGTGAGCCATGCGCAGATCGAGGAAGTTGTCGTCACCGCTCGCAAGCGTGCCGAGAGCATGCAGGACGTGCCGATCGCGATCACTGCGTTCAGTTCCGAGACAATCGAGCGAAAAGGCATCGCTGACCTCTCCGACATCGCCAAATACACCTCGGGCCTGATGCTGGACGAAGGCTTCAACAAGCAGGACACCCGCATCGTGATCCGCGGCCTGTCGCCTACCCGCGGCCGCCAGAATGTGGCGATCCTTCAGGATGACGTGGATATCTCGTCGATGGCGCAGGGCACCGGTGGCGGATCCTTCGTCATCAATCCCCGCCTGCAGGACCTCGAGAGAGTCGAGGTCGTGAAGGGCCCCCACTCTGCGCTGTATGGTCGTTCTGCGTTCAACGGCGCCATCAACTACATCACGCGCCAGCCCGGCGACGAATTCCGCGGCAACGCCCAGCTGACCCTGGGCGATTACGACAAGCGCGAGGCACGGCTGAGCGTCAGCGGTCCGGTGATCGCGGGCAAGCTCTCGCTGGGATTCAACGTGGCCGGTTGGAACGACGGCGGGTTCTACAAGAGCCCGACCACGGGTGAGGGGCTCGGCGGGGGTGATGGCAAGGGCGTTGCGTTCACGCTGAAGGCCACCCCGGTCGACTGGATCACCATCACAGGCAGGTCGGAATACTCCCAGGATGACTTCGGTCCCGAGGCGTCCTCCATCAGGAACCCCGTCGACGTTCCCGTCCCCGCCAACGCGTTCGATGTGGTCAACGGGCTCCCGCCAGTGGTGGGCGCTGCGGTCGCCGCCAACCCGGCTAACCGGTTCTTCCCGCAGGTCTACGGGAGCCTGGGCAATGCGTCCGATTTCCCCGCGCCCTCGCCGAGCCGCAACCCGCGTACGGGAGTCGATTATCCCGGTTCTTCGCGCGACATCTTCCGGACCACGCTCCGCGTCGAGTTCAGTTTCGAACCTGTGACGTTGACCTCGATCTCCCATGTGGGCGACAACAAGACGTTCCAGTTCAACGATGCGCTGTCGGTGGGCGACTACGCGAATCCGCTGATCAGCGCTGCGCAGGAAACCTATTTCGACACTCAGATCGACCTGGTCAGCCAGGAGCTGCGGCTGCAGTCCAAGTCCGAAGGGCCCCTGCTCTGGACGGTGGGCGGTCTTTACTGGCGCGAGAAGCTCTCGCAGGTGAGCAAGGCCCTGCGCTGCGTTTCCTTCGGCGGCGGATGCTATTCCATCCTCGCAGCCACCGGCAGCGTGCCGCGCACGCCGGGCGACGACCTCACCCACCGCAACACAGAGCACAAGTCCGCGTACGGCCTGTTGGAGTATTCGATCACCGACGCATGGAAGGCTGCGCTGGAACTGCGTTACACGGACGAGGTCGAGAAGACCGACGGCTACGCGCTGATCTCCCCCACGTTCCTCGGTTGCCCGAGCGTGACCGTGACCGGTCGTTCCACCGGCCCGAATGGGGTCGTGAGCTGCTTCACGCCCGGTCCGCAGGTCACGGGACCCTTCACGGCGGCCAACTTCATCTCGGAGAGCACCGTAGCTCCCGGCCCGTCCCAGCCGGTGGTCCGCACCAAGTACTGGACCCCGCGCCTGACACTCGACTACAAGGTCACCGAGGACGCGCTGCTGTTCGTTTCGGCCGCCGTGGGCAAGAAGCCGGGTGGCCTGAGCGCGCTGACGGGTATTTCGAACGTGGCCATCAATACCTATGCGCCCGAGGAAATGAAGGTGTACGAGCTCGGCGCCAAGACCACCTGGCTCGACAGGCGGTTGCAGGTAAACGGCAGCATCTATTACCAGGACTATTCCAAGAAGCAGGTGTCAATCACTTTCGTCGATCCGAACAGCCAGCCGACCCCGAACCTCCTCACTTCGCGTGTCGTCAACGCCGCCAAGGCCGAGGTCAAGGGCCTGGAGTTCGAGATCACGGCAGCACCGACCGACAACCTCTCGCTCACCGCGAGCTACACTTACAACGACGCCACCTACGGCAAATTCACGGATATCTCGAACAGCGTCATCTCGATCTCCCGCGCAGCGCTGGTGCGGCCGGA
>CAJACZ010000352.1 GCA_903938365.1 uncultured Pseudomonadota bacterium | reverse complement strand
CCGTGCGTCGGGCATGACCTTCACGAGCCGGGGCCAGTAGGTTGGCCCGAGATCTACATAGTCATCCGTGCCCATGATGACACGTACGGGTCCCTTGAAAGCCTTCAACGCGGGCCAGAACCCTGCGACGGCTTTGTCAAATTTCGGGTCTTGAAGAACGGCGCTCGCAACATCCTCATTGTAAAAGACCTCGCCGCCCGGCATCTGCCGCCAGTTTCTACCGTCATAGGTATTCACGGCGGTGAACTGGATGCGCCAACCCATCGTCGTTTGCTGGTCGGTCCATTTGTAGATGGCCTTCAGATCAGAATCGGTTTCCGGCGGATGCTGCTTGGCCGAGTCTGCGGGTATGAGGCCCGCCTCGATCATCAGCGTTAACGAGCGATTAGTGTAGTTGGTCTGCCATTTCCTGCTCCGCTCGGCGATCGCCTCAGCGTCAGCTTTAGAAAAACCCGGCCACACATCGTCCAGAAATGAGGGTTCTTCGGCACCGAACCTGTCCGGGGTCACGGCGCCGACCAGGATCAGCCCTGCCACGCGGTCGGGATGGGCACGCAAATAGCCATAGGCCAGATGATTGCCCATCGAGTGGGCCATCAGCGTGACCTTCTCGATGCCCAGACGCTGGCGCAACTGCTCGAGATCATCGACAAGCGCGGCGAAACTCATGTCTTCCGGGTCCGCGGGTGTGCGCAGCGAGCCGCGCTGGTCGTACAGGACAAACCGGTAGCTGCCGGCAAGCGGTCGAATGGCGGGCACAAGATAGCTGTGCTCCGCCCCCCAGCCGCCGTGCAGCACGATGACCGTTTGCTCCGGCTTTGCTGCCGTGCCGTACTCCGCGATGTAGTGGCGCAGCTTGGTGCCGTCCGCATCGGTGGTCCGCATGTACCACTGGTTGACCGGAACGCCTTCTTCCGTTGGCCAAGCCCTGGCCTTTGCGTCGGGAGCCTCCGCCGCGGCGAGTGACGAGACAGTGGCCGCAAGCAGCAGAGCGGCCCCGATGATCGACGAGTGCTTGCAGTAGGGCATCAAGACCCTTTTCTCCGGAGCGGATGCAGGGTCAATATTATTTCAGTCTGGTGGCGTCTCCGGAATAGCTGCGCCTGGGTGGCTTGGGGAGTGGCCTGGTCCAGTTGGGGCGAGACGAGAGTGGGCCATCTGCGCGGACCATGACCATGTCTTATTCATTATCTATCGAGGACTATCGACTCCTGGGTCGCTCAAGAACACTTCACCGGCGCCTCGACGTGACCCTTGGAATGCCCGCGACGTAAAGGCGCACGAAGTACCGTAAGTACTTGTCGCGCATCACTTTTGAGGACAGTTTTTTACCGTCAACTTGGCGAAGCGCCCTCGGAGTCGACGCCACAGCGATATTTGCTGTTCAGTAAAGATTCGCGCCGCTCGCGTTACAGCTCTCGGCACCTGTCGACGCTCTACTGAACCCCCTCCATCAGGCTCTCGTACGGGATATTCAACCCGTCGTGCAGCCTCTTGACCATCCGCAGGCTCAACGGGCGCCTCCGGTTCAGCACCTCGGAGACGCGGCCGCTCTGCCCGATGTACGGCTCCAGATCGCGAGGCGTCAGCCCTTCCTGCTCCATGCGGAACTTGATCGCCTCCACCGGATCGGCGGGCCCGAAGTCGTAGTGCTTGTTCTCGTACGCTTCGATCAGGGTGACGAGCACATCGCGCTCGTCCGCCTGCGGGGTGCCCTCCACGGCCTGGAAGATCTTCTCCAGGCGCCGGAAGGCGCGTCGCATGTCGTCGTCGTTGCGGATCGGCTTAATAGTCATTCACGGTCTCCACGTCGATGCGGTCGTACTGCGCGTGCGTCCCGACGAACTTCACCCACACGATGCCCGCGTGGTACTGCACCTCGACCACCAACCGGTACTTGTTGCCGCCAATGTTGAACACGACGCGGTTGTTGCCGCAGATGCTCGCGCTGGCGTACTGGCCCTTGATGTCCTGCGGGCTGCGCCAGGTC
The DNA here is from genome assembly GCA_903938365.1 of uncultured Pseudomonadota bacterium. Taxonomy (GTDB): domain Bacteria; phylum Pseudomonadota; class Gammaproteobacteria; order Steroidobacterales; family Steroidobacteraceae; genus UBA964. The sequence continues at coordinate 11,633 of CAJACZ010000352.1, read as the reverse complement.
GCCTTGATCGCCTCGGCGTACCAGCTGTGCAGTGGTCCCCGGGCATCGGCGCAGCCCGGCCGTTCCCAGAACTTCTGCAGGCTGCTCTTGGCGATGATCCTCACCGCCGGCATTATCTCCCAATTTGGGAGAAATGGCAACTGGCACCGATCTCGTGTCGAGGCTTCGACCGACCTTCTCGCCACCGCCACGGGCGACATCTTCAAGGGCCCGAGCTCGGACCCGAAGGTGCCTCCTTCAGGGTCCAAGCTCGTTGACATCTGGACTCTGCGCCGTCGTCAACCCCACATAGTGGCTTGGATTCAGCGATAGATCCCGATACACCGCGATAGATCTCGAAAGACCCCTACTCCCACTCGATCGTCGCCGGCGGCTTGCCGCTGATGTCGTAAACGACACGCGACACGCCCTTTACTTCGTTGACGATGCGGCGCGAGCAGACGTCCAGCAGTTCATAGGGCAGGTGCGCCCAGTGCGCCGTCATGAAATCGACGGTCTCGACGGCGCGCAGCGCGATCACCGGGTCGTGGCGGCGACCGTCGCCGGGGACGCCGACGGATTTGACCGGCAGGAACACAGCGAAGGCCTGGCTGGTCTTGTCGTACCAGCCGGCCTTGCGCAGCTCTTCGATGAAGATGTGGTCCGCCAGGCGCAGGGTCTCTGCGGCGGCGGGGCTGACTTCGCCCAGGATGCGCACGCCGAGACCAGGCCCCGGGAACGGGTGGCGGTAGACCATCTCGGAGGGCAGGCCGAGTTCGACGCCGATGCGCCGGACTTCGTCCTTGAACAGTTCGCGCAGCGGCTCGACGAGCTTGAGCTTCATGTGCGCGGGCAGGCCACCGACGTTGTGGTGGCTCTTGATGACGTGGGCCTTGCCGGTCTTGCTGCCGGCGGACTCGATGACGTCGGGGTAGATGGTGCCCTGGGCGAGGAACTGCACGGGGGAGTCGCCGGCGCCCTCGCCCGCCAGCTTGCGGGATTCTTCGTCGAAGACCTCGACGAACAGGCGGCCGATGATCTTGCGCTTGGCCTCGGGGTCGCTGACGCCCTTGAGCTCGCCAAAGAAGCGCTCGGCGGCGTTGACGCGGATCACGCGCACGCCGAGGTTGCGGGCGAAGATGTCCATGACGGCATCGCCCTCGCCGAGGCGCAGCAGGCCGTGGTCGACGAACACGCAGACGAGCTGCTCGCCGATGGCCTTGTGCAGCAGCGCGGCCACCACCGATGAGTCGACGCCGCCCGACAGCCCGAGCAGCACGCGCCCCTGCCCCACCTGTGCGCGCACGCGCGCGATGGCGTCGTCAATGATGTTGCCCGGGTTCCAGCTGGCCTCGCAGCGGCAGATCTCGCGCAGGAAGCGCTCGTACATGCGCGTGCCCTGGCGGGTGTGGGTGACCTCGGGATGGAACTGCAGCGCGTAGTAGCCGCGGGCCTCGTCGGCCATGCCGCCGATGGGCAGGTCGGGCGTCGAGGCAATGGCCTTGAAACCCGGCGGGAGCTCGACCACGCGGTCGCCGTGGCTCATCCAGACGTCGAGCAGGCCGTGGCCCTCGGCGTTGACGCGGTCCTCGATGTCGCGCAGCAGCACAGAGTGGCCACGCGCGCGCACCTCGGCGTAGCCGAACTCGTGCACGGCGCCGGGTTCGACCCGGCCGCCCAGCTGCGCGGCCATGGTCTGCATGCCGTAGCAGATGCCGAGCACGGGCACGCCGAGCTCCCAGACCGCCGCGGGCGCGGCGGGTGCGCCAGCCTGCGTAACCGACTCGGGCCCGCCCGAAAGGATGATGCCGCGGGGACTGAAGGCGCGCACGTCGGCGTCGCCAGCGTCCCAGGGGTGGATCTCGCAGTAGACGCCGAGTTCGCGGATGCGGCGCGCGATCAGCTGGGTGTACTGGGAGCCGAAGTCGAGGATCAGGATCCGGTCGGCGTGGATGTCGCGCGCGGCGGCGGCGTTCACGTGCGGCTCAGGAGACGCGGTAGTTCGGGGCTTCCTTGGTGATCGTCACGTCGTGCACGTGCGATTCGCGGACGCCTGCGGTGGTGATGCGCACGAAGCTCGGCCGGGTGCGCAGCTGCTCGATGCTGGCGCTGCCGGTGTAGCCCATGGCGGCGCGCAGGCCGCCGGCAAGCTGGTGCAGGATGGCCACGATGCTGCCCTTGTAGGGCACGCGCCCCTCGATACCCTCGGGCACGAGTTTCTCGAGCTCGCTGGTGGTGTCCTGGAAGTAGCGGTCACTGGAGCCATGGCGCTCGGCCATGGCGCCAAGCGAGCCCATGCCGCGGTAGCTCTTGTAGCTGGCGCCCTGGTAGAGCTCGACGTCGCCGGGGGATTCTTCGGTACCGGCGAAGAGCCCGCCGATCATGACGGCGTGCGCGCCGGCGGCGAGCGCCTTGGCGAAGTCGCCGGAGTAGCGGATGCCGCCATCGGCGATCAGCGGCACGCCCTGCGCGGCCAGCGCGTCGGCGACCATGGAGATGGCGGTGACCTGCGGCACGCCCACGCCCGCGACGATGCGCGTGGTGCAGATTGAGCCGGGACCGATGCCCACCTTGACCGCGTCCGCGCCGGCCTTGACGAGGTCGAGCGCGGCGGCGCCGGTGACGATGTTGCCGGCGATGACCTGCTGGTCGCCCCAGCGCGACTTGATCTGCTCGACCATCTGGATGACGCCGCGCGAGTGGCCGTGCGAGGTGTCGACGACGATGACGTCGACGCCGGCCTCGCGCAGCGCGGCCACCCGGTCGAGGGTGTCGGGCGAGGTGCCTACCGCCGCGCCGACGCGCAGCCGGCCGCTCTCGTCCTTGCAGGCGCGTGGACGTTCGGTGGCTTTCTGGATGTCCTTGACGGTGATCATGCCCTTGAGCTGGTGGTCGTCGCCCACCACCAGCACCTTTTCGATGCGGTGCTTGTGGAACAGGCTGAGGACTTCCTCGCGCGGCGCGTTCTCGCGCACGGTGACCAGGCGTTCCTTGGGGGTCATGACGCTGGAGATGGGCTGGTCGAACTTGGTCTCGAAGCGCAGGTCGCGGCTCGTGACGATGCCGACGAGCTTGTCGCCCACCACCACCGGCACGCCGGAGATGCCGCGCGCCTTGGTGATGTCCATGACCTGGCGGATGGTGGTGTCGGGGGTGACGGTGATGGGATCGACCACCACGCCGCTCTCGTATTTCTTGACCCGGCTGACTTCGCGGACCTGCGCCTCGATGGGCATGCTCTTGTGGACGATGCCGATGCCGCCTTCCTGGGCGATGGCGATGGCGAGCCGCGCCTCGGTGACGGTGTCCATGGCGGCCGACATGATCGGCAGGTTCAGGCGGATGCCGCGGGTGAGCTGGGTCGAGAGGTCGACTTCGCGGGGCAGCACCTCGGAATAGGCGGGCACCAACAGGACGTCGTCGAAGGTCAGTGCTTCTTCGAGAATGCGCATCGGGGGGGTGTCCAGGGAAGAGTGGACGCTGCATTCTACGCACCCGGGCAAACACGGTAAACTTCCGCATCCCCCTGACCCGTGGACGGTCGAACCCTTGACCCGGATCCCCGGCACCTCCAGACCCCAGTCCGACAGCGATGTCTACTCCGTCGGCCGCCTGAACCGCGAGGTCCGCCTGCTGCTCGAGCACGGCATGCCGGTGGTCTGGGTCGAGGCGGAACTCTCGAATTTCTCGCGTCCGGGCTCCGGGCACTGGTATTTCACCCTGAAGGACCGCGACGCGCAGGTGCGCTGCGCGATGTTCCGGCAGCGCAATTCCCTGGTCCGCTTCACCCCGGCCGAGGGCAAGCTGGTGCTGGCCCGCGCCCGCGTGGGCCTGTACGAGCCCCGCGGCGACTACCAGCTGCTGGTCGAGCACATGGAGGAAGCCGGGGTCGGCGCCCTCAAGCGCGAATTCGAGCGGCTGAAGGAACGGCTCGCCGCCGAAGGGCTGTTCGCGCCGGAACTCAAGCGGCCGCTGCCCGGCGTGCCGCGCCGCATCGGCATCGTCACCTCGCCCACCGGCGCGGCGGTCCGCGACATCCTGAACATCCTGGCGCGCCGCTTCCCGGCCGCCGAAGTGCTGATCTACCCGACGGTCGTGCAGGGCGCTGCGGCTGTGCCGGAACTGCTGGCGGCCATCGGTCTCGCCTCGGCCCGCCGCGAATGCGACGTGCTGATCGTCGCCCGCGGTGGCGGCTCGCTCGAGGACCTGTGGGCGTTCAACGACGAGCGGGTGGCGCGCGCGCTGCGCGCCTGCCCCATGCCCGTGGTTACGGGCATCGGCCACGAGGTCGACTTCACGATCGCGGATTTCGTCGCCGACCTGCGCGCGCCGACCCCCTCGGGCGCAGCCGAACTGGTGGTGCCCGACGGCCAGGCCTGGCGCGTGACGCTGGCGCGGCTGGAGGGGCGCTTCCAGCAGGGCATGCAGCGTGAGCTGCGCGCCTCGGGCCTGCGGCTCTCGAACCTGGAGCACCGGCTGGCGCGCTCGCACCCCGGCCAGCGGCTGCTGCAGGGCGCGCAGCGCCTGGACGACCTCGAGCAGCGGCTGCGCGCACAGGCGCTGCTGCGGCTGTCGGAAGGCAGCGCGCGGCTGCAGCGGGCCGCTGCGCGGCTCGCCCGCTGCTCCCCTGCCCTGCACCTGCAGTCGCTGGGGCTGCGCGAGGCGGCGCTGTCGAACCGGCTGCGCGCCGCGATGCAGCGACGACTGGATGCCGCCGCGCAGCGCGTGGCCCTGGCGCAGCGCGGGCTGCACGCGGTGAGCCCGCTCGCCACGCTGGGCCGGGGGTTCGCGATCGTCACGCTGGCGGCCGACGGACGCCTGCTGCGCAGCGGCGCGGGCCTGCAGCCGGGGCAGGATATCGATGCGCGGCTCGGCTCGGGCACGCTGCGCGCCACCATCACCCGAGTGTCGGAGCCCTCGCCGGGGCCCGCGGAGGAGCCGTCATGATCCGTTACGGCCTGCAGGGTTTGCGGCCGCGCCGCCGAACCGCGCTGCCGGCGCTGCTCCCGGTCGCCATGCTGGCCAGCATGCTGGGTGGCGTGCTGGTCAGCGTGCTGGGCGGCGCAGCGCCGCTCCGGGCGGCGGCGCTGCCGGAATCCAGCCCGGTGCCCGGCGGCGTGATGGTGTTCGACCTGGGTCCGGACAGCGGACCCGCGCCGGAGGTGCGCTTCGAGGGTGCGCCGGTGCTGCGACTGCGCAGCGAAGGGCGCTGGATCAGCGTGGTCGGTATCCCGCTGGCCCGCGAGCCGGGGCCTGCGGCAGTGGAAGTGCTGCAGGGTGCCGCCCGCAGCACGCGCAGCTTCGTGGTCGAGGGCAAGGCCTATGCCACGCAGTCGCTCAAGGTGGCCCCGCGCCAGGTGAACCTCGCGCCCGAGGACGAGGCGCGCGTCGCGCGCGAGCAGCCGCGAATCCGCGCCGCGCTCGCCACGTTCAGCGAGGCGGCGCCAGAGAGCCTGCGGCTGCTGCCGCCGGTGCGCGGGCCGCGCTCAGGGTCGTTCGGGCTGCGGCGCGTGTTCAACGGCCAGCCGCGCAACCCGCACAGCGGCATGGATATCGCCGCTCCCACCGGCACGCCGGTGCTCGCGCCGGCCGCCGGGCGCGTCGTCGACACGGGGGATTATTTCTTCAACGGCCGGTCGATTTTCATCGACCACGGCCAGGGCCTCGTGACCATGTACTGCCACCTCGATGCCATCGAGGTGGAGACCGGTGCAGTCGTGAAGGCCGGCGAGCAGATCGGCCGGATCGGTGCCACGGGCCGGGTCACGGGGCCCCACCTGCACTGGGGCGTCGCGCTCAATCGCGCGCTCGTCGACCCGGCACTTTTTCTGTTCTAGAGCGGGCCGTGCGCGGCCGCCCCCGCGCATAGGGATTGGCTTCGGTGCGGTACTCGACCGCCACCGGCGAGGCGAACAGGTCGAATTCCTTGCGGAACACGTTGGCCAGGTAGCGCGTGTAGGAGTCCGGCACGTCCTTGGTCTGGTTGCCGTGGATGATGATGCGCGGCGGATTGCGGCCACCCTGGTGGGCGTAGCGCAGCTTGATGCGGCGGCCACGCACCAGCGGTGGCTGGTGCTGCACGACCGCGCGCTCGAGGGTCTTCGAGAGTTTGGGCGTGGGAATCTGCGTCATCGCCGCGTCGTAGGCGCGGATCGTCGCGGCGACCAGTTCGCCGACCCCGGTGCCGTGCCGCGCCGAGATGAAATGCACAGGCGCGTAGGGCACGAAGTCGAGCTTGAGTTCGAGCTGGCGGCGGATGTCGTCGCGCTGGTCCTGCGGGATGCCGTCCCATTTGTTGACCGCGATGATCAGGGCTCGGCCGCGCTGCAGCGCCAGGCCCAGCACGCTCGCGTCCTGCTCGCCGATGCTGTCGTGGGCGTCGACGACGAAAATCACGACGTGCGCGCCATCGATGGCCTGCAGGGTCTTGGAGACGCTCGCGCGCTCGACTTCGTCATCGACCTTGCCGCGGCGGCGCACGCCGGCGGTGTCGATGAGGACGAAGTTCCGCTCGTCGCGCGAGAACGGCACGAAGATGCTGTCGCGGGTGGTGCCGGGCATCTCGTTCGCGATCACGCGCTCCTGGCCGATCAGGCGATTGACCAGCGTCGACTTGCCGACGTTCGGGCGGCCGATGATCGCGATGCGGATGGTGCCGGTGTCGTCGTCGGCGCCCGCCTCGCCGGCTTCGAAGCCTTCGAGCACCTGGTCCATGAGTTCGCGGCAGCCCTCGCCATGCGCCGCGGCGATGGCCATGGGCTCGCCGAGGCCGAGCGCGAAGAAGTCCGAGGCCACCATGGAGGGCTCGAGGCCCTCGGCCTTGTTGACCACCAGGAACACGGGCTTGCCCGAGCGGCGCAGCTCGCGGGCGACGAAGTAGTCCTGCGGGCTGACGCCGGCGCGCGCGTCGGCGAGGAACACGAGCACGTCTGCTTCCTCGACGGCGCGCTCGGTCTGGGTGCGCATCGGGGTCTCGATGCCGGCGGGGTGTTCGACCAGCCCGCCGGTGTCGACCACAATGTAGGGGATGGGCCCGAGCTTGCCGTAACCATACTGACGGTCACGCGTGACGCCGGGCACGTCGGCGACCAGCGCGTTGCGCGTGCCGGTCAGGCGATTGAAGAGCGTGGACTTGCCGACGTTGGGACGGCCCACCAGGGCGACCACCGGCAGCATTCCCGAACCTTCGCTGCCAATGGCAGCGGGACCGGGCTTTCGCGAATAGGTTTTCAGGAACCACTCCCGGCCGCAGGTGCGGTTTCCGCCGGGGCGGCGGGCGGCGCCTTGGCGCGGAACGCGCTGATGCGGCCCTTGTCGTCGAGCACCACCAGCACGTCGCCCACGACCACGGGGGCGTTGCTCACGCGCGCGCCGGCAGAGATGCGCGCGACCTGCGAGCCGTCGGCCTTGTCGAGCCAGTGGAGGAAGCCTTCGAAATCCGCCACGACGACATGGGGACCGATCGAGGCGGGTGCGGAGAGGCCGCGGCGCTTGAAGGCGTCCTGGCGCCACAGCTCGATACCGGTGCGCCGCCGCAGCGCCACGAGGTCGCCGTCGGAGCTGGCCACGAAGACCTGCTCGGCGTCGAAATCGAGGCCACGGTGGCTGGAGATCTCGCGGGACCACCACACCTGGCCGGTGTCGATGGCCAGCATCGCCACACGGCCCTGGAACCCCGCGACGAACACGTCCGCGCCGTCGATCCTGACAGCCGAGTCGATGTCGACGAGCCGTTCGAGTTCGGTGCGGCCACGCGCCGGGGTGACCAGCGCATCCCAGAGGATGTCGCCCTCGCCCGCTGCCACGGCCAGCACGCGCCCGTTGTCAAAGCCGCAGACCGCGACATTCCCTGCCACCGCGGGCGTCGCCGCGCCACGCAGCGTCAGGCGGGGCACCGCCTGCTGCTCGCGCCACAGCTCGCTGCCATCCGCCAGCGACAGGCCCAGCAGGCGGCCGTCGACGGTGCGCACCACGACGGCCTCTTCGGCGATCGCCGGTGCGGACAGCACTTCGCCACGCACGCGCACCCGCCAGCGTTCGACGCCGTCGGCCTCGTTGAGGGCGATCACTTCGCCATCGGAGGAACCGACGACGACGAGTCCACTGCCCACGGCCGGACCGCCGGAAAGCGCGGCACTGGTGCGGCTGCGCCAGACCTGGCGGCCATCGGCGAGCTTGAACGCGGCCACGTCGCCGCCGTGGCTGGCCGCGTACACCACTTCGCCGGAGGCGGCGGGCGCGAGGCCGAGGCGCAGCACGGGCTCATCGCCGGGCAGGCTCGCGCTCCAGAGGCGGTCGACCTTCACGGTCTGCTTGAAATCCACCAGTTCGGCCGGCGGGTCGACGTTCTTGTCCTTCGAGCAGGCCGCCACGAGCGCCAGCAGCGCGACGCAGGACAGTCGGAACAGGGGGGAAGTGAGCGTCATCGGTGTCTCCGCGGCGTCATGCCGGGCTCAAGGGGCCTTGGGGGGCGCAACGGGCGCCGCGGCCGCCGCCGCAACGGGCTCGCCGATACCATCTGCGACCAGATCGGCGATCTTGAGTTCCAGAGAAGGCAGGTCCAGCACGCCTTCCTTGTCGGCCTCACGGGCCTTGCGATAGGCGGCCAGGGCCCCGGGCTTGTCGTCCTTGGCGTAGCGCACGTCGCCACGGATTTCCTCGTAGCGCGGTTCGAAGGCGCCGGCCTTGGCACCGTCCAGCGTGGCCAGCGCGAGATCGGCATTGCCCTGGGCCAGCTGCACGCGCGCCAGGCGCAGGCGGGCCACCAGACGCAGCTCGGCATCATCGGAGCCGTTCATGACGCGCGCCAGGCGCTCGGCCGCCTTGGCCAGTTCGTTGGTGTCGACGAGGTCGCGGGCACCGGCAAGGTCTGCCTGGTCCGCATAGGGCGAGGACGGATAGTCCCGGCGCAGTTCGTCGATCAGGGTGTAGGCGCGGGTGCGGTCAGAGCGGTTGAACGCCCCGAGCACTTCCTCGTACTTGGCACTCGCGGCCTGCGCACGCTGCTCGACGCGTTGTTCCCACCAGCGCCAGCCGGCCAGTGCACCCACGCCCAGCAGTACGCCTGCCAGCAACCACAGGCCGTTCTCGCGCAGCCAGCGCTTGACCCGTTCCCACTGTTCTTCTTCGTTGTAGAAATCGTCGATCACGATCCTTCTCCCCGTGGGCCCGCGAGACGCGCGAGCCATTCTGAAACTGCTGCCGCGGCCGCCGCGATCGGTGCTTCGCCCTGGGGCGGAGCGCCTTCGCGCAACGGCTTGACCTGGACCACGCCCCGCGCCAGTTCGTCCTCGCCGAGGACCAGCGCGAGCGGCGCACCGCTGCGGTCCGCCCGCCGGAACTGCGCCTTGAAATTGCCGCCCCCGAGGTTGAGCTCGATGCGCCGACCCGGCAGGGCGCGCCGGAGTTCGTCGGCCAGGCGCATCGCGGCGCGCAGCGGCGCCTCGCCCTGGGTGACGAGATAGACATCGGCGCCTCGCGGCGGCGGCGCGCTGCCGGCGAGCTCGATCAGCGCGACGACGCGTTCGACACCCATGGCGAAACCGATCGCGGGCGTGGGCTCGCCGCCGAGCTGCGGGATCAGGCCGTCGTAACGCCCCCCCGAGCAGACGGCGTCCTGCGAGCCGAGCGCGTCCGTGACCCACTCGAAGACGGTGCGCGAGTAGTAGTCGAGGCCGCGCACCAGCCGCGGGTTCACGCGGTAAGGAATGCCCAGATCGGTGAGCATCGCGCACAGCGTCTCGAAATGGCTGCGCGATTCGGGATCGAGATGGTCGGTGAGCACCGGCGCCGAGGCGACGATGTCCTGCATATCGGGGTTCTTGCTGTCGAGGATGCGCAGCGGGTTGCCTTCGAGCCTGCGCCGGCTGTCCGCGTCGAGCCGCTCGTAATGCGCGCGGAAGTGCTGCACCAGCAGTTCCCGATAGCCGCGCCGCGACTCGGCGGTGCCCAGCGAATTGACCTGCAGCGCAACCCGGGTGACGCCCAGCCGCTGCCAGAGCGCCGAGGTCAGCGCGATCAGTTCGGCATCGATGTCCGGACCCGCGAAGCCGATGGCCTCGACGTCGACCTGGTGGAACTGGCGGAACCGCCCCTTCTGCGGCCGTTCGTGCCTGAACATGGGCCCGACGCACCAGAGCTTGTGGCGCGCGCCGCGCAGCATGCCGTTGGAGATGGCCGCACGCACCATGCCGGCAGTCGCCTCGGGGCGCAGGGTCAGCGTCTCGCCGCCCTGGTCGACGAAGCTGTACATCTCTTTTTCGACCACGTCGGTGTATTCACCGATGGCGCGCTTGAAGAGGTCGGTCTGCTCGACCACGGGCACGCGCATCTCGTCGAAGCCGTAGGACGCGAGCACCTCGCGCACGGTGGCCTCGAGGAACTGCCAGCGCCACACCTCGGAGGGCAGCACGTCGTTCATGCCGCGGATCGGCTGTATCTGTGTCATCGATGAAACCTGGGTACTGTTGTCGACGCGCGGCTCAGAGCGCGCGCAACTCGCCGTCGGAAGCCACTATGAAGCGCGCGGTGCGGAGTCCTGCGGGACCCTCGGGGACGGCCACAGGCCTGCCCGCGACCTCGAGCCGGGCCGCGGCACGAACGCCGAGGATGACTTTCAGCGGGGGCGTCCCGGCCACCCGCACGCGGCCGCCCGCGGGTGCCATGCCGTAATAGAGGCGTTTGCCCGAGGCGTCGGCGATCTCGACCCAGCAGGCCTCGGTGAAGGCGGCGGCCAGCGGCAGGCTGCCCGCGGCGGGCACCGCCTCGGGCACTGTCTCGGGCGCTGTCGCGGGCGCTGCCTCGGCAGCTGCGGCGGGCGCGGTGTCGGGAACGACAGCCGCCGCCGCGGGCGCGGACTGGGCGGGCGCCTGCTCGGGCTCGGCTGTGAGCTCGGGCGCGAGCTCCGGGGCCTGCGCGGGAAGCGGCGGCAGAGCCACCGGGACCGCGGGCGAACCGGACGCAGGCGCCCTCAGGGTGGTGGCATTACCGCGCAGGATCCACCAGATCACCAGTGCGAGCAGCCCGGCGCCGACCAGCGCCAGCGCGGTACGACCCCACTGCCGCACCGGCAGCGGCCGCGGCGCCTGGGGGCCGCGCGCGAGATCGGGGGTCTGCGCCTGCACAGTGCTGGCCGCCGACCACTGCGCAAGCAGTTCATCGATGGGCAGGCCCAGCAGTTCGGCGTAGCGCTTGAGGTGTCCGCGCGCGAACACGGGCGCGCCCAGGGCCTCGAAACGCCCCGACTCTAGGGCCACGAGCACCCGCGGATCGCAATGCAGGCGCTCGGCCGCGGCTTCGCGGCTCAGGCCCTTGGCCTCGCGCGCGCCCTTGAGCTGCTCGCCGATGCGCTCGAACTCGGAATTGGCGGGAAGGTCGGACATGAGCGCTCAGCCCTTGTTCCGGGAGGCGGCGCTGGGCAGTTGCCGCAACTGCGCGGCATCCGGGAACTCGAGGCGCAGGCGCCGTCCGTAGCGTTCCTCGGCGAGCCGATCGCCCTGCGCACGCGCCAGCCGCGCGCCCAGCAGCAGCAGGTCGGGCGTCGCGTTGTTCGCGGCCAGGAATCGATCGACGAGGAGCCGCCCCTCGACCAGCAGGCCGCGCTCGAGGTCCAGGTCGCCGAGCTGGAATGTGGCCTCGGCGTGATCGGGCCGGAT
>CAJACZ010000351.1 GCA_903938365.1 uncultured Pseudomonadota bacterium | reverse complement strand
GACAGCAGGATCACGCGCGAGGTCAGTCGATCGTGCGTGTGCGGTGCCAGCGTCTCCGCGCCCTGCAGCCAGCCGCCGTGCAGGTTGGTCCTGCCGCCTTCGTCGATCTGGCGGATCGCCCGCCGCACGGCGTCCTTGTCGCGCAGCTCGACCGCCGGAACCAGCGTCTGGGCCTCGTCGTCGTAGGCGACGACGGAGAGCCGGTCGGTCGGAAGCAGTCCGTCGAGCACGAACTCCGCGCAGCGCTTGGCCTGCTCGAGCGGCTGACCGGCCATCGAGCCGGAGCGGTCGATCACGAGCGCGAGGTGCAGCGGCTGGCGCTTCGGCAGCTCCGCGGGCGCCTGCGGCGCCTGCACGCGGACCAGCACGTCGAGCTCGTTGTCGTGCGGGGCGAGCAGCGCGGCACGACGCGGGGTGATCAGCAGGGTCGGTGTGGTCATGATGACTTTCCTTTGTGAAGGCGCTCTTCCTGCAGCGCCTGGGTCAACGCGGCCCCGAGGATCTCGGGCGTCTCTTCGCTCATCTCGGCGAGCACTCGGGCATCGACGTGCACGTGGCACCACGGGGTGAGGGCGAGGCGCAGCACTCGCGCGCGGTCGGGGCGACCGTCGGCGTTGCCGAGGGCGATCAGCTTCTCCTCGAGCGAGACGCGGCGGCGCGAGATGTCGGCGGCGCGGGCGAGGGGCGTCTCGGACCACATCGACTGCTGCGCGGCCGGCCGCGGCGCGGCGACGGCGCCGGACTTCCCCCTGTACTTCGCGACGAGTGCCTCGGCCTGCGTCGGCGGCCGTTCGGAGGGAATGAGGTGGGAGAGGCCGGCGATGTCGGTGCCGCGGACGATCTCGGCGGCCTTGGCGAGCGGCCAGCCGTCCTTCAGGAGGTACCGCGCGGCCAGGAACTCGACGACCTGCCGGAGCCCGAAGAGCGCCTCTCGGCCCTCCCGCTCCGGCGCGCTCAGCACGCCCACCTGCACGTAGTGCCGGATCAGCCGCTCGTTGGCGGCGCCGCCTGAGCGATCCGCAGGTTGTTATCGCTCAAATAAACCCTATTTGTGAGCGATAACGTGCTGGCGTATCGCTCAGGCGCGGGAACCCGCGTACCTTCGGAACAGCGGGGTCGTGGTCGGTACGACGAGGCATCTTGCCGAAGACGGGCGTCTCGACCTGGTCATCGGGCTGATCAGCACCGAGGCGCTCCGACGCGGACGGCGCTCTCACACCCGTTGCAGCGGCAGCGGCCTCGCTACTACCGCGAGCTCTAGTTTGCGAGCCCCTCGCTCGAGGTCTCCGCCTGGCTCGCGTGCTCGGCCACCACGGACCTTACCTGGCGAGCTCGCCCAGCGCGGCACGGCGCTTCTTCATGATCTTGCGGGCCGCCGCAATTTGCGCCTCGAATGCGGGATCGTAGGGCGTGAGCCGGTAGCCGTCTGGCGTCTCGGTGATGTACAGGGTGTCGCCCTTGGACACCTTCAGGCGCGCAAGCGCCTCCTTCGGCAGGACGACGCCGATCGAGTTGCCGATCGCGGTGAGCTTCAGTTCGATCATGGCTAAACGTTATTACCGACGTGATAACGCGTCAATTGCCCCCACCGCCCCCACCGCCCTCAAACAACACCCCCGCACCCGCTCGGCGGTGCGCTCGAAATCCGCCCACCTTGAGCCGTCGTCCTCGCGCATGTAGAGCTCCCGGTTCAGCTCGACCATCACGGCCTGCACTCGGGCATCGCGGCGGTAGCGGCTGGCGGGCACCAGCGCCCCGGCGAAGGGCTCGTTGAGCGCGACCTCCCAACCCGCCTGGGTAAACGCCCGGACGAAGGCCTGCGCCAGCGCAGGCTCGGTATGGAACGCGTCGCTGCCGATGCAGATGCCGGGACGGCGCGCCGCGGGCTCCGCCTGCTCATAGGGCAGCGCCACGCTCGGGAAGCTGTGGCAGTCGAGCACCAGGCAGCGGCCGAACTGCGCCAGCGCCTGGGTGACGGCCGCCTCGAGCCGGGCGTGGTGCGGCGCGTAGTAGCGCGAAATCAACGCCGCGCGCTCTGCCTCGGTCAGCCGGCGCCGCAGCGGCGCCCCCTGCGAGGTCGCTTCATAGATCACGCCCATGCCGCGCGCGGCCATCGGTTCGTCCGCGTCCTGCGCGAAGCGCTCCACGTCCACCACCAGCCGGCTCACCGGCGCGCGCACGACGTTCGGCGCCTGCGCGCCGGCAAACAGCGCGAGCGTGTGATGGTCCGTCATGCGCAGCAGTTCCTGCTGCAGCGCCGCGTCGTCCAGCACGAAGGCCGCGCGCGCCTCCGCCGGCACCGCCGTCGAATCGTGCGGCACGTGCAGCACCACCCAGGGCGGACAGGCCTGCGGCGTCACCACGGCTCGAGGAGTCCCTCTGCGTTATCCGGCTCCGTGACCTCGAAGCCGCCCGCTTCGCAGACCGCGGCATACAGGATCTTTGCGATCTCCCGAGCCGAAAGATCCTCGCTCGCCCCCGAACACAGGGCGCGGATCTGCCGATAGTCCGCAGACTGCGCCTCCTTGAGGCTGACGCCCCACAAGGCCTGCAGCTGGTCATCGTTCAGCCGCCCCTCGTCGATGTCCTCCTGCGTCACGTTGTCCAGGAAGGCGTAGCGCTCGACCCCGTCGAGCAGCCACTGCCCGGGAGCAGTGTTCGCGAGGTAATAGGCGATG
>CAJACZ010000350.1 GCA_903938365.1 uncultured Pseudomonadota bacterium | reverse complement strand
GGCAGCGTCAGGAACACGTTGGACGCCTGGTAGATGCCGTCCATGTGGAAGCCGACCGAGGGGCTGCCGTTCGGGCGGTAGTCGTCGGTGCCGCCCACGCCGCGGATCGAGATCACCTTCGAGGCGCCACCACCGAAGTCGGCAGTGACCGAGACGCCCGGGATCTGCTCGATCAGGCCTTCAAAATCGGCAATACCCTTGCGCTGCACCGTCTCGGCGGAGAGCACGGCAACGGAGGCCGGTATGTCGAGCAGCTTCTGCTCGCGCTTCTGCGCCGTGACCACGACCTCGGCGAGCGGTTCGCCGCCGTCCGCCGCAACGGTGATCGCGGGTGTGGCGGCGAGCAGGGCTGAAACGGATAGAATCCTGAGCGTATCGGACATGTGTGGGGCCATCCAGAAAGTGGACCCCAGTCTATTTTTGGGATGTATCAGTTTGATGACGCGCAAGCAGCAAGTAGATGTCGGGTCGCCCGCAACACCGTCCGGCAAGCGGGCCCGCACCCGTCGCAGGATCTTCGACGCCGCGATGCGCCTGTTCGAGGAGCACGGTTACCGCGAAACGACCGTCGCCGACATCTGCGCCGCCGCGGACATCGCCCGCGCTACGTTCTTCCTGCACTTCCCGCTGAAGTCGGCGCTCATCCTCGAGCTGAGCCGCGCGATGGCCACCGAATGGGGGACGCATTGCCGTGGACTGCCCGAGGCGACGCCTTCGGAGACGCTCAGGCAGATGCTGGAATTCATCGTCTCGAGGGAAGTGTCTCCGGAAGTCGCCTCACCGCTGCTCGATGAGTTCCGTCAGGATCTCGGCGAGGACCACGCGCTGCTCTCTGCCCGGGGAACGATGCTCGGCGAAGTGGTTCGCCTCGTCGCGGCGGCGCAGCGGAAGCGAGAGCTGACCCGGGACATACCGGCACGCGAACTCGGCCTGCATTTTCACCGGATCACGTCCGCGTATGTGCTCGTCGCCAGAGGTTCGCGAAAGCAGCGGGCCGCGCGGGCATGGCGGCTGTTCGCGCACGGCGCCGCGAACCCGGAACGCTAGGGCGCGTTGCCAGCCCAGGCCGCCGGCAAACCCTGATCGACCCGCAGCGGCCGACAGGTACATTCAGGGCACTGCAGGGATACACCACAAATGCATCCCGTACGGGAAAACCCTTATCCGGACGAGCAGCGGACCGGTACGCGGCACACACCGGGAAGCAATACCCAACTGAATCACATCGTCAGGCACCATTCCCTGAGAGCATTGATGGCCTGTTGCAGACCTGCGCCCATGACCCCAAGCCCACAGAAAGCCGCTGATTTCAGGCCCGACATCAACGGGCTGCGGGCGGTCGCGGTCCTGCTGGTGGTGTTCTACCACCTGGGTGTCGAGCGCTTCCACGGCGGCTTCGTCGGGGTCGACGTGTTCTTCGTCATCTCCGGTTTCCTGATGACGAAGCTGATCCTCGGCCGCCTGGAAAGCGGCGGGTTCTCGCTGGGCGGGTTCTACCTGGCCCGTGCGCGCCGGATCGTGCCCGCGCTGCTCGTGCTCTGCGCCGCGGTACTGGGCTTCGGCGCCCTCGCCCTGCCACCGGTCGACTACGCGGCGACGGCCTGGCACGCGGCCTCGGCCGCCGGATTCCTCTCGAACTTCGCCTTCCTGCAGGAGAGCGGCTATTTCGACGCCGCGGCCGCCGAGAAGTGGCTGCTGCACACCTGGTCGCTGTCGGTCGAGTGGCAGTTCTACCTGCTGTTCCCGCTGCTGGTGCTGGCGGTGGGGAAACTGTCGCGCGCGCGCGTCGCCATTCCCGTGGCGCTGGGCGCGGTGTTCCTGCTGTCCCTCGGGGCCTCGGTGCTCTGGACCTCGCGGGATGCGGCGTCGGCCTACTTCCTGTTGCCGACGCGCGCCTGGGAAATGCTCGCGGGCGGACTGGTGTATCTCGCGGGCAGGAAGTTCAGGCCCTCAGCCCTGCCGGGCCGATTGCTGGAAGGCGCGGGGCTCGCACTGATCGTGTTCTCGGCGCTCTGGTTTTCGGCGGACAGCGCCTGGCCGGGGTACCGGGCGATCCTGCCGGTGGCCGGAGCGATGCTCGTGATCCTGGCCAGCAATGCGCGGTCGCTGATCACGACCAATCCGGTCGCCCGCTTCATCGGCGACAGCTCCTATTCGATCTACCTCTGGCACTGGCCCGTCGCGGTCGTGCTCGGCCTGCGTGGGCTCACCGACGACTGGCGCTGGGTCGCCTTCGGCATCGCGCTGTCGCTGCTGCTGGGCTACCTCTCGTACCGGCTGGTCGAGACACCCTCGCGCTCGTGGCGGACCAGCCGGAAGTCCGAAGCGCTCGCGTATGCAGGAGCCACCGCCGTGGTGGTTGCCTGCGGCCTGAGCATCCAGGCCAGCGACGGATTCCCGGGCCGCATGGGGGCGAACGAGCAGGCCTATGCCGCCAGCTCCGCAGCCATCGCGGACTGGGTGCGGACCGTTCCGCACTGCATCGATCAGGGCGACATCCACTCCTGCGAGAGCAAGGGGAGCGAGCCGGGACTCGTGATGTTCGTCGGCGATTCGATCGCTCAGCAATGGTTCCCGCGGTACGGGGAAAAGCCGGCGGTCGACGGCCTCAGCGTGCTGTTCGCGGCCCGTCCGGGGTGCCCGCCGGTGCGCGACATGGAAGGTTACCCCTTCGGCATGGATTGCGGCCGCAACGCGGCAAAGATCTGGGCGCTGGTGCGCGAGCGCCGACCGCAGCTGCTGGTGCTCTCTTCGCAGTGGTGGTTGACGTACTTCTACCCCACCGGCGAGCTCCGCGGCCAGGCCTGCCGGCGCGAGGGCGACGAATGCGTGGCGATCACGGACCTCGCGCAGCTGGAGCGGGCGTTCAGCACGCTGGAGCGCGACATCGCCGAAGCCACGGCCCGCGGCACGCGCGTCGTGCTGCTCGATGCGCCACCCTGGGCGCGGGTCGACTACGCCAGCGCGCGTCTGACGCAGCTGGCAGACGAAAGCCTGCCGCTCGCGATCGGCAAGTCCTGGCAGCTGCTCTCGGGGTTCAAGGCGGGGCGGGTCGATCTGGCAGAGGGCATGAAGACGATCGGCAGCGCGGGGACGCCTGCGGCGTTCTTCGTGCCCGACACCGCGGCGAACGCGCCCGAGCAGATCATGTCCGACCTGCTCACCCGGATGGCCAGCCGCAGCGGTGCCCGCGTGGTCTCGTCCCGCGAGTTCCTGTGCCCGGACAACCGCTGCCCGCTCGCTGATGCCGACGGCATCTCGATCTACAAGGACGCAATGCACCTGCGCGCCCGCTACGTGCGCTCGGATGCCCTGCAGTGGCTGGACCGGGAGCTGGGCATCGACACGGCCCGCTAGCCGACCGCGCAGGCTTTACTTCAGCAGCGTCGGGTTCCGCAGGTCCGAGGGCAGCATCCCGGCGTCGCCGTAGACCTGCAGCTTCTCGCGCGTGTCGGCGATGTCCATGTTGCGCATCGTCAGCTGCCCGATGCGATCCTGCGGCGTGAACATCCCCTCGCCCTTCTCCATGGTGAGACGCTCGGGGTGATACGTGAGGTGGGGCCCGGTGGTGTCGAGCAGCGACCAGTCATTGCCGCGGCGCAGTTCGATGGTGACTTCGCCGGTCACGGCGCTGGCGATCCAGCGCTGCGCGCTCTCGCGCAGCATGAGGCACTGCGGATCGAACCAGCGACCCTGGTAGAGCAGTCGGCCGATGCGGCGGCCGTTGCTGCGGTACTGCTCGATGCTGTCTTCGTTGTGGATGGCGGTGACGAGGCGTTCATAGGCAATGAACAGCAGCGCCATGCCGGGCGCCTCGTAGATGCCGCGGCTCTTCGCCTCGATGATCCGGTTCTCGATCTGGTCGCTCGTGCCGAGACCGTGGCGCCCGCCGATGCGGTTGGCTTCCTCGAACAGCGCGAGTTCATCGGCGAAGTGGCGGCCGTTCAGCGCCACAGGACGGCCTGCCTCGAAGCGCACGCTGACCGTCTCGCGAGCCACCGCGACCTCGTCGCGCCACGCGGCCACGCCCATGATGGGCTGCACGATGCTGAGGCCGTGGTCCAGGAATTCGAGATCCTTGGCCTCGTGGGTGGCGCCCAGCAGGTTCGAGTCCGTGGAGTAGGCCTTCTCGACCCCGAGGCGGTAGTCGAGGCCGGCGGCCTGCAGGTATTCGGACATCTCCTTGCGGCCGCCGAGCTCGGCGATGAAGCGCGCGTCGAGCCAGGGCTTGTAGATGCGCAGCGCAGGGTTCACGAGCAGGCCGTAGCGATAGAAGCGCTCGATGTCGTTGCCCTTGTGCGTGCTGCCATCGCCCCAGATGTCGACGCCGTCCTCGCGCATGGCCAGCACCAGCGCCGTGCCGGTGACGGCGCGGCCCAGTGGCGTGGTGTTGAAGTAGGTCGCGCCGGCGGTCGAGATGTGGAACGCGCCGGACTGCAGCGCGGCGATGCCTTCGGCCACCAGCTGCGCGCGGCAGTCGACGAGCCGGGCGTGCTCGGCACCCAGTTCGAGCGCCTTGCGCGGGATCGCGTCGTAGTCGGATTCATCGGGCTGGCCGAGGTTCGCGGTGTAGGCGCAGGGCAGTGCACCGCGGGCGCGCATCCAGTGCACGGCGGCGCTGGTGTCGAGGCCGCCGGAGAAGGCGATGCCGACGCGTTCGCCGACAGGAAGGTTCTGGAGGATGGTGGCGGTCATGGTTCGGAGGGCGGCTCGTGGATGACGTAGATCTTGCGGGTGGTCTCGAGCACCTCCCAGGTGCCGACGAAACCACGCGGGATGATGAAGCGGTCGCCGCGCGTGACGGTGAGCGCGGTGCCCTGCGCGTCGGTGATCGTGCTGCGGCCGGCGAGGATTTCGCAGTATTCCTCTTCGGTGTAGGAGACCGACCACTTGCCCGGCTCGCTCTGCCACTGGCCGGCAAAGAACGCGCCCGAGGCGTCGGTGTAGGCGGGCCACAGGCGCTGCAGCGGATTGCCCGCGATGAGCTTTTCAGCGGGAAGCCGGTACTCCTCACCACCCTGCGGCGAGGGATCGAGCAGCAGGACGCGGGACGGCATCATGGGGATTCGGATCGGTCGCGGCGCGGGCAGAGGAGCGTAGAGGTTACCATCGGGAACACGCCGGGAGCGGGTCGGAGCGACACATGATCAATACACTGTGGGAACTACTCGAGAGCCTCAAGCCGGCCGGAGTCGTCCCGACGCATGCGCGACGGGCGCACACGCTGGAGCTCGCGACGGCCGTGCTGCTGGTCGAGGTGATGCGGGCGGATGGGGAGTCCAGCGAGGCCGAGCACGCAGCGGTGCGCAGGATCCTGCGCGAGAAATTCCGGCTCGAGGGCGAGCAGCTCGAGAAGCTGTGCGCACTCGCCGAGGAAACCTCGGTCGAGGCCCACGACCTGCACGGGTTTACTTCGAGGCTGAACGAGGGCTTCGGCGCGGGCGAGAAGCAGGCCATCCTCGAGATGCTCTGGCGCGTCGCTTATGCCGACGGGCAGCTCGGCGCGCACGAGAACCACCTGATGCGGCGGCTGGGCGAATTGCTGCACGTGCCGCGCGCGGCGTACATCGGGACCAAGCTGCGCGCGGGCTCGGCCGATCAGGAAGCCTGAGGACGGGCGGCCGGCTGCGCGGGGCGCCGGCGGGCCAGCCAGCGGTCCAGGTGGCTGCCGAAGGCATTGCGGTCGGCCTGGGTCATCGGCGGCGGGCCGCCACCCTGGATGCCGCTGGCGCGCATCGTGTCCATGAAATCGCGCATCTGCAGGATGCCGCGGATCGTGTCGGTGGAGTAGCTCTCGCCGCGGGGGTTCAGCGCGTGCCCGCCCTTGGCCAGCACTTCGGCTGCCAGCGGGATGTCGGCCGTGATGACCAGGTCACCCGGCTGCACCGCCGCCACGATCGCGTGATCGGCCACGTCGAAGCCTGAGGCCACCTGCATTACCCGCAGGCTGGGGATGCGGGGCACGGCGAGGGGCTGGTTGGCCACCAGCGTGACCTGCACGCCAGTGCGTTCGGCGGCCCGATACAGGATCTCCTTGGTCAGCTTCGGGCAGGCGTCGGCATCGACCCAGATGGCCGGCGCGCCGCGCGGCGCGTGCTCAGACGTCGAGATGCGCCACCGACAGGGCGTTCTTCTCGATGAATTCGCGGCGCGGTTCGACCTGGTCGCCCATCAGCGTGGTGAAGATGTCGTCGGCGGCCACCGCGTCTTCGATCCGCACCTGCAACAATCGACGGGTTTCCGGGTTGATTGTCGTATCCCAGAGCTGGTCGGGGTTCATTTCACCCAGGCCCTTGTAGCGCTGGATCGCCTGGCCTTTCTTGGCCTGCTCGAACAGCCAGGCAATGGCGTCCTTGAAGGAGCCCACCTCGCGTCGCGTTTCACCCCGCGTCACGAAGGCGTCGGTCTCGACCAGACCGGCCAGCGTGCGCGAGAGCTCGGCGATGCGCTGGTATTCGGCCGAGTCGAAGAAATCACGTGTCAGGTAGCGGTCGGTGGTGCTGCCGTGTTCCGACTTGTGCACATGGATGCGCGTGACGGTCTGGCCCTCGAGGGGCTCTTTCAGTGTAATAACATAACGGCGTAGGCCGTCGGACAGGCCGTTGAGCTGGGTCTCGAGGCCGGCGATCCAGCCGCGCAGGCTCTCGGGCTGATCGAACGCGCCTGACTGGAGCACGGGGACATAGAGCAGCTGTTCGAGCAGCCGGGCATCGTAACGGCGCGCCCAGCGCGTGATGATCGCCTGCACTTCCATGTAATGACGGGCCACGGTCTCGAGGCCGGGGCCGCGCAGCGGCGGCGCGGCAGCGTTGACGTGCAGCGCGGCGCCCTCGAGCGCGGAGTTCAGCAGCATGGCATTGAGGGCCGCGTCGTCCTTGACGTACGTCTCCTGCTTGCCGCGCTTGACCTTGTAGAGCGGCGGCTGGGCGATGTAGATGTGGCCGCGCTCGATCAGCATCGGCAGCTGGCGGTAGAAGAAGGTCAGCAGCAGCGTACGGATATGGCTGCCGTCGACGTCCGCGTCGGACATCAGGATGATGCGGTGGTAGCGCAGCTTGTCGACGTTGAATTCGTCGCGACCGATGCCGCAGCCGAGCGCGGTGATCAGCGTGCCGACTTCGGCCGAAGACAGCATCTTGTCGAAGCGCGCCCGTTCGACGTTCAGGATCTTGCCCTTCAGCGGCAGGATAGCCTGGGTGCGGCGGTCACGACCCTGCTTGGCGGAGCCGCCGGCCGAGTCACCCTCGACGATGAACAGTTCGGAGAGCGCGGGGTCTTTTTCCTGGCAGTCGGCCAGCTTGCCGGGCAGGCCGGCGATATCCAGGGCGCCTTTGCGGCGGGTCATCTCGCGGGCCTTGCGGGCGGCTTCGCGGGCGCGGGCCGCCTCGATGAGCTTGCCGGCGATGGCCTTGGCTTGCTGCGGGTGCTCGAGCAGGAACTCCGACAGTTTCTGGGCAACGGCCGTTTCGACGATGCCTTTGACCTCGGACGACACGAGTTTGTCCTTGGTCTGCGAGGAGAACTTCGGGTCCGGCAGCTTCACGGACAGGATGGCGGTGAGCCCTTCGCGCGCGTCGTCACCCGTGGTGGGCACCTTCTCGCGCTTGGCGATACCTTCCTTTTCGATGTAATCGTTCAGCGTGCGCGTGAGCGCGGCACGGAAGCCGGACAGGTGCGTGCCGCCGTCCTTCTGCGGAATGTTGTTCGTGTAGCAGAACATCGACTCCTGGTAGGAATCGTTCCACTGCATCGCCACCTCGACGCCGATCGGGCCTTC
>CAJACZ010000349.1 GCA_903938365.1 uncultured Pseudomonadota bacterium | reverse complement strand
GCGCCCGAGAACGACGTCGTCGAGGATGGCGGCGCGGTGTCGCGACTTCCCGCACCGGGGCAGCGCCGACTGCTGACCCACTTCCCCGAGGGCGGCTCCGCGGAGCTCACGGCATCCGGCAACGCCTTCGACGCGGGCAACGCGGCCCTGACCGACGCGCTGCTCAATACAGGGGGCGACGGGCCGTCGCGCGCGCAGGTCATCGACTGGGCGCGCGGCGTCGACACCGCGGACCTCGACTTCGACGGCAACCGCACCGAGACCCTGGCCACCATGGGCGACCCTCTGCACGCGCGCCCCGCCGTGGTCGCCTACGGCGGCAGCCCAGGCTCCCCCGACGGGGCCGACGCGGTGGTCTTCGTGCCCACCAACGACGGCTTCATCCACGCGCTGGATGCGCGCAGCGGCCAGGAGCTGTGGGCCTTCATCCCGCATGAACTGCTGGGGCGCCTCGTCGATCTCTACCGCAACCCCAGCGTCGCCACCCGTGACTACGGCCTGGACGCGGAGGTTCGCGTCCTCAAGTTCGACGCCAACGATGACGGCGTGGTCGATGCGGCGGCCGGCGACAAAGTCTGGCTGTTCTTCGGCATGCGGCGCGGCGGACGCCAGTACTACGCCATCGACGTCACCGACCGGAACCGGCCCCGCCTGAAGTGGAACCTCGGTCCGGCACAACTCCCGGGCATCGGCGAGACCTGGTCCACACCGACCATCGCCCGCATCCGGATCCAGGGGGCGCGGCAGAACGGCGAGAACCTCGTGCTCGTCTTCGGCGGCGGCTACGACGAGGCCCAGGAGAGCTACCAGTACGCCACGGACTCCTCGGGCAACCGGGTCTTCATGGTCGATGCCTCGAGCGGGGAACTGCTCTGGTTCGCCGGCGGCGGCAGCGGTTCGCGGCAGCCTGACCTCAACCTCGTGCGCATGACCCATTCGATCCCGGGCCGGGTCGTGGCGCTGGACACCGACGGCGACCAGTACGCCGATCGTCTCTATGCAGGCGACATGGGCGGCCGGGTGTGGCGCTTCGATGTCTGGAACGGTCGCGGACGAGGCCAACTGGTCACCGCCGGCGTGCTGGCGAGCCTGGGCGCGGCAGACACCGAACGCAAAGCCATCGCGGACAACCGGAGGTTCTACTCGGCGCCCGACGTCGCGCTCATCCAGCGGCGCGGCGCGGATCCCTACTTCAACATCGCGATCGGTTCCGGCTACCGCGGCCACCCCTTGCACACGGAGACCCGCGATCGCTTCTACTCGATCCGCGACCGCAACCCCTTCGGGCGCCTCAAGCAAGCCCAGTACGACGCCGCCACGGCGGTCACCGATGCAAGCCTGACGGACATCACGGACGATCCGGCGGCCGCTCGGGTTCCGGCGAGCGCACCGGGATGGAAGCTGGAGATGCGCCTGAATGGCGGCTGGAGCGGCGAGAAAATCCTCGCCGAGGCGACCACCATCAACGGCACGGTGCTGTTCACCAGCTACCAGCCCACCCCGCAGGAAGCGAGCGATCCCTGCCTGCCGGCCAACGGCATCAACCGCGCCTACGCGCTGCGCGTGGACAGCGGCCGTCCGGCCGTGGATTTCAATGAAGACGAGGCCATCGACGCCACGGACATCTCGATGCGACTCACGCAATCCGGCATCGCCGGCGAGGTGAGCATCGCCGTGGAGAGCGCGACACGCGGTGGCACGGACGAGGCGACCGCCACCGAGGGAACCGACGCGCTCGGCCGTCGGGGCTTCTGCGTCGTGGGCGTAGAGGTGCTGAGGCGCTGCGTCGTGCCCGGCGGCCTGGTCCGCACCTACTGGCAGCGCAACGCCAACAACAGCGCGGACTGAGCCATGACGACCCGCACCCCCGCAGGCCTGCGACGCGGCTTCACGCTGGTGGAGCTGCTGGTCGCGGTCCTCATCGCCGCCATCCTGATGGCGATCGCGATACCCAGTTACCGCAGCTACGTGCAGCGCGCACAGCGCAGTGAAGCCACGGCCGCGCTCACGCGCGCGCGCGCCGCGCAGGAGCGCTTCTTCGTCCAGTACAACCGCTACACCGCGGAACTGGAGCCCGCGCCACCCACCGGCGTCGGCATTCCGGCCATCACCGACAACGGTCTCTACAGCCTTGCGGTGGAACTCACGGCGGACGGGTTCAGGCTGACGGCCACGCCGCGCGCCGAGGGCGGCCAACGCGACGACGCCAAGTGCGCGACGCTCGGGATCGACCAGAGCGGCCGCCGCTCCGGCCTCGGCGCGGACGGCACAGACACGACCCGCGACTGCTGGCGCTAGAGCCCGCTCAGGCCTCGCTGCGCGGGCGCCGCAACTCGCGCGGCAGGCTGAAGATCACGTGCTCGCTGCGCCCGGGGGATTCCATGGGAGCTTGCGCGCCCCAGGCCACGAGCCGCTCCACCACCTGGCGCACCAGCACCTCGGGCGCCGACGCGCCGGCCGACAGCCCCACGCAGCGACGACCGTCGAACCACTGCCGCTGCAGGTCGTCGGGGCCATCCACGAGGTACGCCGGAACGTCGGCGCGGGCGCCGAGTTCCACCAGCCGGTTCGAGTTGGAACTGGTGACCGAACCCACGACGATCAGTATGTCGCTCTCCACGAGCAGGTCCTTCACGGCATCCTGGCGGTTCTGCGTGGCGTAGCAGATGTCCTCCTTGCGCGGGCCCTGGAGCGCCGGGAAGCGCCGCCGCAGGATGTCGACGATCTCCGCCGTGTCGTCGACCGACAGCGTGGTCTGCGTGACGAAGGCGAGTTTTTCCGGGTCCGCGACCTCGAGCCGCCGAGCATCCTCCGCCGACTGCACGAGATGGATACGGCCGCCGAAGGTCGGATCGAACCGGCCCAGTGTGCCATCGACCTCCGGATGTCCCTCGTGGCCGATCAGGATGACCTCGCGGGCGTCGCGCGCATGGTGCCGCACTTCCATGTGCACCTTCGTCACCAGCGGACAGGTCGCGTCGAAGACATTCAGGCCGCGGCGCGCCGCTTCCTGCTCGACGGCGCTGGACACTCCATGTGCCGAGAAGATCACGGTGGCGCCATCGGGCACCTCGTCGAGTTCCTCGACGAACACCGCACCCATACTGCGCAGGCGATCCACGACGTGCCGGTTGTGCACGACCTCGTGCCGCACGTGGATCGGTGCACCGAACAGTTCGACGGCGCGCTCGACGATTTCGATCGCGCGGTCCACGCCGGCGCAGAAACCACGGGGATTGGCCAGCAGGATCTTCATCGGGAGGCCCTCTCGCGCCGCCATTCCTGCAGCGCGTCGAACAGGAGCAGTGCGGCACCGATGCTGATCGCGGCATCGGCGATGTTGAACGCCGGGAAAAACGCGGCGCCCCAGTGCACGTGGATGAAATCGACCACGAAACCGTGTTCGATGCGGTCCAGCACGTTGCCCACCGCGCCGCCCAGGATCAGGGCGAGCCCGCAGCACAGCACGGCCTGGCCCGAGGCCTGCAACTGCCGCAGCCAGTAGACGATCCCGGCGCTGACCACCAGCGCCAGCACCGAAAAGAACCAGCGCTGCCAACCGCCCGCATCCGCCAGAAAGCTGAACGCGGCGCCCGGGTTGTGCAGCCGTCGGATGTCGAGGATGGGCAGCAGCACCGTCGAATCGTAGAGCGCATAACGACCCTCGATCCAGGCCTTGGAGACCTGGTCCAGGACGAGCACGGCCCCGGCGAGGGGCAGCCAGCGCCAGCCGCTCTGGCGGATACCCGGTCTCGCGCCGGTCTCGCCGCTCATGCGTAGTGCCTCGCCTCGCCCGGCCCCTCGAGGTTGCCGATGCAGCGGCCGCAGAGTTCGGGGTGTTCGGCCGAGCTGCCGACGTCCTCGCGACGATGCCAGCAGCGGACGCACTTAGGCGCTGTCGTGGGCGTGACGCGCAGCAGCACGCCTGCAGGGTCCGCCTGCGCCGCGACCGCGCCCAGCCCGACCAGTCGCTCGCGATCCGCGGCGGATGCGATGCGCTCCACCGACGCCTCGGAGGTGATGAAGAGGAAGCGCAGTTCGTCGCCCAGCGCCGAGAAGCGCGCGTGGTCCGCCGCCTCGCAGAACAGTTCGACCCGCGCCTCGAGCGGAGCGCCGATCGCGCCCGCATCGCGCAGCCGCTCGAGTTCACGGGCTACGGCAGAGCGCAGCGCGATCAGGGCATCCCAGTCGATGGAATCCGCCGGCACCTCCGGCAGTGTGTGCCAGGTCGAATGGAACACCGAGGCGGCGCGGACTCCGGGCAGGTGCGTCCAGATCTCCTCGGCGGTGAACGACAGCACGGGCGCGAGCCAGCGGACCATCGCCTCGGCGATGTGGTACATCGCCGTCTGCGCGGAACGGCGCGCCACGCTGCCCGCCGGCGTCGTGTAGAGGCGATCCTTGATGACGTCGAGGTAGCAGCCGCCCAGGTCCAGGACGCAGAAGTTGTGCACCTTCTGGTAGATCAGGTGGAACTGGTAGGTGCGGTAGGCCTCCACGATCTCGTGCTGCAGTTCGGCCGCGCGCCGCAGGGCCCAGCGATCCAGCGCGACCATCTGCCCGACGGGCACCGCGTCGGTCGCCGGATCAAAACCGGCGAGGTTGCCGAGCAGGAAGCGCGCCGTGTTGCGCATGCGCCGGTAGGAGTCCGACATGCGCTTGAGGATCTCGTCCGAGACACTCATCTCGTTCGCATAATCGGTCGCCGCGACCCACAGGCGCAGCACGTCCGCCCCGAGGTTCTGCATGACCTTCTGCGGGGCGATCACGTTGCCCAGCGACTTGGACATCTTGCGGCCCTTGTCGTCGACCGTGAAGCCATGCGTGAGCACACCCTTGTAGGGCGCACGCTCGTACAAGGCCTCGGACATCAGCAGCGACGAATGGAACCACCCGCGGTGCTGGTCGGAACCCTCGAGGTAGAGATCCACCGGACCGGCGATCTCCGGGCGCTCCGCGGCGACGCACTCGAACGACAGTCCCGAGTCGGCCCAGACGTCCATCACGTCGGTGACCTTGTCGTAGTCGGCGGCCTCGGCACCCAGCAGTTCGGCGGGGTCCAGCGCGAACCATGCCTCGATGCCGCCCACGGCGACGCGGTCAGCCGCTGCATCGATGAGCTCCGTCGTGCGCGGATGCAGTTCGCCGGTCACCCGGTGCACGAACAGCGGGATGGGCACGCCCCAGGTGCGCTGGCGCGAGATGCACCAGTCGGGACGGTTCACGATCATGCCCGTGATGCGCTGCTCGCCCCAGGCCGGCGTCCAGTGCACCTTGCGGATGTCATCCAGCGCGTGCTGGCGCAGGCCCTTCTGGTCCATGCTGATGAACCACTGGGGA
The DNA here is from genome assembly GCA_903938365.1 of uncultured Pseudomonadota bacterium. Classification (GTDB taxonomy): domain Bacteria; phylum Pseudomonadota; class Gammaproteobacteria; order Steroidobacterales; family Steroidobacteraceae; genus UBA964. The sequence continues at coordinate 17,146 of CAJACZ010000349.1, read as the reverse complement.
GTCGCGCGGAAGATCACCGGCGTCTTGTGGCGCCAGCAATGCGGATACGAGTGGCGGTACGGCGCGTGCTGCACGAGTGCGCCCCGCTCGCGCAGGATGTCGATGAGCCTGCCGTTGGCTTCCTCGATGCGCAGCCCTTCGACCAGCGGCGTGCCCGCGACGAAACGGCCGTCACCGCCGACCGGGTTTTCCACGGGCAGCCCATAGCGACGACCGACGATGAAGTCCTCCTGGCCGTGCGCAGGGGCCGTATGCACGGCCCCGGTGCCCGCATCCAGGGTGACATGCTCGCCGAGGATCGCCGGCACCTGTTTGTCGAGAAACGGATGCTGCAGGCGCAGCCCGTCGAGCACCGCCCCGGGGAAACGCCCAAGGACCTGCATCGATCCGGCATCGATACCGTAGCGTGCGGCACAGGCGCCGAGCAGTTCTTCGGCGAGCACGAGGCAGCGCGCGGCGAAGTCGCCCTGCGCGGGTATGGCCACCAGCGCGTAGGCGATCTCGGGCCCGAGCGCGACGGCCTCGTTGGCCGGCAGCGTCCAGGGCGTCGTGGTCCAGATGACGAGCGCGGGCGCCCCACGCGCCACGGTCTCCGGTGCGTCAGCGCCCGACAGGCCGATACGCCGGAACAGCTCCGCGGCATCGATCACGCGGAAGGCCACGTCCACCGCGGGCGAGGTCTTGTCCTCGTATTCAACCTCCGCCTCCGCGAGCGCGGACCGGCAGTCCAGGCACCAGTGCACGGGCTTCGCGCCCTTGTACAGGTGGCCGTTGCGCACGATCCTGCCGAAGGCGCGCAACTGCTGGGCTTCGTAGCCGGGGGACATGGTCATGTAGGGCCGGTCCCAGTCACCGAGCACCCCGAGGCGCTTGAAATCCTCGCGCTGCTGGGCGATCTGCTCGGTGGCGAAGGCCCGGCATGCGCTGCGGAACGCCGCGACGTCGAGCTTCTGGCCCGGCCGGCCGTGCTTCTTCTCGACCGCCAGTTCGATCGGCAGTCCGTGACAATCCCAGCCCGGGATGTAGGGCGAATCGAAGCCGTCGAGCGAGCGCGCCTTGACGATGATGTCCTTGAGGATCTTGTTGACCGCGTGGCCGATATGGATGGTGCCGTTGGCGTACGGCGGGCCGTCATGCAGCACGAAACGCGGCCGGCCCCGCGCGATTTCACGCAGCTTCCCGTAGACGTCCTCCTGCTGCCAGCGACGCAGCATTGCCGGCTCGCGCTGCGCGAGGTCGGCCTTCATGGGGAAATCCGTCTGCGGAAGATTGATCGTCTGCTTGTAGTCGGTCACGTCTCGTCCTGTGTCTCGCGCGGCCTCAGGCCGCCAGAATATCGCGCGCCTCGCGCGCGTCCCGGTGCATCTGGGCGACGAGCGCATCGAGGTCGTCGAAGCGCAGTTCGTCACGGATCCGCGCCACGAATTCGATTTCGAGTTCGCGCCCGTAGAGATCGCCCTTGAAATCGAACACGTGGGTCTCGAGCAGCGGTTCAGCCCCGCCGACCGTCGGTCGCGTCCCCAGGCTCGCGACACCCGGCAAAGCATCGTCGCCGATGCCATGCACGCGTACCGCGAAGATTCCGCCCAGCGGGATACGGATGCGTCGCAGGCGCATGTTGGCCGTCGGGTAGCCCAGCTCGCGCCCCAGCTGCTGTCCTCGCACGACCCGGCCGCGCATCGCGTAGCGCCGCCCCAGCAGCACCTGCGCGCCGGCCAGTTCCCCGACCGCAAGCGCGCTGCGCACGGCACTGCTGCTCGCGCGCTCGCCGGACACCCTGACCGGCGGCACCACATGGACGGTGAAACCGTGCGAGGGCGCCATGCTCTGGAGGAACTCGGCGCTCGCCTCGCCCTCGCGACCGAAGCGGAAATCGTAGCCGACCACCAGCGCCTGCAGCCCGAGCCGCTCGCGCAGCAGGCCCAGGAACTCCGCACCGGACATGCTGCGCAGCGACTCGGTGAAACGCAGCAGCAGCAGGGCGTCCAGGCCCGACCCCTGCAGCAGGCGCCAGCGCTCGCGGAAGTTGGTCAGGCGCGCGGGCGGCGCGTGCGGCTGCAGGAACTCGCGGGGCATGGGCTCGAAACTGACCATGAGCGCAGGGCGGGACAGGCGCCGTGCGGACTCCAGCGTCTCCTGGATCAGCGCCTGATGACCCAGATGCAGGCCATCGAAAGTGCCGAGTGTCGCGACGCAGCCGAGGTGGCGCTCGCGCAAGTTGCGTGGACCGCGGACGAGCTCCATGTCAGGTGTCGCTGAAACCCTTGAAAACCATGAAATCATAGAGGAATACGGACGTGCTGCCCATGACCGCGGGCCCCCCGGGCCGCATCAGTCCGCCGCGCCGCCGGTGTTGCGCAGGTGCGCGGGCCGCAACCCGGACAGCGCCAGCACGGCGAAATAGGCCGCGCCCCCCGCAACGATACACTGAACCAGCCGCCCGACCCGCTCCGGCGCTGCGGCTTCCAGCCACGCCTCGAGTCCACCGACCATCCACCACAGCAGGGCCCCCATGACCAGGTTGGCCAATGCCAGCCGGACCAGCAGCGGCGTCCAGCCCTGCACGGGCCTGTAGATCCCGTCGCGGCGCAGGCCGCGCCACAGCAGGAAGGTGTTGACCGCAGCCGAGATGCACGTGGACGTGGCGAGCAGCACGTGCGGGAAGCCGAAGCCGAACAGGTGCGCCGGCAGCACCACCGCCACGTTGAGCCCCATGTTGACGCCGAGCGCGATCAGCCCGATCCGCACCGGCGTGCGCGTGTCCTGGCGCGCGAAATAACCGGGCGCCAGCACCTTGACGAGGCTGAAGCCGAGCAGCCCCCAGGAATAGGCCATCAGGCCGTACTGAGTCATCTCGACATCGCGCGCGGTGAACTTGCCGTAGCCGAACACGGTCGCTGTTATCGGGCCTGCCAGCACCAGGAGCGCCACGGCCGCCGGGGCGACCAGCAGCAGCACCAGCCGCAGCGCCCAGTCCAGGGTGCCCGAGAAGCGCTCCTGCGAGCCGTTGGCATGGTGCCTCGAGAGTCCCGGCAGGATCACCGTAGCCAGCGCGATGCTGAACACCCCCAGGGCGAATTCCATCAGGCGATCCGCATAGTACAGCCACGCGATGCTGCCCGTGATCAGGAAGGAGGCGATCAGCGTATCCAGCAGCAGGCTGACCTGCGCCATCGAAGAACCGAGGATGCCCGGGATCATCAGCTTGCCGATGCGCCGCACGCCCTCCGCAGCCGGGCGCCAGCGCGGCCAGGACAGCAGGCCGAGCCGGGCCACGAATGGCAGCTGGAACAGCAGCTGCAAGGCACCCGAGACGAACACACCGATCGCAAGCACCACGCCGGGATTATCGGAGCCGGCCGCGAGGCCGACCGCGAAGACGATCATCACGAGGTTCATGATGACCTGGGTGAGCGCCGGGATCCCGAACCGACCGTAGCTGTTCAGGACACCGCTCAGCAGCGCCGTGAGCGAAATGAAGAACAGGTAGGGAAAGGTCCAGCGCAGCATGGTCACCGCGAGGTCGTACTTGCCCGCCGCCTGGGTGAAGCCAGGCGCGAACAGCAGGATGATGAGCGGCGCCGCCAGGACCCCGACCAGGGTGACCCCGAAAAGGACCACTCCGAGCGTACCGAAGACTCCGCTGACCAGTTCCACCACCTCGGCCTTGTCGCGCTTGACCCGGTATTCGGAGATGACCGGCACGAAGGACTGTGAGAAAGCCCCCTCGGCGAACAGGCGGCGCAGGAAGTTGGGGATCTTGTAGGCCACCAGGAAGGCGTCCATGAGGGTCCCCGCCCCGAAGGCCTGGGAATACACCATGTCCCGCAGCAGCCCCGTCACGCGGGACAGCAGGGTGCTCAGCCCCACGACCGAGGTACTCTTGAATATGGCGCGGCTCATTTTGCGCACGAACTATACAGAATGGGCGGGCCGACACCGGTCGTTCGTCGCTGGCCCCCCGGGGGGCCGCGCGGGGTTTCGTTGACAAGCTGCCCGCCGCTGAGCAAACTACGCGCCCTTTTAAGGCCCGGCAGAATGCCGGGTCTCGTCCGATGGAGTCTTATTCGTGGCCAATACCAAGTCTGCCGAAAAGGCCGCCCGCCAGGCTGTCAAGCACCGCGCCCGCAACGTGACGCTGCGCTCCCGCGTGCGCTCCTCGATCCGCAAGGTCAACGAAGCCATTGCTTCCGGCAGCAAGGACGACGCGACCACCCAGTTCCGCGCCGCCTCCGGCGAGGTGGACTCCCTGGTCAACAAGGGACTGATCCACAAGAACAAGGCTTCGCGGCACAAGAGCCGTCTGGCCGCCAAGCTCAAGGCCCTGGCCTGACCTTCCGGAGCCCCGCTCCAGACGACGGTCGCTGAAGCGACCGACCCGGGAACCGGCCTAGCGCCGGTTCTTTCGTTTCTGGGGGGGGCTGTTGCCGGAATCGGTCGGGAACGGCAGCCCCGGCGCCCAGGCCTCCGCCTCGAACGCGCCACCCTTGCGGCGCTCCATCCTGCGTCGGGCAGGCGCCGGACTCTCGGACAGGGCGTCCATGACCTCGCGCCGGGCTTTCTCGCGGGCCTCCACGGCCATCAGCAGGGGCAGTCGCTCGTCGCCGCCCGCCACCTCCTGCCAGGCCGTGCCCTCGGGCCAGGGCTCCAGCGCCCCCGCCAGCGCCCACAGCGCATTCAGTGAGCGCGTGACGCCGGCCCGGCGCAGCGTCAGGTATGCCTCGAGCGCGCCGCGCTGACGCAGGGCCTCGACCGACGAGATGCCCACGCTCTCCAGCATCGCCTCCGAACGGGGACCGAGGTTGCGCAGGTCCCGGATTCGCAACCTCAGCTTGCCCGCGGCGATGCGCCGCCTGATTTTGCTGTTACGCACCCTCTGCTTCGCCCGCGGCGGCGTCGGCTTGCGGGTCGGCAGCGCGGGGCTGCTCTTCGATGAAGCGCATGACCGCCTCAGTGAGTTCACGCGTCCCGGCGCCCGTCACGCCGGAGATCAGGAAATGCGGCCCCTTGAAGCGCAGGGCTCGCACGATGGCCTTCGCGCGGGCGCGGGCCTCGTCTTCCGGCAGCAGATCGCTCTTGTTGAGCACCAGCCAGCGCGGCTTGGCCGCCAGGTCCTTGCTGAACTTGCGCAGCTCCGCGACGATCGAGCGCGTGTCGCGCACGGGATCCGCGTCGGGATCCAGCGGCGCGATGTCGACCAGGTGCAGCAGCACCCGCGTCCGCTGCAGGTGCCTCAGGAAACGGATGCCGAGCCCGGCGCCATCCGAGGCGCCTTCGATCAGGCCCGGGATGTCGGCCATCACGAAACTGCGGTGCTCGCCGCAGTACACCACGCCGAGGTTCGGATGCAGCGTGGTGAACGGATAATCCGCCACCTTCGGACGCGCCGAGGACACCGAGCGGATCAGGGTCGACTTGCCCGCGTTAGGCAGGCCGAGCAGACCGACGTCCGCAATGACCTTCATCTCGAGTTCGAGCTGCCGCTTTTCGCCGGGCAGGCCGGGGCCGAACTGGCGCGGCGCGCGGTTGGTGCTGGACTTGAACCTCGTGTTGCCCCAGCCACCCTTGCCGCCCTGCGCGACCTGCAGGCTGTCGCCCTCGCGCACCAGGTCGCCGAGCTGTTCGCCGGTCTCCGCATCGCGCACCACCGTGCCCACCGGCACCGGGATGTAGAGATCCTCGCCGCCGCGACCGAAGCAGTCGTTGCCGCTGCCGCCCTCGCCGGAGCGCGCCTTGAACAGGCGTTCGACCCGGAAGTCCGCCAGCGTGTTGATGCCCGGAGCGGCGCGCAGGAACACGCTGCCGCCATGGCCACCATCGCCGCCATCGGGGCCGCCGAAGGGCATGCATTTTTCGCGACGGAAACTCAGGCAGCCGCGCCCGCCGTTCCCCGCCTGGACTCGGACTCTAGCCTCATCGACGAACCTCATCGCATGGCGCTCCCTGCTGGGTGATGCCCTTTACCGGCCGCAGAAACAAAAACCCCGGCGCTCGGCCGGGGTTTCGGATGCGGCGCAAACCGGGTTTTCAGTCGACCCGGACGTTCACGAACATCCTCTGCTCGGCGCCCTGGCGCTTGAACTCCACCGTGCCGTTGCTCTTGGCGAACAGCGTGTGGTCGGTGCCGATACCGACGTTGACGCCGGGACGGTACCGGGTACCGCGCTGGCGGATGATGATGTTACCCGCAGTGACCTGCTCGCCGCCGAAGAGCTTGACGCCGAGCCGCTTGCTGTGGGAATCGCGGCCGTTTCTGGTGCTGCCGCCTGCTTTTTTGTGTGCCATGTCTTACCTGCTCTGCTGATCAACCAGCGCTGATGTCGGTGACCTTGACTTCGGTGTAGTTCTGGCGGTGGTTCTTCATGCGCAGGTAATGCTTGCGCCGACGGAACTTCACCACGCTCACCTTGTCGCCCTTGAAATGACGCTCGACCGTGGCGGAGACCGCCGCGCCCGCCAGCAGGGGCGCGCCCACCTTGATGCCGTCGCCCGAGCCCACCAGGAGAACCTGGTCGAACTTGACCTCGGCACCCGCCTCGGCGTCAAGTTTTTCGACGCGCACGACGCTGCCTTTCTCCACTCGATACTGCTTTCCGCCCGTGGCGATGACCGCGTACATGCTGAACTCCATCCGAAAAGGTCGCGCATTCTACTTTCGATGGCCCCCCGGGTCAAACCGCATGCGGCGGCCTGCCCAGAACCGGCGGGACACAGCCGGGCGGGAATGCGTTCTATTCTTGCCCCGGCTCCTATAGGATGCGGCGCTTCATGGAGCTTTCAGCCGTCAAGGATCTCGTCCGGTCGGACCTCAACGCGGTCGACGCCGTCATTCGCGCGCGCATGAAGAGCGATGTCGAGCTCGTGGACCAGGTCGCCGAACACATCATCAGCGGCGGCGGCAAGCGGCTGCGGCCCCTGATCGTGGTGCTGGCGGCGCGGGCCTGCGGCTACACCGGCAGCAGCCACATCGACGCCTCCGCCTTCATCGAGTTCATCCACACCGCCACCCTGCTGCACGACGACGTGGTCGACGGGTCCTCCCGGCGGCGCGGGCGCGACACTGCGAACTCGGTCTACGGCAACCAGGCCAGCGTGCTGGTCGGCGATTTCGTCTACTCCCGCGCCTTCCAGATGATGGCGGCCATCGGCTCGCAGCGCGTGATGGAAATCATGGCCGAGGCGACCAACGTCATCGCCGAAGGCGAGGTCCTGCAGCTGATGAATGCCCGCGATCCGGGCACCACCCAGCAGCGCTACCTGGAAGTCATCTACCGCAAGACCGCCAAGCTCTTCGAGTCGGGTGCCGAAGTCGCCGCCGTGCTCGCGGGCGCCAGCCCCAGCCTGCAGCGCGCCCTCGCCGCCTACGGCAAGCACCTGGGCACAGCCTACCAGCTGGTCGACGACGTACTCGATTACCGTTCGGACCCCGCGCAGCGCGGCAAGAACCTCGGCGACGACCTGGCCGAGGGCAAGCCGACCCTGCCGCTCATCCAGGCACTGCGCCTCAGCGAGGACGCGGTCCAGCGCGAGACGATCCGCAACGCCATCGAACAGGGCGGCCTGGACCAGCTCGAACCGATCCTCGCCGCGATTGAATCGACCGGGGCACTTGAGTACACTCGCCGCCTCGCTCAGGACGAGGCAGACAAGGCTCTCACGGCGCTGCATGCGCTGCCCGAGACGCCTTACAAGCAGGGCCTCATCGCCCTCGCACGCTTCGCCGTCGAACGGGCATTTTGATTTCGGGATGTAGCTCAGCCTGGTAGAGCACTACGTTCGGGACGTAGGAGTCGGAGGTTCAAATCCTCTCATCCCGACCACTTCTTCATCGTGGTCGCCGCTGCCGCCGCCCTTCACGGGCTCACGGCCCGCCTGATGCCTCGGGCCGCAATACCCAGGCCGCCTCGCCCTTCTCCAGCCGGTACTGCACTCGCCGTATCCCGCCAGAGGGCGCGGCATTGGTGTCGCCCGGTCGATATACCGGGAAGCGCCGCTCGAGGGCGTTCCCGAGGATCGCGAACTCGTCATGCCCCTGGTAACCCTCAGAGAGTCTCGGGTCCTCGGCGAGGTCCGGCAGGAAGACCTCGCTCAGCGACTTCCCGCCGTTCACGCCCAGCGCAACCAGCGAACCATAGGAGCCGCTCCCCGCGGACTGCACGAAGACGTACAGCTCCGGCGAACCGTTGGCATCGAGGTCTGCCACCTCAGCTCCGACGACCCTGCCGTCCACCTCGCGCGTGATCGCCTCGTTGCTGCCCGCCAGACCGGAGGGCTGGATCTTCAGCATGCCGAGCGAGGAGTCATTGGGTGAGCTCACGCGGAATCCGATGCCCTGCCACGCGAGGGTCTTGTCGAAGCCGGCCACGGTCGGCGCAGACGGCGTGGCCGCCGGTGGCGTGGCGTCCTGCCGGCCCGTGTCCGGGGCGGGCGATGCGCCGCAGCCGGCCAGGGCCAGCACGGCGGCGAGCGGCAGAAGAAAGTCATTGCGCATCATCCGGGCGACTCCTGGGCAGCTGAGGCGGGGGGGCTTCCGGAATTGTCCCGCGCCGGTGCACCATTGGCCAGCCCTTCGGTTTGCCGGTACGCCGGCCGCGAAGCGGCACGGAAAACCACGGGCAATCAGCAAGGCGGGTACAGCGATGGTGACGGGATACTACGCGGGGGCCTGTGCGCTCTTCATGCTGTCGCTGGCGTGGCGCGTCGTCAGCGAACGCCGGCGCGCCAAGGTCGGGCTCGGCGACGGCGGAGACGAGGCGCTGCAACGCGCGATCCGCGTCCATGCCAACTTTCTCGAATACGTACCGCTCGCGCTGGTGCTGCTGCTGATCTACGAGATGTCGGGTGCAAAGACTGCGTACGTCAACGCCTTCGGACTGCTGCTGCTGCTGTCCCGCGTGATGCACGCGGCCGGACTGGGCCGCAGCGCGGGCTATTCGCGCGGCAGGTACCTGGGGACCCTGGGCACCTGGATCGCCATCGCCGCGCTCTCCGTGCTGCTGATGCTCGAGGGCTTTCCTGCCATCCTGAAATGAACGCGCCCGGCCCCGCAGGTCAGGGAGCCGGCTTCCGCAGTTCGTCGAGATAGGCGCGGATCCGCGCGGCATTGGCGCCGACGTCGCTGCGCCCGACCCGCGACTTCGAGCGCAGGTCGACCACACTGGCGCCATCGGAGCCGCGCACGCGGATCACCACGTCGTCCTTGAAACCGAACCAGAGCGTCGTGGCCGTCGCTTCGATGCGTCCGGCCAGGGGCTCCACCGCGACGATCTCCCAGCCCTGGCTGCGGGCCGCGGCCTCGGCGCGCTGGAAGGCCTGCGCGGGCGCGAGCTCGAGCCGCAGCGGCTGGAGCTCGGGATAAGCCGCCCGCTGCTGTTCAGCGGTTTCCGCACCCGCGTACTCGGGCGGATTCGGTGCGTCGGCACGCAGCGGCAGGATGGCCACGAAAGCCGGCGGGTCCAGGGTATCGGTCGTGATGTCGTGGATGGGCGGCACCGAGCGGGCCAGTCGCTGCGCCTGCCAGGGCCCGTAGGCGAGGCCCAAGCCCAGCGCGACCGCGCAGGCCAGCCATGCCGCCTGGCCGCGACGCAGCCGCGGCACCAGCAGGCACAGCGCACCGAGGCCGGCACCCGCCAGCCCCGCATAGACCGCCCAGCGCATCAGGCTGATGCCCGTGCGGAAGTCCCAGAGTCCGAGCCGTGTGCCCGGCCCGGAGGCCAGCAGCAGCAGGCCGGCCAGCACGGCGATCAAGGTGGCGATGCGGGCGATCTTCATGGCGGCTCCGGATAGTGGGTTCAGCAGGATGGTACTGCAAACCGCTCGTCGCGCCCCGCGGACGAACCGTTTAATGTTCGCGCCACCAGAACCCAGGCAGGCTGACCCGAACCACCATGGCACTCAACGCGACGATGCATGTCTTCACGGTCCGGCTGGCCGACTCGGACCGGGGCGTCTACGAGACGCTCACCCTGCGCCTGGCCCGGCATCCGTCCGAAAGTGCCGAGTATCTGGTCACGCGCCTGCTCGCCTACTGCCTCGAATACACCGAAGGCATCGCGTTCTCCAAGGGGCTCTCCGAACCGGACGAGCCGGCGATCAGCGTGCGCGACCTGACGGGCGCGCTGCAGGCGTGGATCGAGGTCGGGGCACCGGAGGCCGCGCGACTGCACAAGGCGGCCAAGGCGGCGCCCAGCGTGACCGTCTACCCGCATCGCGACGTGGACAAACTGCTGGCACGCCTCGCGGGCGAGCGCATCCACCGCGCCGGGGCGCTGCGGATCCAGGCGATCGATCCGCTGCTGATCGCGGCGCTCGTGGCGCGCCTGGACCGCCGCATGGAGCTGGACCTGAGCATCGCGGAGCGCAGCCTGTACCTGTCGATCGGCGAGGAGACCCTGACCGGCAGCGTCGAGGAACTGCGGCTCGGCGACCGGGATCACTCGTAGCGCAGCGCCTCGATCGGATCGAGGCTCGCCGCCTTCGAGGCGGGCGCGATGCCGAACACCACGCCGACCAGCGCCGAGAATCCCGCCGCCAGGCCGATCACCCACAGCGGCACCTGCGCCGGGGGGAAATTGGGGATCACGGCCGCCACCCCCATGCCCACCAGCAGGCCGAGGACGATGCCGATGAGGCCACCGAGCAGCGACAGCAGCGCGGCCTCGAGCAGGAACTGCGTGAGGATGTCGCGTCGCGTCGCGCCCAGCGCCTTGAGGATGCCGATCTCGCGCGTCCGCTCCGTCACCGACACCAGCATGATGTTCATGATGCCGATGCCGCCGACCAGCAGCGAGATGCCGACGATGCCGGCGAGCACGGCGGTCGCGATCCCGGTGATCTGGTTGAACTGCTTCACGAAGGAATCGGCGGCCTCGACCTTGAAGTCGTCGTCCTCACCCGGTGCGATGCGACGCGCCGCCCGCACCGCCCGCTTGGCGCGCTCGCGCACCTTGCCGATCTCCTCGAGGTTGGTCACCGTGAAAGACACTTCCATCATGGGCCTGCGGAAGGTACCCATGATCGAGCGGCCGACGTTGAACGGGATCAGCACGTAGTTGTCCTGGCTGAAGCCGAGCACCTCGCCCTGCTTCTCCATCATGCCGACGACCTTGAACCACTCGCGGCCGATCAGCAGGAACTCCCCGATGGGATTGCGCGGCATCTTCAGGTCGTCACGCACCTGGGTGCCGATCACCGCGACGCGCCGGCTGCCGAGATCGTCGCTCTCGGTGATGAAGCGCCCGACGGAGGTGTGCCGGTTCTGCACCAGCTGGAACTCGGCGTTGGTGGCCAGCAGCTGCGGGGAAGTGCTGCGGCCACGATAGGCCACCCCTGCGGAGTTCACCGCCATGATGGGGGCCACACGCCCCACCCCGGGCACGCGATAGCGCAGCACGTCGACATCGGTGAAGCTCAGCGCGTTGATCTGCCCGCTGCGGAAGTTTTCCTGGTCGTTGACCGCCTTCAGCGACAGCGTGCCGCCGCCGAGGTCCGAGAACTGGCTCTTGATCGAGCTGGAGAGCCCCTGCAGCAGCGAGACCACTGCGATCACCGCGGCCGTACCGATCAGGATCCCGAGCGTGGTCAGGAAGCTGCGCAGCCGGTGCGCGTTGAGGCTGGCGAGCGCGGCGCTGAAGGCGTCCGAGAGTACGTTCATGCCGCGGCCGCCGTGTTGATCACGTCCTCGACGACGAGGCCGTCACGCACGCGGATGGTGCGGCGGCAGTGCGCCGCGATATCGGGTTCGTGGGTGACCACCACTACCGTCTGCCCCTGCGCATGCAGGTCGTCGAACAGGGCCATGATCTCGGCCGAGGTGCGCGAATCGAGGTTGCCGGTGGGCTCGTCGGCCAGCAGGATCGACGGCTGCCCCACCAGCGCACGCGCCACGGCGACGCGCTGGCGCTGGCCACCGGAGAGCTGGTTCGGGCGATGCTCGAGACGATCGCCCAGGCCCACCTGCGCCAGCGCCTCCACGGCCCGCCGACGCCGCTCGGCGGGGGCCATCCTGCGATACACGAGGGGCTGCATCACGTTCTGCAGCGCCGTCTGCCGGGGCAGCAGATGGAAGCTCTGGAACACGAAACCGATCTCGCGATTGCGCACCGCCGCGAGTTCGTCCTCGGACAGCGAAGACGTGTCGCGGCCGTTCAGGATGTACTGGCCCTCGGTGGCTGAATCGAGGCAGCCGATCAGGTTCATCAGCGTGGATTTGCCCGAACCGGAGGGTCCGATCAGGGCCACGTATTCGTTGCGGCCGATGAAGAGGTCGACCCCGGCGAGCGCCAGCACGGTCTCCTCGCCCATGTGGTAGCGCTTGACCAGGCCCCGCAGCTCGATCATCCGGCCGGATCCGCGTCGTCGTCGTCCTCGTCCTGGCTGACGGGCTTCGCCTTCTGCTCGGTGACCCGCTGCCCGTCGCGCAGCTGACGCAGCGCACGCGAGGGACCGACGATGACGCGATCGCCGGCGCTGATGCCGCCCGCGATGGATTCCCAGCGATCATCCGACAGGCCGGTCGTGACCAGGGTCTTGCGGGCGATTCCGTTCGCGTCGACCCAGACGTAACGCTTCACCTGGTCCTTGTCCGGGGATTCGGTCACCAGCGCTTCGACCGGCACGGCCAGCTGCCTGCGGCCGTCGCCGAGGAAGACGACGGCCCGCGCACTCATCCCGGAACGCAGCAGCAGCGCCGGATCCGCGCTCATGCCGAGCGTCACCAGGTAAGAGCGCCCGAGGCCATCGATCGTGGGCGCCAGCGCGATCTTCTCCACCTTGCCCTTCAGCGCGGTCTCGGGATAGGCCGCGGCGAACACATCGGCCGACTGGCCCAGCGCGATCCGCGCCACATCGGCCTCGTCGACCTTGACCTCGGCCTGGATCTCCCGGGTGTCGGCGATCTTCATCAGCTGCGCGCCCGCGAGCGCCGCGGTGGACGGAATGGCGACCTCGCCGACCTTGATCGGCAGCGACACGACGCGGCCGGCGATGGGCGAACGGATCTCGGTCTTGCTGCGCTGTTCGCGGGCGTCGCTCAACACGGCGGAAGCGCGCTGCAGGGCCTCTTCGGCACTGCGCAGGTCCGCCTCGGCGATGACGTACTGGTTGCGGTCCTCGTCGAGCCGGTTGCGGTCGATCAGCTGCGCCTCGGCAAGGCGCTGGCTGCGCTGGTACTGCTGCTCGCGCAAGGCGACGATGGCGCGCTGCCGGTCGATGCTGATGCGGTTCTGGCGCTGCCCGGCCTCTTCGCGCGCGATGATGTTGTTGTAGGTCTCCGGGTCGAGCCGCATCAGCAGCTGCCCGGCACTGACCGTGTCGCCCTCCTTCACCGCGATGCTGGCCACACGCGCCAGGACCTCGGAAGTCAGGTTCACCTCCACCCGGTGGGCCAGCACGCCCGAGGCGAGGATGCTGGGCCGCACCTCGCGCTCGGCAGCCGGGTCGATCTCCACCGGCAGTCCGCCCGCCCCCTGCACGCGGCGCAGCGCCAGCGGCGCGGCAATGGCGAGGACGACGAGGCCGGCGGCGAGCCATCTGCGGTCGAATTTCATGTCAGTTGACCAGTGCGGGAACGATCATCGCGCCATAGATCAGCACGGAGGGCAGCGCGGCGACCACCAGCGCCGCGCCCCAGCCGGCCGCGCGGCTCCAGATTTTCCAGCCCAGGGCGGCGAGGAACACCGTCCACAGGGCAAGGAAGCTGAAGGAAGTCGCAAAGCGCTTCCAGGGGCTGTCGGGCGGCAGCCGCAGCAGCATGGGATCGAGGTTGGCCAGGAACAGTGATTCGAGCGAGGTCTGCGGCGCCATGCCGGCCAGGCCCACGAACAGCAGCAGAGAGCCCAGCAGCGCAGGCATGGAAGACCAGCACGCCAGGCTGAAACCCTGCCTGAAAGACACCGCCAGACCGGTGACCTTGCCGGCGAGGAGGTAGTAGAGACCCATGATCAGGAGCACGAAGAGAAATCCGAACGCGCCGCCGACGCTGCTGCTCCAGGCGAGGAAATCCGCATCTGGAATCGACTTGCGCGCCGCCTCGAGCTCTGCAGCCGACAGTTCGGCGTCGGACTGCGCCAGCGCCTGATCCATGAACCATTCAATGTCGACCTGAGTGAAATACAGGAACACCCCGGCTGCGGTGACAACACACAACAGCAGGGCGGGCAGCAGCCAGGTCGGCCGGTCCCGGAGCCTCGCGAGCACTGCGGCAGGCTGCAGGAAGATGTCGATCAGGTCCGTCACTGGGCCGCCCTATTCCACGAACATTGAAGACTCGAATCTTGCAGCAAGCGCCTCGGGCTGTATACGGGAATGCTAGGCTCTGGCCCATGAACGCCAACGCCGCCCTGCGCTTCCTGCCGCTCGCCCTGGTGGTGACCGGAGGGGTGTTCAGCCTCGCCATGCACCTTCGGGGCGGAGGATGGTGGATCGGGCTGGCCGTGTTCGGCGGCCTCTCGGTGCTGGGCATCCTCGACCTGCTGCAGGCCCGCAGCACGCTGCGACGCATCTATCCGCTGCTCGCGCACCTGCGCTATCTCCTCGAATCGGCAGGCCCGGAATTCAGGCAGTACTTCATTGAATCGGACACCGACGCCGCGCCGTTCTCGCGGGAGCAGCGCGCGGTGGTCTACCAGCGCGCCAAGAACACGACGGACAAGCGGCCCTTCGGTACGCTGCGCGACGTCTACGCGACCGACTACGAATGGATCAACCCTTCGCTCGCCCCCGCCGACATCGCCAGCCATGATTTCCGCGTGACGATCGGCGGGACGCGCGCGCAGCCGCTCGCAGCCAGCGTGTTCAACATCTCGGCGATGAGCTACGGGGCCATCTCGCCGAGCGCGATCCGCGCCCTGAACGCCGGTGCGCGGCGCGGCGGTTTCTATCACGACACCGGCGAGGGCTCGGTATCGCCCTATCACCTGGAGCCCGGCGGCGACCTGGTCTGGAACATCGGTTCCGGTTACTTCGGCTGCCGCGACCTCGACGGTCGCTTCAGCGAAGAGCAGTTCGTGCGCAGCGCGACGCTGCCCCAGGTCCGGATGATCGAACTCAAGCTCTCGCAGGGTGCGAAGCCCGGTCATGGCGGCGTGCTTCCCGGCGCCAAGGTCACTGCGGAAATCGCCGCGACGCGCGGAGTGCGCGAAGGCCAGGACTGCATCTCGCCCGCACGTCACGCGGCGTTCTCGACGCCCATCCAGATGCTGCAGTTCATCGAGCGGCTGCGCGAACTGTCGGGCGGCAAGCCCACCGGGTTCAAGCTGGCCATCGGTCATCCCTGGGAATTCTTCGGCATCGCCAAGGCGATGCTCGAGACCGGCATCACGCCGGATTTCATCGTCGTCGATGGCGGCGAAGGCGGCACGGGTGCGGCACCGATGGAATTCGTGAACCACGTCGGGGCACCGCTGCGCGAGGCGCTGCTGCTGGTGCACAACACGCTGGTGGGCGCCAACCTGCGCGAACGGGTTCGCATCGGCGCCGCAGGCAAGGTGACCACCGCGTTCGACATCGCCCGCAACCTCGCGCTTGGCGCCGACTGGTGCAATGCGGCACGGGGCTTCATGTTCTCGCTGGGCTGCATCCAGTCGCTGTCCTGCCATACCGACCGCTGCCCGACCGGGATCGCCACGCAGGACCCGGGCCGCTGGAACCGCCTCGACGTCCCGGACAAGGCGACCCGCGTCTACCATTACCACCAGAACACCCTCAAGGCCCTGCGCGAACTCATCGCCGCGGCCGGCCTCCGGCACCCCTCCGAACTCGGGCCGGAGCACATCATCCGGCGCTGCTCCCCGACCGAGGTCAAGTCACTCGCGGGCGTCTACCGGTACCTGCAACCCGGGCAACTGCTGGCCCTGGACATCGACCCCGCCCTGCACAGCGTTTTCCACACGTACTGGGCGCGGGCGCGGGCGGACTCCTTCGCCGCCGCGTAGTGCAGGGCCGGAATGGCCAATGATCGTGGCGGCCTTCAAAGTTTTTATCGGACTGATGACTTAACGCGGCGCACTGCGGTTGATCCGTACGGGGACTCCCGCATAATTCGCGGATGTTCCCAAAGAATGCAGAAGCAGCCCTCGAACATACCCGCAGGAAGCGCGAACTCGAAATCCGACTCGCGATGGAAGGCCTCGCCGACCTGCTGCGCCGCAAGGGTCGCCTAGGGCATCCGGATTTCGAGTCCATGGAGTTCGGGTGCGGGGACGGCTTCCAGATCCCGCACCTGCGCCGCTTCGGCAAGGCAGCGGCCAGCGACCTCTACCGCAGCGCGCGGCTCGACGGACTCGGCGAACTCGATTTTCGCCAGTGCGGCATCGAACGTACGTTGTTCGAACGCGAGCGCTTCGACCTGATCTACTCCAACCAGGTCTTCCAGGACATCCCCGAGACGCTGCTGCCCGCGATCCGCGCCGAAGCGCGGCGCATCCTGAAGCCGGGCGGCCTGCTGGCGTTCACGGTGCCGACCCCCCTCTGGCTGGTCTTCCGCATACCCGCCCAGTATCTGGGCACCGCGCAGTCGCTCGCGCGTCGCGCGCAACGGCGGGGCCACGACCGCGCGACGCCTGCGATTGCCTCGCCGCCCGATGGCGCTGCACAGGGGGTTCAGGGCCGCGACGAAGGGGCGCTCGCGAAGGCGCTCAGGGTCCTGCTGCCCTCAGGCTACGGCGCGTATCCGGGTTTCTGGGAAGCCGCGCGCAAATACCGCACCCGTTCCTGGATTTCCCGGTTCGAGGCGGCGGGCTTCAGTTTCCTCGAGGCGAAGCCCCTGCTGATCTATGCCCCCAGCGAATGGCCCGTCGTACCCACCACGGCTCGCCTGAACCCGCTCGGCATCTGTTCCAGCGTACTGCTGTCCTTCACCGCCGGTTCGCCCCCCCGGAAGCCCCAGGCCGTATAGTCGCGGCCGGGGTTCCACCGGGTTGCAGGCATCCATGACGGTCACGATCGAGCATATCCGCGCGGCAGCCAGGGTCATCGAGGGGCACGTGGACCGGACACCGTTCCGCAAGTCCACGACGCTCTCCACGATGACCGGCGCCGAGGTCTACCTCAAATTCGAGAACCAGCAGTTCACCGCCTCGTTCAAGGAACGCGGCGCGCTGGTCAAGCTGTCGAGCCTGGACCCGGAGCAGCGGCGGCGCGGCGTCAT
>CAJACZ010000348.1 GCA_903938365.1 uncultured Pseudomonadota bacterium | reverse complement strand
TGCTGCCGCGAGCCCGCTTCGAGGTGGGCGAGGCGGAAGTCGAGCGGATCGCGCTGCGCCGCCGCGGCGAGCTCGTCGATGAAACTCTCGGCGAAGAAGGCCTGGCTGGAATAGCCGACGCCACGCCAGACGCCGATCACCACCGGCAGCTTCAGCGTGGCGTGCTCGACCTTGTAGCGGGGAATACGGTAGGACAGATCAAAGACGCCCTCGACCGTACCCTTGTCGGCCCACAGCATCGGGGTGCCCAGCAGCCGCAACGCGACCTCGGCGGTGGCAGACTGCGAAGACGAGCGCGAGTGGAGAGAGAGGATCCGGCCCGAGGCGTCCACGCTACCCTCGATGCGCGAGGCCGCCGCGGGACGGTAGAAGTCGTTGCGCAGGTCGTCCTCGCGGCTCCACTGCAGCTGCACGAGCACGCCGGGGAACTGCCGGGCGATGACGGCCGTCTGCGCGACGAAATCGCTTTCGTTGCGCCGGCCGAAGGAGCCGCCGATACAGGCCTGGCGCAGTTCGACCGCGGCGGGCGCGAGGTCCATCGCTGCCGCGGCGACTTTGACGATGGCATCCGGGATCTGCACGCCCGCGTACACGGTGGCGCGATCGCCGTCGTAGCGGATGCTGCAGCAGAGCGGCTCCATCGCCGCGTGGGCCAGATACGGCACTTCGTATTCAGCGCTGATCGAGGTGCCGGGCGCCGCAGGAGCGCCGGCCCCGAGGTCGCGGAAGACATGGGTGTCGGCGCCGGAGCGCACGGCCTGCCACAGTGCGGCGGACAGCGCGGCGTCGGTGGCGGCGGTCTGCGGCGATGTCGACGGCTCGGGCCGCGCCCAGCGCGGCTGCAGCGAGGACAGCGCCCGCTGCGCGCGCCAGGAGTCTTCGGCGACCACGGCCACGCCCGGCGCGGCACCGGGAAATGCGGGGATGCGCAGGACGCCGCGCACACCCGGCAGCGCGCGCGCGGCGCGCTCGTCGAGCTCGACGAGGCTCGCATCGCGGGTGGGGGCGAGCAGGATCGCGGCATACAGCATGCCGGGCTCGCGCACGTCCGCCGCGAACACCGCCCTGCCCGACACTTTGTCGGGCGCGTCGAGCCGCGGGAGCGAGCGGCCGAGCAGGGTCGCGCGCCGCAGATCCTTGAGCGGCGCCTCGTCGATGACCGGGAGCTTCGCGCTGCGCGCCACCAGCGCGCCGTAGCTGATCTGCCGGCCGTCAGCATGGGTGATGCGGCCGGACTGCACCGCGCATTCGGCGACCGGCACGCCCCAGTCGGCGGCGGCGGCCGCGAGCAGCGTGGCGCGCGCAGTGGCGCCCGCCTGACGCAAGGGCATCCAGAGTTCCGGGATGCTGGTGGAGCCGCCCGTCACCATCACGCCGAGGAAGGTCGAGGCCTTGGCCAGCAGGTGTTCGCTGGCGCGTCGCACGACGCCGCGGTCTTCGGGCGCGAACGGCACGCCGCTCGGGATGACGACGTAGTTCTTGTAGATGGGATCGATGGGCGCGGACTCGACGCGGACCCGCGCCCAGTCGCAGTCGAGTTCTTCGGCGAGCACCATCGCAAGACCCGTGTGGATGCCCTGCCCCATCTCGCAGCGCGGCACGATCACGGTGACCGAGT
>CAJACZ010000347.1 GCA_903938365.1 uncultured Pseudomonadota bacterium | reverse complement strand
ATGTAGACAACCTCTGGTCCTACATGAAGGTGCACGGCAACGAGGACTGGCGCTCGCGCCCCTCGTACCTGCCGGGCTTCCTCCCCCATGCGCTCGGCGCGCTCGCCGAGCTCGACCTGCGGATCACCTTCTTCATCGTCGGCCTGGACGCCGCCGAGGACTCGAACGGGCCGGCGCTGCGCGGGCTCGCCGCGGGCGGGCACGAGGTTGGCAACCATTCCTTCGAGCACGAACCCTGGCTGCACACTTATTCGCCGGAACAGGTGCGGCGCGAGCTGCACGAGGCGGACCGCGCCATACGCGCGGCCACCGGACTTGCGCCGGTGGGCTTCCGCGGACCGGGCTTCAGCTGGAGCCCCGACGTGCTGCGCGCGGTCGGCGAGCTGGGCTACGCGTTTGACGCCTCGACCTTCCCGACTTTCCTCGGGCCGCTGGCCCGTATGTATTACTTCGCGACCGCGCGGCTCACGGCCGAGGAGCGCGCGCAGCGGCAGCACCTGTTCGGCGGCGCGAGCGAAGGCTTCCGTCCCCTGAAGCCCTACTACTGGGCGCTGGAGGGTGCGCCGCCGCTGCTCGAGATCCCGGTGACCACGATGCCGTTGTTCCGCGCGCCGTTCCACCTCAGCTACCTGGTCTACCTGTCGCGTTTCTCGGAGGCGCTGGCCATGGCTTACCTGCACACCGCCCTGGGTCTGTGCCGGGCAGCGGGCGTCGGACCGAGCTTCCTGCTGCATCCGCTGGACCTGATTGGGGCGGATCTGGCGCCGCAGCTGGCCTTCTTCCCCGGAATGGACCTGCCCAGCGACCACAAGCGCCGCTTCTTCCTGCGCGTGATGCGCGCCCTCGGCGAGCACTTCGAGCTGGTGCCCATGGGCGAGCACGCCCGCCGCATCGCCGCAGGGCGGACGCTGCCGCTGCGCGCGGCGGCCTGAGGCCCGACAGTCATGTGCGGCATCGTCGGGATCATCCAGCGCGACGGCACCGCCGTGGATCCGGTGGTGCTGCGGCGCATGGCAGACCGGCTGGCGCACCGCGGCCCGGACGGCGAGGGCATGCAGATCGACGGCTGCGTCGGACTCTTCCACAAGCGCCTCGCCATCATCGACCTGGCGACCGGGCAGCAGCCGATGACCTATGCCGGCGTGACGGCAGTCTTCAATGGCGAGATCTACAATTACGTGGAGCTGCGCGACGCGCTGCGCAGGCGCGGGCACCGCTTTGAAACCGCCTCCGACACGGAGGTGCTGCTGCGCGCTTACCTCGAGTACGGCGTCGATTTCGTGCGGCAGCTCAACGGGATGTTCGCGTTCCTGCTGCATGACACGCGCTTCAATCGCGTGGTGGCCGCGCGTGATCATTTCGGGATCAAGCCCCTGTACTTCCGGGCCAGCGAGCGGCACCTGCTGTTCGCGTCGGA
The DNA here is from genome assembly GCA_903938365.1 of uncultured Pseudomonadota bacterium. GTDB lineage: Bacteria > Pseudomonadota > Gammaproteobacteria > Steroidobacterales > Steroidobacteraceae > UBA964. Next base: position 342 of record CAJACZ010000347.1, on the reverse strand, counting down.
GATCAAGGCGCTGCTCGCCCACCCGGAAGTGCGCGCCGAGGTCTCGCCGGCGGGCCTGCAGGACTACGTCACCTTCCAGTACACGCTCGGCGACACGACGCTGTTCCGCGGCATCCACAAGCTGCCGCCCGCCCACGTGCAGGTGATCGACCTCGCCTCCGGCAACGTTCATACCGAACGCTACTGGGAGCCGGACTTCTCGATGCAGTCCCCGTTGCGCGAACCCGAAGTGGTGGAGCAGCTGCAGGAGCTGCTGGAGGACAGCGTCCGCCTGCAGATGCGCAGCGACGTTCCGGTCGGGACCTATCTCAGCGGCGGCCTGGACTCGAGCACGGTCACCAT
>CAJACZ010000346.1 GCA_903938365.1 uncultured Pseudomonadota bacterium | reverse complement strand
GGGGCGCGCCCCGGCCTGGGCCCCCGGCGCCCGCTTCCGGGGCTTACTCGCCGCTGCCGAACCGGTAGCGGAAATTGACGCCGTAGGTCCTCACCGAGGGTTCGACCTGCACGCCGCTGTAGAACGCCTTCTCGTAGGCGTTCTGGAAGTACTCCTCGTCGAGCAGGTTCTCCGCGTACAGGTTCACGCTCCAGCGCTCGCCGCTCACGCCCGCGCGCAGATTCACCACGTCGTAGGACGGCGAGATGAACGGGAACACTTCGTAGCGCAGCGCGAAGGTGTTCGAGAGCTGCTCGCTGCGATGGCTCCACTCGGCGCGCACGAAGCCGTCGAGTTCGCCGATGGGCTGCTGGTACTCGGCATGGGCACCGAAGGTCCATTCGGGCGCATTGATCAGGCGCTTGCCGCTCGCGTTGATCACGGCGCCGTCGATCAGGGCGTTGGTGTACTGGCCGTAGGTGGCATCGAGGTAGCCGACCTGGGCACCGACGCGGATGCGCTCGGTGACGGCCGCCTGCGCGCTGAACTCGACACCCTTGCTGGTGGCGGAGGTGGCGTTGTCCACGCCCGTCACGCCGCGCAGCAGCCCGGTGACCGGATCGATGAACTGGAACCGGATGAACTGCTGCACGTTCTTCCAGTCCATGTAGAACGCGGACAGGTCGAGGCGCAGGCGGCGATCCATCAGCTCGGCCTTCCAGCCGAGTTCGTAGTTCCACAGTTCCTCGGGATCGTACTCGTTGCGCAACTGCGCGGTGCCGGTGGTCTGCGTACCGCCCGACTTGAAGCCCTTGGACGCGGTCGCATAGAACAGGCCGGCGTCAGCGTCGAAGCTCAGGGTGGCGCGCGGCGAGAAATCGCTGAAGCTCGCCTCGCGGTCGTTGTTGCCGGTGATCACGGTGTTCGAGCGCGTCTGGCCGAGCGTATCGACGGTCTCGCTCGAGTAGCGGCCGCCGAGCACCAGCTTCAGCTGCTCGGAGATGCTCCAGGTCGCCTCGCCGAACACCGCCCAGTAGTCGGTGTCGGTTGCCGAGTCGGCACCGGTGATCTCGAAGCCGTTCGGGCGACCGAGGGGGCTCTGCGCGCCGTGGTAGGTCGACTGGTCCTGCACGCCCGAGTCCTTGCCGGCGATCGCGCCGATGCTCCAGGCCAGGCGCTGCGGGTTGCGGGACTGCAGGCGCAGCTCGAGGCTCTCGGACTCGCGCTCGATCAGCAGGTCTTCGTAGAAGGCATCGATGCTGCCGCCATCGACATCGCCAAAGTTGAAGAGGCTGGCGTTCAGCTTGCCGGCCACCGCCGTCAGCGTGACGTCATCGAAATCGTAGGCGAAACGCGTGCTGAAATAGTCGAAGTCGGAACCGACCTTCTGGGGGCGGTTGAAGTTCACGCGGTCGCGGTTGGCGGGATAGAAGCCGACGCCATCCGGGTTCGCGACGTTGCCCGGGCGGTTCTGGTAGTACACCGCGCGCCAGGTGGCGGTCAGGAACCCGGTCGGCACGCCGACGCGCATGCCTTCCTCGCCATCGGTGTAGCTGTAGTTGAAGTCCCAGGTCAGCCGCTCGTTCGGGGTGTAGCGCACCGTGACGCGCGCGGTGCTGAAGTCGCCGTCGTTGCCGCCGCCGACCGGATTGATGTTCCGGATCCAGCCGTCCGTCTGGCGCACCTGGCCCGAAGCCCGGATCGCGAGCTTGTCGTCGATGATCGGCGCGTTGACGATCAGGTGGCCTTCCTGGCTGCCGTGGTTCCCGAGGCCGAGCCCGACCTCGGCAAAGAAGTCGCTGGTCGGTTTCTTGGTGATCACGTTGATGGCGCCGCCGACGGCGTTGCGGCCGAAGTACGTGCCCTGCGGACCACGCAGCACCTCGATGCGCTCGAGGTCGAGGATTTCGGGGTTGCTGGTGCCGACCGCGACGTTGAATTCGTCGATGTAGAAGGCATAGGTCGAGGAGCGGACGTCGACGAAGGGATTCAGCTGGTTCGAGATGCCACGCAGGCTGATTTCCTTGCGGTCACGCGAGCCTAGCGACACGAAGCTGACGTTCGGGATCCCGGCCAGCACGTCCTCGACGCTCTGGATGTTCTGCCTCTCGATGGCGGCGGAGCCGATCGCGCTGATCGCGACCGGGACGTCCATCAGGGATTCGCTGCGGCGCTGCGCCGTGACGATGACGTCCTCGAGCAGGGCGGCATCGCCGGCGGCAGGCGCGCCGGCCTGCTGGGCATGGGCGGGCGCGACACAGGCCAGGGCAAGCGCCACGGCGGAGGCGACGGTTGAGGGGCTGACGCAGCGGCTGACGGCCGGGGAACGGGTCTGTATGGTCATCGGCGAATTCCTCTAAGAAAAATCCGGGGTCACTTCGTCCAGCACTCGGGATCCATCGGTCCCTTGGCGGGATCGAGGGTCGAGCGGACCAGGACGATGGTGGAGATCTTGCCGCCCCGCAGTTCGGCGTGGCCGGCCGCCAGCGCGCAGCTGAGTGCGCCGTCGCGACGGCTGCGGATCACGTGGTAGGTGTAGATGCGGTCACCCTCCTGGAAGACCCGCTTGAACGGCACCACGATCTCGACGTCGCCGCCGCCGGACTGGATGCGCTGGAAATGCGCGGCCCAGCCATCGAGCCCGCGGATGACTTCCTTGCCTTCGAGCACCAGGGTCGCGTCCGGGGTGAACCATTCACCGAAAGCCGCCGGGGTGTAGCCGCCCGGCACCTTGAACGTGGCGTTCCACCACACGAAGAACCGCGACAGGGTGTCGCCGGAGGGCTCGGGGGCGGCGGCTGCCGTGACGGCATGCGCGCACAGGACGACGATGGCCAGGACGCGGCCGAGCGACGGACGAGGCATCAGAGGGACTCCCGGGGTCGATCAGGTTCGGTAGGGCGGAAACCGCGGCCCTTCTGCGGGAAACCGTCGGTTACACCCCTGAAGTCTCCAGCACCTGTAACCGCCTTGCAATCCCCGTGCAATGCCCCGGATTGGTGCAGCTTCGCCTCAGGTCGCGCTGCCGATCCAGCGCTGCAGCTTGGCCTCCAGCACGGCCAGCGGCAGGGCACCGGTATCGAGCACCTGGCCGTGGAAGGCCTTGATGTCGAAGCGCGCGCCGAGGGTGGTGGCCGCGCTGCGGCGCAGCGACTGCAGCAGCAGCTCGCCGGTCTTGTAGGCGCAGGCCTGACCGGGATAGGCGATGTAACGGTCGACCTCGACCTGCACGTCGCGCGGCGCCATCGAGGTATGGGCGAGCATGTAGTCGATCGCGCGCTGGCGACTCCACTGCTGCGCGTGCAGGCCGGTGTCGACGACCAGACGGACCGCGCGCAGCATTTCCATGTCGAGGTGGCCGAACCACTGCAGCGGATCCTCGAACATGCCGAGTTCCCGGCCCAGCGACTCCGCATAGAGCCCCCAGCCCTCCGAATAGGCCGTCAGGCCGCCGAAGCGCAGGATCGCCGGCAGCGAGGCGTCCTCGAGCACCAGCGTGATCTGGTAATGATGGCCCGGGATACCCTCGTGCAGCGTGAGCGTCTCGAGGGTCGGGATCGGCCGCGTGGAGAGCATCGCCATGTTGAACCACAGCACCCCCGGGCTGACGCCATCGGGCGGCCCGGGCTTGTAGTAACCGGTGCCGCGCTGGTCGCCCAGCGCGGGCAGCGCGCGCACGCTGAAGGGCGCGCGCGGGCGCCGCGCGAACAGCCGCGGCATGCCCTGCCAGATGCGCGACTCGATCTCCGCCATCTTCGTCAGGAGGTCCTCGGGACGGGTGTAGTAGAACTTCGGGTCGTTGCGGATGTAGGCGAAGAAGGCCGCGAGATCACCGCCGAAACCGACGCCGCTGCGCACCGTCTCCATCTCTTCGCGGATCCGCGCGACCTCCGTGAGGCCGATGGCGTGGACCTCCGCGGCAGAGCCCGGCACCGTGCGGTGCTGCTCGAGATCGGCCGCATAGACCCGCAGCCCGTCCTTCATCGCCCAGCGTCCCGGATCCTCCGTGGCGCGCGGCACATAGGTGGTACGGAGGAAATCGCCCAGGCGCGCGTAGGCGGGGAACACCTGACGCTCGATGACCTGCGCATAGGCACGCTCGAAGCGCGCGCGATCGGCGGCGCTGAAATCCTCCGGCATGCGCGACAGCGCGCGGGCGAACGGGCTGCTGCCGGGCTGCAGCGCGAGCATGGCCTCGGCCTGCGCGGCAACCTGTCGTGCCACCACCTGCGACTGCAGGTAGCCGTCCGCGAGGCCTTCACGGCACCGCGCGACCAGCGAGTCCAGGTAGCGCGCAAAGCCCTCGAGGCGGTCGAGGCCGATTTCGTAGTCCTCGAGCGTGGCGAAGCGCGCGCCCGCCCCCGACACATAGTCGGGGAGCTCGACATGCAGGCCGAAGGACGGGTTGAGCGGCGTGCGCCGCTCGATCGCCGCGATACCGGACCGGAAGCGCTCCGTCTCGCGCTGCGTCCGGTACAGGAACACGTCGTAGGCAATGCGGTCGACCGGGCCGAGCGTCGCAGGGTCGATCCCGCGCAGGCCCTCGGCATCGCGCGCCGCGTTGCGTTCGCGCGCAGCGGAATACTCGTCGCCCAGCGGATCGACGAAGCGCCAGCGGCCGGTTGCACCGCCCGGCGGCTCGCGCGGCGTGGGATCCAGCCGGTTGGCCGCGGCGTCGCTGGCATCGACCAGCGCCCGCAGACGGTCACCCGCAGCCTCGGCCCCGGCCGTGGCGCCGCGCGCCGTCGCCGGCAGCAGGGGCAGCGCAGAGGCCGCCGCAGCCCACTGCAGGGCGGACCTGCGCGAAACATTCCCCTGCCCGTCCTTGCCGTGTGACATCCCAGCGCCTCCCAATCAACCCGCGCACCCGCGCGCATAGACCGTCCCGAACGACCTCTGTACTCTAGCTTCGGTCATCGACAGGCGCATCAACGGAAGTTTCCCCATGCAGCACGGCAGGTCCAGCGTTCTCAAACTCGTCGTGGCTGCCGTCGCGCTGGCGGGGGTCGCCCGTCCCGCCGCCGCGCAGGACGCCCCGGTTCGCGTGATCACCGGCGCCAGCGTGGCCAACCTCGAGGGCGGCGCGCCGATCCGCGACGCGGTCGTGGTCATCACCGGCGAGCGCATCACGGCGGTGGGCCCTGCAGGCAAGGTGGACATTCCGGCAGGCGCCACCGAGATCCGGCTGCCCGGCAAGTGGCTCATGCCCGGCCTCATGAACATGCACGTGCACTTCGGCCTGCGCCTGCCCGGGGCAATGATGCAGGAAACCGCCAACGAGACCGACGGCGGCCTGGCCCTGCGCATGGCCGAGAACGCGCGACTGTCGCTGCTCGCGGGCACCACCACGGTCCGCACACCGGGCGAAGCCCGGGACGCCATCTTCGCGGTGAAGTCGTCCATCGACCGCGGCGAGCACCTCGGGCCGCGCATCTGGCCGGCGGCCCGCGCCATCATCCCGACCGGCGGCCACAGTTCCGAACCGGTGCTCGACGGCATCGACGGACCGGACGAAGTACGCGCCGAGACGCGCCGCCAGATCCTGCTCGGCGGCAAGTGGGTCAAGATCAACATCTCGCGCGGCCTCGCCAGCACCGGCAAGATCGCGGCCGCCGACATGACCATCGAGGAGATGCGGGCCGCCACCGACATCGCGCACCGCCAGGACGTGAAGGTCGCCGCCCACACCGGTTCGATCCAGGCGACCCTGGACGCCCTCGAAGCCGGCGTCGACAGCTTCGAACACGGTTACTTCCTCAACGAAGACGTGTTCCGGAAAATGAAGGAAAAGGGCGGCTGGTACGTGCCCACCATCGTCGTGAGCCAGGCCGGCGCCATGGAGTTCTTCCGCAAGATCGGCTCGACACCCTTTTACCTGGCGCGCGTGCAGATGGTGGGCAAGTCGCACTGGTCGGCGCTGCAGGCGGCGATCAAGTCCGGCGTGAACATCGCCATGGGCAGCGACCAGTTCCCCTTCGAGCCGAACGAGGGCACTGTGGCCTCGGTGCGCGAAATCGAACTCTACCAGCAGGCCGGCATGACGCCCGTGCAGGCGCTGCGCACCGCCACGGTGAACACCGCGCGCATGCTCGGCGCGGAGGACGACCTCGGCCAGATCGCCGTGGGCAAATACGCCGACATCATCGCGCTCGATGCCGATCCCACGCTGGACACCCGCGCGCTGCGTACGATCTCCGTGGTGATGAAGGGCGGGACACTGGTCCGCCACGACGCGGACCCCCTCGCCGTCGTCCGCGACGCCGCACGCTGAGAGGCGATGGCGGATTCCGACAAGCCGGGTACGCGGCACCGCTGGCTGCTGGTGCTGCCCTTCATCTGGCAGGCCGCGCTGGTCCCGTTCGTCAATGACGTGGACTGGCAGCCCTTCTCACTGCCCTTCCCGATGGTCTGGCAGATGACGGGCATCTTGCTCACCACCCTCGTGATCGGCGTGGTGTACTCGATCGATCGCCGGATCGAGGCCCGACCCGACACGGACCCGGCGCGATGAGCGACGCGGCATGACACTCGCGCTGTGCCTGACGATCGTGCTGGGCACCATGCTCGGCGCCCTGGTGTACGGACAACGCCAGGCGCGCAGCCGGTCGATGAGCGAGTGGGCCATCGGCGGCCGGCGCTTCGGCCCCTGGATCTTCTGGTTCGTCAACGCGGGCGAGATCTACACCACCTTCGCCGTGCTCGGCATCTCGGGCTACGCCTGGGCCTTCGGCGCCCCGGCCTACATCGCGCTGACCTCCGTATCGCTGGCCTGCGCACTCGGCTACTGGCTGATGCCGAAGGTCTGGGATGCAGGCCGCCGCTGGAACCTGGTCACGCAGGCCGACTTCTTCGAGCGTCACTACGGCTCGACCGCGCTGTCGGTGTTCGTCGGCATCGCCGGCATCGCGGCGCTGATCGTGTACGTGCAGATCCAGATCACGGCGCTCTCGCTGATCCTGCGGCTGACGGTCGGCCCCGCCATCGGCGTGACCGAAGCGGCGATCGCCGCCGCCGCGGTGATGCTGCTGTTCGTGTACGTGGCCGGACTGCGCTCGGCGGCCTTTGCGGCCGGCGTGAAGGACGTGATGATGATCGTGCTGGTGGTCGGCCTGAGCCTGACTGCGGCGGACAAAGTCGGCGCAGCGTCAATGCTCGACGTCTACCGGATGGCCCAGGAGCAGTACCCCACTCTCGGCACCTTCCCGGGACTGAAGCCCGAGGCCGGTCTCTCCAGCACCTGGCTGGTCACGGCGGCGCTGAACGTCGCGCTCGGCACCTGGATTTTCCCCCACATGTTCCAG
>CAJACZ010000345.1 GCA_903938365.1 uncultured Pseudomonadota bacterium | reverse complement strand
GTTCCTTGAGCTTGGCGGCGATCTTCTCCGCATCGGAGTAGCGCAGGTAGCGCACCCGGGTGTCGCCGCCGCTGGAGAGCGGAGTATCGAGGTAGGCGACCAGTGCGCGCGCCTGGAGTCGCTGGGTCTTGTCTCCCGCGAGCAGGATGCTGTTCGAGCGGTCGTCCGCCACCACGCGTAACTGCGGGCCGCCGCCACCTTCGGCCTGCGCCTGGGCCTGGGTCAGCGAGCTCATGGTGCGCACCACCTCGGCGGCCGAGGCGTTCTGCAGCGCCACAAACTCCACGTCCGAATCGCTGGCCTGGTCGATCCGGCGGATGATCCGCAGCATGCGGTTAACGTTGTTCGCGCGATCCGAGATGATCAGGATGTTGGAGGCAGGGTAGGCGGCGAGGTGTCCGTACTGCGGAATCAGTGGCCGCAGGATCGGCACGAGCTGCGCCGCGCTGATGTTCTGCACGGCCACCACCTGCGTCACGATCTCGTCCGAGGTGGCGCTGACGCGGTTCGGCAGGTCGTTGCCCGGCACCTGCCGCGCGTTGGCGTCCGGGATGACCTTGGTGGTGTCGCCCGAGGGGACGGCCACGAAACCGTGGACCTGCAGCAGTGCCTGGAAGGCCTCGTAAAAAGCGTCGGGAGACATCGGCGTCGAGGACAGCATCGTCACCTGCGCACGGACGCGTGGGTCGATGATGATGTTGCGTCCCGTGGCGGCGCTGACGGCCTCGATCACCTGGGTGATGTCGGCATCCTTGAAATTCGGCGTGATGCGCGGTGCGCCCGCCTGCTGCGCCAGCGCGGTGACCGGGAGGGTGGCGAGAACCAGCGCGAGTCCCAGGAGGCCCGCGCGCAGGCGCGCGGACCTGTGTCCGTGGGAGCCCGGCTGGCGGAGGCTGCAGTTGCGAATCATCGGTGTCGGGTCTCCGGCGGGGCGGCCGTGGTCACGGCGAGCCTTCATGGGGCGGAAGAGGATGTGCTGGCATCTCCGTCGTTGCCGGCGGACATCTCGGGGTCGTTGGCGAGCTGGGCGAGGTTCAGGAGCACTTCGCTCTGGCGGCCGTTGCGCAGGATGGTCACCCGGGCTTCGGCCGAACTGTTGAGCGTGCGCATGATTTCCTCGCCGCGGGAAGGATCGTCCAGCGGGGTGCCGTTCACCTCGGTGACCAGATCGCCGGGACGCAGGCCGAGACGCGAGAAGGCGCGCGGGTTGCTCCCCGGATAAACGCGGAAGCCGCGCTGCTTGCCGCCGGCGAGCACCTGCTGGGAGCGGATCACCTCGGAAAGCGCGTTCGGATTGCGCTGCATGGCTTCGCGCATCTGCTGCAGCAGCGGGTCGGTCGCGGAGGCGCTTGCATCGACCGGCTCGGCCGGCACCGGCTCCGCGGGCGCCACGCCAGCCCCTGCCGTGCCCTGCAGGGCGGTGCGTGGAAGCGCCAGGGATTCAAGGCTGCCGCCACGCTCCAGCACGATACGGTCGGCATACACGGCGTGCAGGCGTGCGCCACCGGGCAGCGCGCCGCCTACGGCATGCATGCGGGCAGTGGGGGCGGTTTCGCCGACTATGGCGTAGCCCTTCGCGGGATCCTCGGAAGCGATCACTCCGGCGAGCACCAGCGCGAGGCTGGTGCGGGGCGCGTTGGCGGCATCGGAGGCGCTCACCGCCGGCTCGCCGAAGAGGTGGGCGTTCAGGATCGAGTTGAGGTCAGGGCGGCGTGCGCCGCCGGTGGCATCGGGGGCGGCCTGACCCGTCCCGGGCTGAGCGGCCGCGGGACGGTCGCGGGCGCCGAACATCCCGGTCACGATGGACGCCGACTGGACACCAATGCCGATCACCAGCAGGCCCGCCGCGAGCTGGGGCCCGCGCGCTGCCAGCAGCGCAGCCGCGCCGTCGGGCGAGATCCATGCGCGCAGCTGGGGGAAAGACGGCATCCCTGAATGATACGAGCCTCGTGGTAACCGTCACAAGCGATTGTTTTGTCAAGCTAAACCGCAGCTTTTTGTCGCGCCTTGCCGACAGTCGCCGAGAACGTCCGCGGTGGTGCTTGAGTTGGCCGCCCGCGGGCCCTATAACAGCAACATGTCTTCCGACGAGATCTCTCGCCCCGACTCGGGCACCGTCGTGGCCGAGGCCACCCCCAAACTCAAGCAGCCCTCGCTGTTCCAGGTCGTGCTGCTCAACGACGACTACACTCCCATGGAGTTCGTGGTCGACATCCTTGAGCGCTTCTTCAGCCTGAACCGCACGGCTGCGACGCGGGTCATGCTCGAGGTCCACACCCGGGGCAAGGGGGTCTGCGGCGTGTTCACGTTCGAAATCGCTGAAACCAAAGTGGCCCAGGTCACGTCCTATGCAAGGGATCATCAGCACCCGCTGATGTGCACGCTGGAGCAGGCGTGAGCCGCTCCTTCACCACGAGGAATCACAGCCGTGTTGTCTAACGAACTGGAGACCTGCCTCAACGACGCCTTCCAGATGGCGCGCGACGGGCGTCATGAGTTCCTGACGGTGGAGCACCTGCTTTACGCGATCCTCGAGACCCCGAGGGTCAAGGAAGTGCTGCGTGCCTGCGGGGCGGATGCCGCCAGGCTGCGCCTGGAACTGAAGGAACACATCGATCAGACGACCCCCCGCCTGGGCTTGGGCGAGGAGCGCGAGGTGCAGCCCACGCTGGGCTTCCAGCGGGTCCTGCAGCGCGCGGTGTTCCATGTGCAGTCGAGCGGCCGCAAGGAAGTCGGCGTGGCCAACGTGCTGGTCGCCATCTTCAGCGAGAAGCAGAGCCACGCCGTGTACCTGCTCGGCCGGCAGGAAGTCGCGCGGCTCGATGTCGTCAATTTCATCTCGCACGGCATGTCGAAATCGGCTGAAGAGAAAGTCGAAAACAAGGAAGAGGGCGCCACCGAGGGCGGTGACCGGGATGCCGAGGGCGGCGGCGCGCTCGAGAAGTACACCAGCAATCTCAATCGCCTCGCCGAGCAGGGCAAGATCGACCCGCTGATCGGTCGCCAGCTCGAGGTCGAACGGACGATCGAGATCCTCTGTCGTCGCCGCAAGAACAACCCGCTCTACGTCGGTGAGGCGGGTGTCGGCAAGACGGCGATCGCGGAGGGACTGGCGCGACGCATCGTCGAGGGCATGGTGCCCGAGGTGCTGCTCGACGCCGTCATCTATTCCCTGGACATGGGTGCGCTGATCGCCGGCACCAAGTACCGCGGTGACTTCGAGAAGCGCCTCAAGGGCGTGATCTCGGAGCTCAAGAAGCAGCCGGGTGCCGTGCTGTTCATCGACGAGATCCACACCGTGATCGGTGCGGGTGCCGCCTCCGGCGGAGTCATGGACGCGTCCAACCTGATCAAGCCGGTGCTCACGAACGGCGAGATCCGCTGCATCGGTTCGACCACCTACCAGGAATACCGCGGTATCTTCGAGAAGGATCACGCGCTGGCGCGCCGCTTCCAGAAGATCGACGTGGTCGAGCCGACGGTCGCCGAGACCGTCGAGATCCTGCGTGGCCTGCGCAGCCGTTTCGAGGAACACCACGCCGTCAAGTACACGGATGCGGCCCTGCAGTCCGCCGCCGAACTCGCGGCCCGCCACATCAACGACCGCCACCTGCCCGACAAGGCGATCGACGTCATCGACGAGGCCGGTGCGCGCATGCGCCTCAAGCCGGTCGCCGAGCGCGAAACCACGGTCGAGGTGCGCCACGTCGAGGAAGTCGTGGCGCGCATGGCGCGCATTCCGCCCCAGACGGTCTCGAGCAACGACAAGGAAGTGCTCCGCAACCTCGAACGCAACCTCAAGCTCGTGATCTACGGGCAGGACCGCGCGGTCGAGACGCTCAGTTCCGCCATCAAGATGTCACGCTCCGGGCTGGGCGACACTCGCAAGCCGGTGGGCAGCTTCCTGTTCGCGGGACCGACCGGCGTCGGCAAGACTGAAGTCACCCGCCAGCTCGCACTGGCGCTCGGGATCGAGCTGATCCGCTTCGACATGTCCGAATACATGGAACGCCACACGGTGTCCCGTCTCATCGGCGCACCGCCGGGCTATGTCGGGTTCGACCAGGGCGGCCTGCTGACCGAGGCGATCACCAAACACCCGCATGCTGTGCTGCTGCTGGACGAGATCGAGAAGGCGCATCCCGATGTGTTCAACCTGCTGCTGCAGGTCATGGACCACGGGACGCTGACGGACAACAACGGCCGCAAGGCCGATTTCCGTCACGTGATCATCGTCATGACCACCAACGCGGGCGCGGCCGACATGGCGCGCGCCTCCATAGGGTTCACCCAGCAGGACAATGCCAGTGACGGCATGGAGGCGATCAAGCGCGTCTTCTCGCCCGAGTTCCGCAACCGGCTCGACGCCGTGATCCAGTTCGGCGGGCTCGACGCGCGGACCATCGAGCGAGTGGTCGACAAGCTGCTGCTCGAGATGGAAGCGCAGCTCGAGTCCAAGCGCGTCACGCTGACGCTCGATGACGCGGCGCGCCGCTGGGTGGCCGAGAAGGGCTATGACCCGAAGATGGGCGCCCGGCCGATGGCCCGCGTGATCCAGGAGCACATCAAGCGTCCGCTGGCCGAGGAACTGCTGTTCGGCAAGCTGGTGGGAGGCGGGCAGGTGCGCGTAGGCCTGAGTGCCGATGGCTCGGCACTCAAGCTGGACTGCATTCCGAACGAGGAACCGGCGCTGGCCACCTGAGGCCAGCCGCCGAGGCGGGACGCGGGCGGCTCAGCGTCCGCGGTAGACGATGCGACCCTTGGTCAGGTCGTAGGGCGTGACTTCGACCGTGACGGTGTCGCCGGTCAGGATGCGGATGTAGTTCTTGCGCATCTTGCCCGAGATGTGCGCCGTCACCACGTGCCCGTTCTTGAGCTTCACGCGAAATGTCGTGTTCGGCAGGGTCTCGACGACCTCGCCGTCCATCTGGATCGCGTCTTCCTTGGACATCAGTGTTTGTGCTTCCGGGCGAAAAAGAGGCGCGAATTCTGCCCAAAACCCCCTTGATAATCAATCAAGACCTTGTGTCCGGCCCCAGCGGGGTTGCTGGGCGGTGCCGGCGAGACGCTCGAGGAGGCTGCAGAACTCGCTCCGGGAGATCGGCCGGCTGCCCAGCGAAGCGAGGTGGCCCGAGCTCATCTGGCAGTCGATCAGCTCGATCTGCTCGGCGAGACAGCGGCGGACCAGCGCGGACAGCGCGACCTTGGAGGCGTCGGTCTCGGTGCTGAACATCGATTCACCGAAGAACACCGCGCCGAGCTGCACGCCATACAACCCGCCGACCAGCCGGTCCCCCCGCCAGGTCTCGACGCTGTGGGCGACGCCCTGGCGGTGCAGCGCGACGTAGGCGGCGCGCATTTCCGGCGTGATCCAGGTGCCAGGGCCCGCGCGCTCGCGCGGCGCCGCGCAGCCGTCCATCACGGCGCCGAAAGCAGTGTCGAAGCGGGTCTCGAAGCCCGCGTTGCGCTCCGATTTGGCGAGGCTCCGGCTGCGGCGGAACTCGCCGGGAAAGAGCACGGCCCGCGGATCCGGGCACCACCAGAGGATGGGCTGGCCCTCGGAGTACCAGGGAAAGATGCCGCGGCGATAGGCGGCCACGATCCGCGCGGGGCTCAGGTCGCCGCCTGCGGCCAGCAGGCCGGGCGGGTCGGCGAGGCAGCGTTCGATGGGCGGGAACCCGGTGCCGCCATCGCCGGGGGCGAGCCAGGTGATGGCCATCAGGGGAGTTCCAGCGGGTCCTGCGGCCGCAGTTCGCTGCGGAACGGCACATGGTCGCGGACCGCCGCGGCGTACTCGTCCACCGAGGCGCCCTCGCGCTGCAGGTAGTCGGCGATCGCGGCGCGGAAGCGGGGGTCGGCGATCCGGTGCGCGGACCAGGTCAGCGTGGGCTCGAAGCCCCGGCTCACCTTGTGTTCGCCCTGAGTGCCGGGTTCGAAGGAGGCCAGGCCGCGTTCGATGCAGAACTCGACGCCCTGGTGGTAGCAGGTCTCGAAGTGCAGGCTGTGGAACTCGTCCTGCGAGCCCCAGTAACGCCCGTAGAGGGTGTCGGCGCCGATGAAGAAAATCGCCGCTGCGACGATGTCGTCGCCGTGGCAGGCGAGCTTGAACATCAGGCTGTCGCCCATCGTCCGGGCTGCCTCGGCGAAGAACGCGCGGCTCAGGTAGGGTTCGTTGCCGTGGCGGAGGAAGGTGCCGCGGTGCAGTGCCCAGGCGTGGTTCAGTTCTGATTCGCTGATGTCCGAGCCGAGCCGTGTCTCGAAGCGGATGCCCGACTCGGCGACCCTGCGGCGCTCGCGTCTGGCCTTCTTGCGCTTGTCGGCCGTGAAACCGGCGAGGAAGTCCTCGAAGCTGGAGTAACCGCGGTTGCTCCAGTGGAACTGGCAGTCCCGACGCAGCAGCCATCCGGCCGCAGCCAGGGCCTGCCGGTCCTCCGCGGGCGGGAAAAGAACATGGGTGGTCGCGAGCCCCATCGCGTCTGCACAGCTTTCCACCGCGGCGATCAGTCGGGGCACCACGCTCGCGCGATCCAGGTCGGGGCGGACCAGCAGTCGCGGGCCGGTGGCGGGGGTGAAGGGCGCGGCGATGACCAGTTTCGGATAGTACGCGAGACCGTGGCGCGCATAGGCCTGCGCCCAGCTGAAATCGAAGACGAATTCGCCGTAGGATTGGTTCTTGAGCCAGGCCGGCGCCGCCGCTGCAATGCCCGCCGCATCGCGCAACAGGATGAAATGCGGCTCCCAGCCTGCCCGTGCCCCCACGCACCCGGTGCGCTCCAGAGAGCTCAGGAACTCGTGGCTGACGAAGGGGTTGCTTGTGCCGGCGACCGCGTTCCACTCGCGGGCGTCGAGAGACGCGAGCGTGGTGACGGTCTCGATGCGCACGGCGGTTCCGGGTCAGCGCCGGCGTGGCGGGGCGGTGTTCATGGCGACACCACGCCCTCGGCGCGCTCGAGGTACCGGTCCGCGTCGAGCGCGGCCATGCAGCCCGAACCGGCAGAGGTAATTGCCTGCCGATAGACATGGTCCGCCACGTCGCCTGCGGCGAATACGCCGGGGATGCTGGTGGCCGTGGCGTCCCCATCGGATCCGCCGCGGACCTTGAGGTAGCCGTTGTGCATGGCCAGCTGCCCCTCGAAGATCTGGGTGTTCGGGCTGTGGCCGATGGCGATGAATACGCCCATGACCGCCAGATCCTCTGCTCCGGTGCCGGGCGAGGTGCCGCGGACCCGCAGGCCCGTCACGCCGCTGCCGTCACCCAGGACCTCGTCGATTGCGTGGTTCCAGAGGATGCGGACCTTGCCGGCGCGTTCGCGCTCGAACAGGCGATCCTGCATGATCTTCTCCGCCCGCAGCTTGTCGCGTCGGTGCACGAGCGTCACGTGCGAGGCGATGTTCGACAGGTAGAGGGCTTCCTCGACGGCGGTGTTGCCGCCGCCGACGACGGCGACGGGCTGCCCGCGGAAAAAGAACCCGTCGCAGGTGGCGCAGGCCGAGACGCCCCGGCCGCGAAAGGCTTCCTCGCTCGGCAGTCCGAGGTACTTGGCCGATGCGCCCGTGGCGATGATCAGCGCATCGCAGCTGTACTCGCCCCCGTCGCCTTGCAGCCTGAAGGGCCGGGTCGACAGGTCCGCGGTGTGGATGTGGTCCGCCACGATCTCGGTGCCGAAGCGTTCGGCATGCAGTTTCATCCGCTCCATCAGCGCCGGGCCGAGCAGACCGTGCGGATCGCCGGGCCAGTTGTCGACCTCGGTGGTGGTCATGAGCTGGCCGCCTTCCTGCAGGCCGCTGACCAGCATGGGCGCGCGGTTGGCCCGCGAGGCATAGACGGCGGCTGAATAGCCCGCGGGGCCTGAACCGAGAATGATGAGTCGGCGGTGACGGGAGGGCATGGCTAGGCTCGTGGTGGATCAGCGCTCCATGTTACCGGGCTGCGCCGGCTGCCGCGACCCTGTGCGGGGAGCGGTGTTTGCCTTGTCGCTCAGGGCCGTATTCCACTAGAATCAATCATCTAGAACGTTTGCTTGCCGCGGGAAATCAATACCTTGGCCGATACTGCAGTACAGGGCAAAGCAGCCGCCCGTTTCAGCCAGGCGGTGGCGCGCGCCTTGCGCGAGGGCGCGGTGATCCTCTCCGGTGTGGTGGGGCTGATGCTGTTCGCCGCACTGCTCAGCTACGACCCCGACGATCCGGGCTTCTCCTTCACCGGCGGTGGCTCCGAGGTCCACAACCTGATCGGGCGCGGCGGGGCATGGTTCGCGGACGCACTGTTTTTCCTGTTCGGCGGGCCCGCATTCCTGTTCCCGGCGATGCTCGGGGCCGTGTGCTGGCTGCTGGTCCGCCAGCGTGTCCGCGGCGCCGAGCGTGTCTCGCGCTTCAACACCGTAGTGCGCGTGGGCGGCTTCGTGCTGATGCTGGTGTCGGCCTGCGCGCTGGCGACACTGCACTGGAGCGCCGGTGACCTGCGTCACAGCGCGGGCGGTGTCCTCGGCAACCTGCTCGGCAGATCCCTGCTCGGCAACTTCAATTTCCTGGGCGCCACGCTGCTGCTTCTGTCGGCCTGCATGACCGGAATTTCGCTGGCTTTCGGTGTGTCCTGGTTCGAGATCATGGATCGGCTCGGCGCCGCGTTCTGGCAGGGGATCGACTGGATCAAGGCGCGCCGGGTCGCGCAGCGTGACGCCGCCGAGGGCGATGTACGCCGACAGGCCCGCAAGGAAGTCGTCGAGGTCGAGCAGAAGAAGGCCGTCACCCGCGTCAAGCCGCGCATCGAGCTGCCGGCGCCGGCGTCCGAGCGCAGCGAGCGCGTCGAAAAAGAACGCCAGGTGCCGCTGTTCGAGGCGAAGGCCGGCGAACTGCCGCCCCTTCAACTGCTCGATGATCCCCCGCCCCACGAGGTCGCCTATTCGCCCGAAGCGCTCGAGGCCATGTCGCGGCTGGTCGAGATCAAGCTCAAGGAATTCGGCGTCGAGGTGGAAGTGGTTGCCGTGCTGCCGGGACCGGTGGTCACGCGCTACGAGATGCGGCCTGCGCCGGGCGTGAAGGTGAGCCAGATCAGCGGTCTGGCCAAAGACCTGGCGCGGGCGCTCTCCGCGATCAGCGTGCGCGTCGTCGAGGTGATCCCGGGCAAGTCGGTGATGGGCCTCGAGATCCCCAACGAGCGGCGCGAGATGGTCACGCTCGGCGAGATCATCAAGTCCAAGGCCTATGACGATATCGCCTCGCCGCTGGCGATCGCGCTCGGCAAGGATATCGGCGGATTGCCCGTCGTGGCCGACCTGCAGCGCATGCCGCACCTGCTGATCGCGGGCACCACCGGGTCGGGCAAGTCGGTGGGCATCAATGCGATGGTCCTGTCGCTGCTCTACAAGAGCACGGCCGAACATGTCCGCTTGATCATGATCGACCCGAAGATGCTCGAGCTCTCGGTGTACGAGGGGATCCCGCACCTGCTGGCCCCGGTGGTCACGGACATGAAGCATGCGGCCAACGCGCTGCGCTGGTGCGTGGCCGAGATGGAGCGGCGCTACCAGCTGATGGCCGCGATGGGCGTGCGCAACATCAGCGGCTTCAACAAGAAGGTGCGTGACGCGAACGACGCCGGCAAGCCCATCAAGGACCCGGTGATGATCCAGCGGGCGTCGAACGACCCGAGCATCGACCAGTCGCAGATCCCGGACCTGGTGCCGCTGCCGTACATCGTGGTGATCATCGACGAGCTCGCCGACCTGATGATGATCGTCGGCAAGAAGGTCGAGGAACTGATCGCACGCCTTGCGCAGAAGGCCCGTGCCTCGGGAATCCACCTCGTGCTGGCGACGCAGCGCCCGTCCGTGGACGTGATCACCGGTCTCATCAAGGCCAATATCCCGACGCGTATCGCCTTCCAGGTGTCTGCCAAGGTCGACTCGCGCACCATCCTCGACCAGGGCGGCGCGGAGTCGCTGCTGGGCCATGGCGACATGCTCTACCTGCCGCCCGGCACCTCGATGCCCACGCGCGTCCACGGCGCCTTCGTCTCGGACCCGGAAGTGCATCGCGTGGTCGAGGCGTTGCGCAAGAGTGCGCCGCCGACCTACATCGACGAGGTCCTCTCGGGTCCGAGCACGCCGATCCCGGGGCTTGCGGGCGAAGAGGGCGAGGGGGGCGACGGGGGCGATCCCGAGCAGGACACGCTCTACGACGAAGCGGTGAAGATCGTCATCAACGAGCGCAAGCCGTCCATCTCCTACGTGCAGCGTCGGCTGAAGATCGGCTACAACCGGGCGGCGCGGCTGATCGAGGCCATGGAGATGGCGGGGCTCGTCGGTCCCCTGCAGTCCAACGGCGGGCGCGAGATCCTCGTGCCGGCGCCCAACGGAAACTGAGCCCTGATGCGCTTCAGGTGCCTAATGGCCAGCCTGCTGCTGAGCCTCGCGACCCCGGCGGCGCTGGCGGCCGACACGGCGCTTGATCGCTACCTGGCGGGCCTGGTGTCCTTGCGCGCCGATTTCACCCAGACACTGACCGACTCGCGCGGGCGACGCCTCGAGTCCGTGCAGGGCACTCTGGCGGTGCTGCGGCCCGGGCGGTTTCGCTGGGACGTGCGGCCGGTCGATGCGGGGTCGCCCGATTCCGGGCAGCTGATGGTCGCGGACGGCCGCAACGTCTGGTTCTACGACCGCGACCTCGAGCAGGTGACGGTGCGACCGGCCGGCGACGCGCTGACCGCGACGCCGGCGATGCTGCTGTCGGGCGCGGGCGATCTGCGCGCCTCGTTCGAGGTTGCCGCGGCGCCGCGGTCGCAGGGTCTCGACTGGGTGCGGGTCCGTCCGCGCCGCACTGACGCGGAGTTCCGCGAAGCACGACTGGGCTTCGAGGGCGTGGAGTTGCGCCGCATGGAACTGGACGACCGCCTGGGCCAGAAAGCCGTGCTGATTTTCACCGGCGGGCGGCGCAATACGCCGGTCGAGGCCGCCGAGCTGCGCTTCACACCGCCGCCCGGCGTCGATGTGATCGGCAAGCCCGTGGGTTGATGCCGAGCCATGCGCGAGCTGCGATTCCGTCGTTTCTGGTCTCTGGCTGGCCTCGCCCTGGTGCTCGGCACCCTGGTCGTGTGCCTGACGCCCGCGACTGGCGCACAGCCCGTTTTTCGCGGCGTCGACAAGCTCGAGCATGCCGCCGCGTATTTCGTGCTCACCAGCTGGTTCGCGGCGCTGATGCAGCGTCGGCACTACGGGTGGGTGGTGGTGGCGATGCTTCTGCTGGGGTTGTCGATCGAGGTCGCGCAGCAGCTCATGGGGCTGGGTCGGGTGGCGGACTGGCGGGACTTGCTGGCCAATGGGACGGGCGTGGCAGCTGGATTGATCGTCGCGCTCGCCAGCCGGGAGTCCTGGTTCGCCCGGATCGAGCGATGGCTGGCCCCGGCCTGAGCCGCCCGCTCGCCGACCGCATGCGGCCGCGGTCGGT
>CAJACZ010000344.1 GCA_903938365.1 uncultured Pseudomonadota bacterium | reverse complement strand
AGGGTTCGCTAGGACCGCATCTGCATGAGCCGAGCGCTCTTGTATCGGAGCGGCAGGTTCAGCGGAACGAGCGACGATTCATAATCCAGATTAAACGTGATTCCCGTGCCGAGGGCAGCAGGAATTTCCCGATGGGGCTTCAGCGTTATTCGACCCCTGCCACGGAGTCACAGGCGACATCGTGACGGATATCAAAGAAACACCTGCCCGCGCGCGATTTTTTCAGCGTTTTTTGCATTATGTATAAAGTCGGCGTGTCGCACTTTCCGGACAATTGACAGCGTCAGAAAAGCTGCGGAATCTCTGTCCTGCAAGTCGGTTTTCGACCTGCGGTTCTTGACGAGGAGACTCGGAGCGATGCGAAACATTCACCGCGTGCTGATCATTTTGATGGGACTGTCCGTCGGCGCAGATCTCGCTCATGCGCAGACCAGGGGTCGTCCGATGCCACCGGGAAACCTCTGCGTCGATCCCGACCCGGTTACCGGTTGCCCGCGTGCGCCCGCAACGGTGGCGAGCGCGGGCAAGATCAAATGGAATCCCGGCCATTACGTTCGCGCGGACGAACAAGGCTGGACGGCGAAGCGCCCGAACCGGTTTGGCGTCTATGAAACCATTCGCTCGGTCCCGCAGGTCAAGGGCGCGGCGTTCATTGTCAACTGGGGGATGGTGGAGAACCAGCGTGGCGTATACGACTGGTCGGGCATCGATGCGGAAATCAAACAGCTCGCGTCGATGAACAAGAAGGCCATCCTCGACCTCTGGTACCTCGGCTTCTCGGGCGGCGTGCCGAAGGTCCCGCAGGGCAAGGACTACCGTTACATTGGCGATTACCTGATCACCGAGGGCTGTGCGGGCAGTGTGTCTTACGGCGGCTACGGCGCCAGGCTCGACATCCCGGCATGCATGGACCGCTGGATCGAGTTCATCAAGGCGGTGGCGGTGCGTTACGACGGCAACCCGGCGGTGGAGAGCGTCCACATCGCCGAGAACTCGACGGACATGGTCGGTCAGAGCCAGACCAACCTGGCCAAGCAGTGGATGCGGCTCCCCGCCGTGCTGAAGGCGGCGTTCACGCAGACCCACACGGTCATCCACAACAACTACCTGGTCAACGTCGCCGAGACGCAGGCGCTGACCAACCTGATGGTCGCGAACGGGGTAGGAACCGGCGGCCCGGATATCTACGTTACGTTCCAGATACCGCAGGATCCGAACAAGGACACCTGGGGTGCGCTCGCGGTGCGTGGCGCGGGCTTGGTGCCCGGCCTGGGGACCTTCGGGACCAAAGACAACCGTCCCGTGGTTCCGCACAGCTATGAGGCGCAGGTGGTGCGGCCGGCCAACCTCACGCCGGCGGCGGTCAACGGTCACGCGAACAAGTACTACCGGAACACCCATACCGTGTGGACTGCCTTCTTCGGGTACAACCCCAAGCAGTACAAGGGGACCGTCGAGGTTCCCGCGATGCGCTGGGAAGGCCCCACGGGGGTGCTGGAGTACCTCAAGAAGCCGGGCACCGCCGTGACCAACACGGCTTGCCCCACCGCATTTTCCGGTCGCTGTCAGTGAGCCCTGCGGCAACGAACCCCGGCGGAATATGGTTGCGCTAAAGCGGGAAAACCAACAGACTTTATCAAGGGCCGACCCGCGGTTGGCGTTCCGAGTGGCGCGCATGGACGCAGTGGATTCCGTTCGACTCCAAGACGCTTCAGGCATCGTCGCCATCACCCGGCGGTTCGACGGGCTGCACGAAGTCAGCGTCAGGACGGCACCTGATGCTCCGGCGCACGGCTCGTGTGTAACGGGCTACCCGGTTGAACTGATCACTGCGATCTTCGAGCGTTTTGGCTCCTCCTGGCTCTGCGACGAGATCGGAAGGGATCTGGACGAGAACGATGCCCAGCTGGATGTGCGGCTTTGCGCCCAGGCTTACGTTCCGCCGCCGGCGTTTTCCGGGCCGGCTCGGATCCTGGACTACGGGTGCGGCGCAGGTTCCTCGATCCTTGCGCTGGCGCGACTTTTTCCGCAAGCCAGCATCGTCGCCGCAGACCTGAATCCTCGCTTGCTCGAGATCGCGCGCCAGCGCATCCGCCACTATGGGCTGGAGCGCGCCAGCGTCATGCAGTGCTCTGCCTCGGGCGAGGTCGACGCCGGTCAGTGCGATTACGTTTTCCTGAACGCCGTCTATGAGCATCTTCTGCCCGAGGAGCGAGCCCCGGTCATTCGTAACCTGATGGGGGCGCTCAAGCCGGGCGGCACGCTCCTGCTCAACCAGACTCCCCATCGATACTTTCCCATCGAGGCCCACACCACCGGGCTTCCCCTGATCAACTACCTTCCCGACCGGGCCGCGCAATGGCTGGTCGAGCGCCGCCGCGGGACGACGGAGAGTTGGCCAGCGCTTCTGCGTGCCGGGATCCGTGGTACTACGGTGAGCGAGGTGATGCGTCATGTCCGGGCCGCCGACCCAGGCGCGGAGCTTCTCGGCACGATCGGTGTGTCATCGTCCTGGCCCGGCATTTGGTATGTCGCCAAGCGCCAGAGGACGCGCGGAGGCTTGTCTCGTGCGCTGTTGGGCGGTCTGGCGGCAGTGACGGGCACCCTGCGCCTGCCGTTCTCACCGTACGTGAACATGGCGGTCCGCGCCTCGAACACGAAGGTGTGATCGTCGTTCCGCGACGCTTGAGCAGGCGGCTGTAGGGCGTTGCCCGCTGCTTCAGCGCGGCTGGTTCAGGGTTGCGACGATCCGCTGCATCGCGGCAGCGGGGGTAAGGTGGCGTTCGAACACCGCGGTGTTTGAACCGCGCAACGCCGCCAGGCGCGTGGGGTCCTGAAGCAGCGT
>CAJACZ010000343.1 GCA_903938365.1 uncultured Pseudomonadota bacterium | reverse complement strand
GACTTCTCGCCGCGCTCGCGCGCCTTCATGAACGCCTGCCATGCGCCCTGGCCTTCCTCGGGGTTCACGCCGAGCAGGCGGGGTCCCTTGATCTCGCAGCGATAGGTGCCGAAGTTCTTGCCCAGTTCAGGGTCGTGGGTGAACACCGAGCCTGTGTTCACGTAGCGCGCGGAATCCGCCGGGTTCGACTGGATGAAGGCGAAGCTGCGCAGGTCGATCGCATCGCCGTGCAGCACGATCTCTTTGCAGGCAGCGTCCTTGCGCGCCACCTCGAGGAACGGCGCGGTCGGGAACGCAGCGCCGGTGCCGCCGAGCCGGAGGTATTCGTCGACGCGGGCGAGAGCCTTGCGATAGGTCGCGAAGGGGTTGTCGGGCACGGGTTCCAGGCCCAGGGCGAGGCATTCCGTGTCCCAGTGCCCGAAGTGATTGATGATGATCGGGCCCTTGTGCCAGATGCCGTCGATCTTCACGTTTTCCATGTGCAGCGTCGGCGCGAAGTACATGCCGAAGCGATCCACCAGCCGGTACATGAGCGCGGTGCCCTCGTACTGGTCCTGGTCGATGTCGCGCACCTTGAGCAGCAGCCCGCGTCGTTCGAGTTCGCGCACGTAGTCGCGCAGGTCCTCGAAGGGCCCTATTTCCCAGGCGGGCCCGGCGCCGGGCGCCAGCTGCGCGGCAGGCGCGGGGCGGCCCTGCGGGCCGCCGCCTGCGGACTGCTGCGCGGCGGCGATCCTGAGGTCGGCGGCAGCGAGTGCGGCGGCGGACAGCCCGGCCGTGCTGGCGAGGAAATCGCGGCGTGAGAACGGTGACATATCCGCACCTCGGAGTGGCTGTGCCTGGGTCGTCCGACCGTGCCACGTCCGGCCATGCTCGTAAAGCACCCTTCGCCCGCCATGACCGGTCTATGATCGGGCCCCGATGTGCTGCCGCGGAACCGGCCCGAGAAATGCGTAACCTGATCGTCGTGCTGGGCGACCAGCTGGACTCGCGCTCCGCCGCCTTCGACGGCTTCGACGCGCACCAGGACGTGGTCTGGATGGCGGAAGTCGCTCGCGAGTCCACGCGGGTCTGGACCAGCCTGCCGCGCATCGCGCTGTTTCTTTCGGCCATGCGGCATTTCCGCGACGAGCTGCGTGCCGCGGGTGTGTCCGTCGACTACCTCCCGCTGTCCGGGTCTGCCGCAGGCGAAACCGATTCCCTCGACTCCGCGCTCCGGGTGGCGCTGGCGCGGCTCAGGCCCGAGAGGGTCGTGCTCGTGGAGCCCGGCGAATGGGGCCTGCGTGAAGCCCTGCGCGCCGCCGTGGCGGCATCCGCCACGCCCCTCGATGAACGACCGGATCGCCACTTCCTGTGTTCCGCAGCGGAATTCGCCCGCCACGCACAGGGGCGCCGGCAGCTGCGGATGGAGTTTTTCTATCGCGAGATGCGGCGGCGCCATCATGTGCTGCTCGATTCCGGCGGCGAGCCCGAGGGCGGGGAGTGGAATTACGACCACGACAACCGCAAGAGCTTCGGCAGCGCAGGTCCGGCTGCGCTCGGGATTCCCGCGGCGCTGGCCTTTCCGCCCGATGCGCTGACGCGCGAAGTGCTGGCGGAGGTCGCCGCACGCTTCCCGGGCCATCCGGGTTCCGTGGATGCCTTCGACTGGCCCGTGAGTCGCGATGATGCGCTCCGTGCGCTCGGTGATTTCATCACGCATCGCCTGCCTGTCTTCGGCGACTTCCAGGACGCGATGTGGCGGGGCGAGCCCTGGCTGTTCCATTCCCGGCTGGCTGCGGCGCTGAATCTCAAGCTGCTGGATCCGCGCGAGGTGATCGCCGCCGCGGAAACCGCGTTCCGGTCCGGCCGCGCGCCGCTGGCCGCCACCGAGGGTTTCATCCGGCAGATCCTGGGCTGGCGTGAATACGTGCGTGGCATCTACTGGCTGCACATGCCCGGCTACCTCGAGCGGAACGCGCTGGGTGCCACGGCGGCGCTGCCGCGCTTCTACTGGGACGCGGCGACCGACATGGCCTGCCTGCACGATGCGATCGGCCAGACGCTGCGCCACGGCTATGCCCACCATATCCAGCGACTGATGGTGACCGGGTTGTTCGCGCTGTTGTACGGCGTCGATCCGCGGGCGGTGCACGAGTGGTACCTCGCCGTCTATGTCGACGCGGTCGAATGGGTGGAACTGCCCAACACGCTCGGCATGTCGCAGTATGCGGATGGCGGCGTGATGGCTTCGAAGCCCTACGTGGCGTCCGGCCGTTACATCCAGCGCATGGGCAACTACTGTTCAGGGTGCCGGTACGACCCGACCGTCTCCACCGGTGCCCGGGCCTGTCCCTTCACCACCCTGTACTGGGATTTCCTGGCGCGCCACGAAGCGCTGCTGGCGAAGAACCCGCGCATGGGCATGCAGTTGCGTAACCTCGCACGTCTCACGCCCGAGGCGCGCGAGGCGATCGCCAGCCAGGCTGCCGCGCTGCGCAGCCGTCTCGGGGGCTGAGGGTGCGCGGCGTGGCCCGGGGCGACCTGCCGGTGAAAACCTGCGTGCACTGCGCCCGACCGTTCGCGTGGCGGAAAAAATGGGCGCGGGACTGGGACGGCGTGAAGTACTGCAGCGATGCCTGCCGGCGCGGCAAGGGACCGCGCCCTGCAGGGGCAGCGACGGCATCCGCGGCAAACCGCGGGAGTGAACGATGAAACGGAGTACGGCATGACCATCGCAGGACACAATCTTTCACAGCGTTTTCCCCGCCGCCGCGCCTTCATCACGGGCGCCGCGAGCGGCCTCGGGCTCGCCTGCGCCGAGATCCTCGCGCGCGAGGGCTGGAACCTGCTGCTGACCGACGTGGATGCGCCGCGCCTCGACCTCGTGGCGCAGAGCCTCGCCCGGGACGGAGCTCCCGTCTTCGCGGCGCCCTGCGACGTGCGCGATGCCCAGGCCCTCGCGACCCTGGTGCAGCAGGGAGTGGCGGTGACGGGCGGGATCGACATCGCGATCCATTGTGCCGGGGTCGCGGTCGCCGGGGCCTTCCATTCCAGCAGCGAGGAAGACTGGCGCTGGGCG
This sequence comes from uncultured Pseudomonadota bacterium, assembly GCA_903938365.1. Classification (GTDB taxonomy): domain Bacteria; phylum Pseudomonadota; class Gammaproteobacteria; order Steroidobacterales; family Steroidobacteraceae; genus UBA964. The sequence goes on along the minus strand of CAJACZ010000343.1, from coordinate 24,837 downwards.
TTCGACATCAACCTGCATGGTGTCGTGAACTCCTGCCGTGCCGTGCTGCCGTACATGGCAAGGGGGCAGGGCGGCCTCATCATCAACCTCGCGAGCGCGGCGGGCTTCGCCACGGGCAGCCACATGGCGGCGTACAACTCTGCCAAGGCGGCGGTGATCGCTTTCAGCGAATCACTGATGCAGGAATACGCGGCTTACGGCGTCCAGGTGGTTGCGGCGATGCCCGGGTTTTTCCGTACCCGGCTGCTGGAGTCGGCGCGTGGCGCGGACAAGTCGCTGGAATCCGCGCGGCGCGTGATGGAAGGCTCCGGAATCGAGGCCGATGAGGTGGCCGAGGCGCTGCTGTCCGCGGCTGCGCGCGGCCGCAGGCATTTCGTCTACCCCGCGCGCTACGCCATGCTCTGGCGCCTCAAGCGCCTGATGCCCAGTCGGTTCCAGTCGCTGTTCCCGAAACTTTCACGCCGCTGACCGGAGGCTCGTCATGTCGTCGGATTCCCCTGCGGCGCCGCGCGCGCTGGCGCCGTTCCACCTCGCGGTGCCGGTCCATGACCTCGCCGCGGCGCGCGGCTTCTACGGCGGGCTGTTCGGCTGCCCCGAGGGTCGCAGCTCCATCGAGTGGGTCGATTTCGATTTCTTCGGCCACCAGCTCGTGGCGCACCTCGATCCCGCGCGGCACGCGTTCGCGCCGCCCGCGCACACCAACAGCGTCGATGGCAAGGACGTCCCTGTCCCGCATTTCGGCGTGGTGCTGGACTGGGACGACTGGCAGGCCCTGGCGGAACGGCTCACGGTCGCGGCAGTGCGATTCGTGATCGAGCCCGGGATCCGCTTCGCCGGCCAGGTCGGCGAGCAGGCGACCTTCTTCCTGTACGACCCGTCGGGGAATGCGCTGGAGTTCAAGGCGTTCCGCGATCCCTCGCGCCTGTTCGCGAAGTGACGGCCGCGGTGGGGTGGACTCGTGTCGTGGCCGATCCTGGAAATTCCCTGCACCGGGAAGTTTCCACGGGCCGCATCGCTGATCCAAGCTAGGATTGGGCCCGCATGGAAAACAACTCCTGCTTCAGCGAACATTTCGTGCTCCTCGGCGATGGGCTGCGGATGTACTGCAGGGAGTACGGCAGCGGGCATGTCGATGCACCCACCGTGCTCTGCCTGCCGGGCCTGACGCGCAACTGCCGTGACTTCGAGTCACTGGCGAACTGGCTCGCGACGACGCATCGGGTCCTCACTCCCGATCTCAGGGGGCGCGGCCGCTCGGATCACGACCCGAACTGGCACAACTACCAGCCGCTCAACTATGTGGCGGATGTCGTACACCTGCTGCGTGCGCTCGAGGCCAGGCGTGTAGTGGTCATCGGTACATCGCTCGGCGGCCTGGTCGCGATGATCTTGGCCACTCTCCAGCCGGCGGCCCTCGCGGCGGTCGTCCTGAACGACATCGGCCCCGAGCTTGATCCCGCGGGCCTCGCGCGCATCGGGCGGCATGTCGGTCAGTTGCCGGCCGTGGGCGACTGGGACGAGGCCGCCGCCCAGGCCCGGCAGGTCAACTCCGCGGCGTTGCCCGACCTGACGGCCGGGCAGTGGATGGCTTTCGCACGCCGCATCTACCGTGAAGATGCATCGGGACGGCCTGTCCTCGACATGGACCCCATGATCGGCGCAGCGATGCGCGAGACTGCAGGGGCTTCAGCCGATCTCTGGGTCCTCTACAGGTCGCTCGCGGACGTCCCGACGCTGGCGATCCGCGGCGCGCTGTCCGACCTGCTTTCCGCCGGAACGCTGCTGCGCATGCAGCAGCTCAAGCCCGATCTGCGCACCCTGGTGGTGCCGGAGCGTGGCCATGCCCCGACCCTGGACGAACCCGAGAGCCGCGCAGCCATCCGTGCATTGCTCGAGTCGATAGCGTGATCGCGGGCCTCGCAAGCTTGCGACACGGGGCGATGACATGCTGAGCCTCGTCGGGCTGGGAGTTGGCCTCGCGCTGCTGATCTGGCTGACCATGCGCGGGGTCGAACTGCTCGTGGCGGCGCCCCTGTGTGCGCTGCTCGTGGCGGCCACCAGTGGTTTCGCAGCGTTTCCCCAGCTCGCGGCCGAGGGCGCGCCGAGCTTCACTGCCGCCTACATGTCCGCTTTCGTCGCGTTCGTCCAGTCCTGGTTCTTCATGTTCCTGCTCGGGTCGCTGTTCGGCAAATTGATGGAAGTCAGCGGCGCGGCCGACAGCGTGGCCCGCTGGATCGTCTCGCGGGTCGGTCCGAGCCATGCGGTGGGGGCCGTGGTCCTCGCCTGCGCGGTGCTCACCTATGGTGGCGTGAGCCTGTTCGTCGTCGCGTTCTCGGTCTACCCGATGGCCTTGAGCCTGTTCCGCGAGGCCGATGTCCCGCGTCGTTTCGTTCCGGCGGCGCTCGCCTTCGGCTCCGTCACCTTCACCATGACTTCAGCCGGGTCGCCGGAGATCCAGAACTGGATTCCGACCAAGTTTCTCGGCACCACGCCCTACGCGGCCTGGGAAGCGAGTCTCGTGGTCGCGCTGTTCATGGCGGGCGCCGGCTACGCCTGGCTGGGCTGGATGGTGCGCAGGGCCTTTGCCCGGGGCGAACGCTACGAGGCACGGTCCGACGACCCGGTATCCGAGGCGCGGGAGCTCCCTGCGGTGTGGCGCGGTCTGGTGCCGCTGCTCGCCGTGCTGGCCGTGTCCTTCGTCTGGCATGACTCGCTGAAGGAGTCCGCACTGATCGTTGCTCTCGGCACCGGGGTGCTCTGCGGGATCCTGCTCAACTGGCGTTTCGTGGACGGTCGCCTCGGCGCTGCGGCCGCCGCGGGCTCGCTCGGCGCGCTGATCGCGATCGCCAACACTGCGGCCGTGGTGGGATTCGGCGGCGTGGCGAAGCTGACGGCCGGCTTCCAGGACGCCGTGCAGTTCATGACCAGCCTGCCGGGTGATCCGCTGGTGGGCGCAGCAGTGGCGGTGAGCGTGATTGCGGGCCTTGCCGGCTCGGCATCCGGCGGCCAGTCCATCGCGCTGCCGCTCGTGGCGCCGCACTACATCGACCAGGGCGTGGATCCCGAGGCCCTGCACCGCGTCGTCGCGATCGCCTCCGGCGGGCTCGATTCGCTGCCGCACAACGGCTACGTGGTCACCACCATCCGCGCCATCTGCCGTGAATCCTTCGCGGCGGCCTATCCCGCGGTCGGTGCCTTGACGGTGCTCGTCCCCGTGCTCGGTACTGCGCTCGCGGTGGTGCTGCTCGGATCCTGAGCCGCGGCGGGCTGCGGCGGCGGCGACGACGCGGGGTCTTCAGCCAGCGCGGTCTTCACGAGCAGGTGCGCGCTGATGGGCGCGGTGATGAACAGGAAGACCGCGATCAGCAGTTCGCGACTGCTGAAGCTTCCCTGCAGGCGCGTGAAAAAGATCGACGAGGCGAGCAGGGCGCAGCCGACGCCCAGCGTCGTTGCCTTGGTCGGGCCGTGGATGCGCTTGTAGAAGTCGCGGAACCGCGCCAGGCCGATAGAGCCGATCAGCGCGAAGCTCGCCCCGCCGACCAGAAGCGTGGCGATCACGAGGTCGGTGGCCGTCGTGGCAAACTCAGTCAATGATGTCTCCCTGCAGCCGGTATTTGGCCAGCGCGACGGTGGCGAGGAAGCCCAGCAGTGCGATGAGCAGCGCCGCGTCGAAGAACGCGGGCTCGGCCAGACGGATGCCAAGGGTCATCAGCAGCGCCAGCGAATTCACGTAGAGCGTGTCGAGCGCGAGTACGCGATCGGCGACCGAGGGACCCCGGACCAGCCGGATCGCGCAGAGCAGCATCGCGAGCCCGAGCAGGCCGATCGCGATGCCAGTGCCTGTCGAGAGGATCACGCTCACGGGAAGAGCTCCATCAGGGGCGCCTCATAGCGCTGCTTGATGTCCTCGATCACGGCGGCTTCGTCGGCTACATCGAAGGCATGCAGCAGCAGCCAGCGCTGGTCGGCGCTGACGTCGGCAGAGAGCGTGCCCGGGGTCATGGTGATCATGGCGGCGAGCGCCATGATGCCGTGCGGGTGGGTGATGTCGAGCGGCAGCCAGATGAACGACGGCCGGATGGCCGACTCCGGCCCCAGGATGCGCCGCGCGACCTGCAGGTTCGCGAGCACGATGTCCCGCAGCAGCGTGCCGACCAGGCGCAACGCCCGCGCCGGACGCCGCGCGACGCGGACGTCGGGCAGCAGGTCCCCCAGCAGCACCGGCAGGCACAGCGCGAGCATCGTGGCGAGCACGATGTGGCCGGGCTCGAGGGTTGCGTTCAGCAAAAGCCACGCCGCGAACGTGGCGGCGCTGACCATGGGGTGGGGCAGCAGTCGCTTCACGGCGCGACCCAGCCGGTCGCCGCGAGTACGGCGGAGATGTAGGCCGAGGGCGCGGCCAGTTGCTCGCCCGCGGCGTTCATGTAGCCGGCCAGCGGTCCCGCCCACAGCACGATGGCAAGACCCGCGGCGGCCAGCAGCGCCAGCGCCGCGAGCGCGCCCCGGCCGACCGGCACGCGCTGCGGGCTTGGGGGCGACTTCCAGAAGATCGTGCTGCCGGCTCTGGACAGCGCAACGACCGCGGCCAGACTCGAGGCGAGCAGCACCGACCAGGTCAGCGGCCAGCGCGGCGTGTCCGAGACCGCGTCGAGCACCATCAGTTTCGCCACGAACCCCGACAGCGGCGGAATGCCTGCGATCCCGACGGCGGTGAACAGGAACAGGCTGCCCAGCAGCACGCCGCGGCCGGGGGCGTTGCCGACCTCAATGCGGTCTTCGAGGTCGGGTCCGCGCGCCACGGCGACCGTCCCTGCGACGAGGAACAGCGCGGCGGCGGCAAAGGTGGTGTGTGGCAGGTACAAGAGCGCAGCGCCCGCCGAGGCCGCCGTGCCGCTGCCGAGCGCCGCCAGCAGCGTGCCGGCGGAGGCCACGACCAGCCATGCGGTCAGCCTGCGCAGGCTGCGTGCCGCGAGCGTGCCCAGGGTCCCGGCGATGATCGTGGCCAGGCCTGTGTACAGCAGCAGCGGTGAGGCGAATCCTGCGAGTGCTCCAGCCCCCGCGCCGTAGATCAGCGTCGAGACGCGTGCGATCGCATAGATGCCCACCTTGGTCATCACCGCGAACAGCACGGCGACCGGTGCGGGCGCGGCAGGGTAGGTTCCCGGCAGCCACAGGCCGAGCGGCAGTGCGGCGGCCTTGATGCCGAACACGACCAGCAGCAAGGCGCCGGCGGCCGCCACCAGCGGCTGGTCCGCCGCGCTCGCCAGCGGCACGCGCGCGGCGAGGTCCGCCATGTTCAGTGTGCCGAGCGTGCCATAGAGCAGGCTTACGGCAATCAGAAACAGGGCCGAACCCAGCAGGTTCACGATGACGTAGTGCAGGCCCGCGCGCAGTGCGCCGCGATCCGCGCGGTGCAGCAGCAGTGCATAGGACGAGATCAGCAGCACCTCGAAGAACACGAAGAGGTTGAAGAGGTCGCTGGTGAGGAAGGCGCCGTTCAGTCCCATCAACTGGAACTGCAGCAGCGCCGGGAAGCCCGGGCCCTGGCGCAGCGGCCCATCCAGCGCCGCGAGCTGGCAGGCCAGCGCCACCACCGCCGTCACCCCCAGCATCAGGACGGCGAGCCGGTCGATGGCCAGCACGATGCCGAACGGCGCCGACCAGTTGCCGAGGAGATAAGGCAGCACCGTGCCGTCCGCGGTGACCCGCCACAGCGCGACGGCGCAACCGAGGTTGGCGAGCAGCGCCAGCAGGCCGGCCGCGGCGGCGCCGGCGGGCCAGCGACGCCCGGCAATGATGAGCAATGAGCCCACCATCAGGGGTATCGCAATCGGCAGCACCGGCAGCTGGGCGGCGAGCAGGCTCACGGGTTCCTCCGACGTGGTTCCGGAGCTGGCGGCTCTGCACCATCGACGTGGTCGCTGCCGTATTCAGCGTGGCTGCGCAGCGCCAGCACCAGCAGTACCGCGGTCATGGCGAAGCTGATGACGATTGCGGTCAGCACCAGGGCCTGCGGCAACGGGTCCGCATGGTTCGCGAGGCTGGGCGCCACTCCCTCGCGCAGCAATGGCACCTTGTCGATCGCCAGCCTGCCCATCACGAAAATGAACAGGTTGACGGCGTAGGAGAGCAGGGTGAGGCCGAGCACGACTTCGAAGCTGCGCGCGCGCAGCAGCAGGAACACACCGCCGGCGGTGAGCAGTCCGATGGCGCTCGAGACCAGCAGTTCCATCAGCGCGCCGCCCCCGCTGTTGCCTGCGTGGCGCCCACTCGTCCGATGGCCGTGAGCGCGACCATCGTGGCGCCCGTCACCACGAGGAACACGCCGAGATCGAAGAACATCGCAGTGGCGATCGAAATCTTGCCCACGATGGGCAGCGCGGGCGCGAGATAGGCGCTCGTGAGGAACGGGAAGCCGGGAACGAAGCTCCCGATGCCGGTCAGGCCCGCGATGGCCAGGCCCCAGCCGATCCACAGCTGGAAATCACTGCGCAGCCGCGCGCTCATCCAGGCATTTCCCCTGCCGATGTAGGGCACCATCAGGCCGAGTGCAAGCACCAGCCCCGCGATGAAACCGCCGCCAGGCGCGTTGTGTCCCCGCAGGAAGAACCAGATGGCGATCACCACGGCCAGCGGCAGCAGCACCGGGCCCGCGGTCGCAAGGATCAGCGATGCTGTGCGGTCGCCGCGGGGTCTCGCGGTGCCGGAGTCGGCGTGGAAGTCGGCCAGCAACGCGGCGACGATCAGTCCCGCAAGGCCCATGACCGCGATCTCGCCGAGCGTATCGAAGGCACGGAAGTCCACGAGGATCACGTTGACCGCGTTCTGCCCGGCGGCTCCGGGTACCGCGTTGGCGAGCAGCCATCCCGCGAGCCTGCCATCGGCGGGGCGTGTGAGCACCGCGTATGTGAGGGCCGCCATGCCGAGTCCCGCGACGCCCGCGATCGTCGCGTCACGCCAGTACACCGCAAGACCCACCTCCGAACGTGAGCGGGCGGGCAGCCAGTAGAGCGCCAGCATCATCAGCAGCACGGAGGCCACTTCGACCAGCAGTTGCGTGAGTGCGAGGTCCGGGGCCGACAACAGGGCGAACGCGAGGCTCACCACAAGTCCGGTGAGGCCCAGGAACAGCAGCGCGACGAAGCGGTGGTGGCGCAGCACCACGACGCCGCCCGCACCGAGCGCGGCGAGCGCCCACAGCAGCAGTGCCAGCGGCGTGACCGGCGTGGCGGGAGCCGCGCCTGTGGACAGTCCCTGGGTCAGCAGGGGCCAGCCCGCGGCGAGGATCGCCGCGACCAGCGTGAATGCGAGGTATCTCTGCAGGCTCCCGTTGGCGACTGCCGCGGTGCAGCGTCGCGCACCGGCAAGCACGGCGCCCAGCAGTGCATCGAAGATCTCTTTGCCGCCGCGGGGCAGGTGCACGATGTCGTGCAGGTTGATCAGGCGCTGCAGCGAGAAATACAGGCTGGCTCCCGCGGCGAGGCCGAGGGCGCTCATCGCCAGCGGGAGATTCAGTCCGTGCCAGATCGCGAGCGAAAACTCCGGCAGCCGGTCGCCCGTCACCGGACGGGCCGCGACCTCCAGTATTGCGCGCACGAACTGCTCGGGAAGGATGCCGACCAGCAGGCAGATGAGCACCAGGACTCCCGCGGGCATGAGCATCCAGAACGGGGGGTCGTGCGGCTTGCGCGGCAGGTCCCGCGGCTCGCCGTTCCAGAAAACGTCATGGATGAAGCGCACCGAGTACGCCACGGAAAACGCCGCTGCGAGTGTCGCGACCGCCGGGACCAGGATACCCATCAGGCCGTGCGACTCGATGCGCAGGGTCTCGGCGAAGAACATCTCCTTCGACAGGAAGCCGTTGAGCAGGGGAACGCTGGCCATCGCTGCGGAAGCCACGATCGCCAGTGCGCCGGTCACGGGCATGAGCTTCCAGAGGCCGTTCAGGCGGCGCATGTCGCGCGAGCCCGATTCGTGGTCGATGATGCCCGCAGCCATGAACAGCGAAGCCTTGAAGGTCGCATGGTTGAGGATGTGGAACACGCCCGCCACGGTGGCCAGCGGCGAGTCCAGCCCGAACAGCAGGGTGATCAGGCCCAGGTGGCTGATCGTCGAGTACGCAAGCAGCCCCTTGAGGTCGTGCTGGAAGATCGCCACGTACGCACCGACGAGCAGCGTGGCCAGCCCCGTGAGCGTCACGATGTAGAACCACTCGTCCGTGCCCGACAACGCCGGATGCAGGCGCGCGAGCAGGAACACGCCGGCCTTCACCATCGTTGCCGAGTGCAGGTAGGCGGATACGGGCGTGGGCGCCGCCATCGCGTGCGGCAGCCAGAAGTGGAACGGGAACTGCGCGGACTTGGTGAAGGCGCCGACCAGCACCAGCACGAGCATGGGCAGGTAGAGTGGATGCGCGCGGATCGCGTCTCCGGAGACCAGCACCACATCCAGGTCGAAACTGCCGGCCATCCTGCCGAGCAGCAGTACGCCCGCCAGCAGGCACAGCCCGCCCGTGCCTGTGACCGTCAGCGCCATGCGTGCACCCTGGCGGGCGTCTGCGCGCTTCTGCCAGTAGCCGATCAGCAGGAACGACGCGAGGCTCGTCAGCTCCCAGAACACGACCAGGAGCAGCAGGTTGCCGGCGAGCACGACACCGAGCATCGAGCCCATGAACAGCATGAAGAGCGCATGGAAGCGCGCGACCGGTTCATCTTCGGCGAGGTAGTAGCGGGCGTACAGGATCACCAGCGCCCCGATGCCGGTGACCAGCAGGCCGAATACCAGCGCCAGGCCGTCGACGCGGAAGCCCAGGTCCGCGCCCGGGAACGGCAGCCAGGCCCATGAGACCTCGACCACTTCACCCGCGAAGACTGCGCCGCTCACGCTCCAGAGGGAGGCCGCGGCCGCGAGCGTGGCGAGGCCAGCGACGATCGCGGCCAGGTTGCGCGCTCGGTTCGGCAGCGCGAGCAGCAGCAGGCCCGCGAGAAAAGCTATCGCGACGGGCGCGGCGACATTCATGGCGGCGGTGCGTGGCGCGCCTTCCAGGCGCGCGCGGTGACCACGAGCACCGTGACGGCGGTCAGGGGCAGCACCACGGTCTGCATGGCCAGGGTGTAGGTGGCCAGCGCGTCGTGGCGCTGCGAGAGCAGCAGCAGGTACGCCGTATAGGCGGCGTAGTAGCCCAGGAACAGCCCGCCCTCCCAGCGCGCTATTGTGTTGCCGGTGAAGAAGATCGGCAGGCAGGCGAGCGCTACCGCCACCATTACCGGAAGGTCGAAGGCCAGCAGCGAGGCGGGAACGCCGAGCGGTGTCTCTGCGGCGAGCGCCGACACCCCCAGCACGCCGAGGATGTTGAAGATGTTGCTGCCGACCACGTTGCCGAGAGCGATGTCGGTTTCGCCTGGTCGCACGGCCGCGACGGACACGGCAAGCTCCGGGGAGCTGGTGCCGAAGGCCACCACGGTGAGTCCGACGACCAGCGGCGAGATGCCTGTCGAGATGGCGAGTTTCGACGCGCCACGTACCAGGAGCTCGCCCCCGGCGACCAGCAGCACGAGACCGGCGATCAGCATGATCGTCGTCATTCAAGCCTCCTTGCCTGAGAGCGCATTATCGCAGATCGCGGGTGCGGCGCTCGAGCGACAGGGCGTGCAGGACCGTTCCGCGCAGGCGCCGTTCCTCGCGGTTCGCGGGTTGATCCAGTCCGAGCCGGCGCAGCAGCGGCAGGTCGTCGGCGCCGGGTCGGCGCAGGATGGACGCCGCCGCCACCATCAGCTTCCGCCAGGGGCTGTTTGCGTGGTCGCGGAGCCGTTGCAGGGCGCGGGACAGGTGGACTTCCTCGGCGCTCAGGTCGGTGCCGAACGGATACTCGCTGAAGAGCCCGGCGCGACGGTGCGCCGCCAGGGTGCGCTCCAGCTGTTCCGGCGAGTTGCGGCGGAAAGCCTCGGGGATCTGGTGCTCCCGGGGCAGCTTGCCGGCGGCCTTCGCTGCGGCGAGCAGGGCCGGCTGGAAGCGTGAGTCCGCGATGTTCAGCAGCGCTGCGATGCACTCGGCGTCGGTGCGGCCGCGCAGGTCGGCGATGCCGTATTCGGTGATCACGAGGTCGCGGAGGTGGCGCGGGATCGTCGTGTGGCCGTAGTTCCAGACCAGGTTCGAGCTGACCCGGCCCCGGCTCTCACGGGTCGAACGCAGGCAGATCACCGAGCGTGCGTCGGGCAGTGCATGGGCCATTGCGACGAAGTTGTACTGGCCGCCCACGCCGCTGACGACGCGGCCGTCCTCGAGGGCGTCGGAGACGGCGGCGCCCAGCAGCGTCACCATCATGGTGGTGTTGATGAAGCGGGCCTCGCGCCGTTGCAGCACGCGCAGCTCGTAGTCCTCGCCATAGAGCTGGTTGATGTGTCCCACGCCGCGCATGTCGAACTGTCGGCGTTCGGCTTCCGGCATGTTGCGCAGCGCGGCGTAGAAGCCGCGGGGGCCGAGCAGGAAACCCGCGTGCATCACCCGTCCCTCCCGCAGTTCCCGGCCGAGGCACTCCGCGGCGAGTCGCGCCACGGCGTTGCTGTCGTCTAGATCGGCGGCGATCCACTCGCCCTCCGGGGAGCGGATGCGGCCCGCGTCATAGCGGCAATCGCTGCGGAACACCCCGAAGCGCCGCAGTTCCTCGAAGTGCCGGGCGCTGATCTTCGGGCCGATGCCGACGTGCGGCAGATCCTCAAGGATCCGGGCGTCGAAGCGGTCGGTGATGTTGCCCCGGGCCACCAGGCGCGACAGTGCCAGCGAATCGTAGACGCGCCGGCGCAGGATGCCCGCCCGGTACAGGTCCAGCATCTGGTCGACGAACATTTCGGTCGACCCGAACACGCCTTGCTGGAACGGCTCGCGCGCGCCCGATTCGTCCACCGTCGCTGCAAAACGTTCGGTACCCACGTCCCTGAGCGCCTGGCGCCAGGCGGCGTTCTGCTGGTGACGCAGCAGCAGCGCATAGCAGATGGAGTCGCCGAGTTCGCCGATCCCCAGCTGCAGCGTTCCACCATCGCGGACCAGCGCACTGGCATGCAGGGCGATGGCATGGTGGACGCTGCCGAGCGGCGCGTTGGGTGGACAGAACAGCGTCTGGTCGTAACGAGCGTGCTCGAGCAGGAAATCGAAAGTGTCGGCCGCGACCTCCGCGCGACCGAACATGAAGGGCATCTGCCCGTGCACGGCGCCGATGGTGACCACTTCGCGCCCGGTGGCGCGCGCGTCGGCGAGCAGGGGCAGCAGGTCGAGCGTCACGTCGGGGTTGGAACCGAGCGACAGGCGTGCGTCGCTGCCGGATCCACGCCGCGCCACCAGCTGCGCGACGACGTTGACGCCGCGCCGTGCGAGGTCGCGCGCCACGTGCGTGTAATTGGAGCTCAGGTAGTTCTGCTGCAGGTGCGGCAGCCCGAGGCTCGCACCGGGCTCGAGGAAGAACTCGATGACGCGCACATTGGGCGGCAGCTCGCCCGCGCGCAGTGCCCGTGTGTACTCCAGGTCTTCGTAGTCGCCGAAGATGCGCTCCACGAGCGGTCCCGCGAGGCGGGTTTCGAGGGCGCCCGTGGCGGTTGGCCGCCGCAGGCTGAGGGCGGTGATGATCGTCAGGTCCAGCGCGGGGTCGCGCAGGGCACGGCGCCAGAATTCGTTGGCCAGCGCCACGGGCTTGCCCAGAGCCAGGGGCAGCGCGAGCACGATCTTCCGGCCCACCCGGCGGATCGTGGCCTCCACGCACTCGCCCGCATCTTCGAAGGGCTGTGCCATCAGTCGAGGAAGTCGAAGCGCCAGCGGCTGCCGTCGGAGCGGATCCAGCCGGCCGTCGGCGACGGGAAATGCGCCGGCAGGATCAGGGTCCCGGTGTCTGCATGCGTCTCGACGAAGCGGCGCCTGCAGGCTGCCGAGAGCACCGGGTCCTCGCAGAACGCGGCGGACCACTCCGGGTATTTCACCTGTACGGGATGGTGGATCACGTCGCCACTCAGAACGGCACGGGCGCCGCGCGAGCGCAGGTTGATCACCACGTTGCCGGGTGTATGACCCTCGGCGGGCTCCAGCGAGACGTGTCCCTCGAGGTCATGGTCGGAGTCGACGATCAGCGACTGGCCGCTCTCTACCACCGGCAGCACGCTGTCTGCGAACGAGCCGTAGCCCTGTTGCGCGTCGGCCTGCCAGCCCCGCAGGCGGTGTTCGTATTCCCGCCGGTTGAAGACGTAACGGGCGTTCGGGAAGGTGGGAACCCAGCGGCCGTCGCGCAGCCGGGTGTTCCAGCCGATGTGGTCGGCATGCATGTGAGTGCACAGGACGAAATCGACCGCCTCTGGTTCGACGCCCGCCAGGCGGAGGTTGTCGAGCCAGCCGCTGCGCAGGCCGTGGAAGAAAGCATGGCCCCCGCGGTCCTTGTCGTTGCCGACGCAGGTATCCACCAGGATCGTGTGCCGCGGCGTGCGCAGCAGGTAGGTGTGGAAGCTCAGGAAGCCGAGGCCCTTGCCGAGGTCGGCGAAGCGCGGCTCGAGCCAGTGGCGCTCGGCGTCGATCAGTGCGGGGTCGCCCCCGGGCATCAGCAGCGAGAACGGCATCGGCACGAGGCTTTCCTCGACGATGGCATCGACCCTCAGTTCCCCTATCGAGACGCTGATCATGGTCCTGTCGCTCCGTCATTCGCTGCGCGGTCGTGCCCTGAGAGGGTAAAGTAGTTCCGAAGACCCGCTGGGTCAAAGTCGGCCTGTCGGCCGCCGCAGACGGAGATGCCGCTTGACATGCGCGACCCAGTGACCGAGCACCGCCTCGGGCCCGTGCGGCTGGCGCCGGGCTATGGTCGGCTCAATGCCCTGAGTTATCTGTTTGCCGCCAGCGTCACGATCGGGATGCTGGCGTTGATCAGCTTCATCCAGCCCTACCTCCTGAACGCCAACCTGGACGTGCCGCAGGACCAGCAGGGCCGCGCCCTCGGCGTGCTGGGTTTCAGCAATGAGATTGTCTCGCTGCTGCTGGTGGCGCCGATCGGCGCGCTGGCCGACAAGATCGGCCGCCGCCCGGTCTATGCGCTGGGGTTCCTGTGGCTGGCTGCCGGTTTCTTCCTTTATCCGCTGGCCCGCACCTTCCCGCAGCTGATGGCTTGCGCGCTGTTCTTCTCGGTCGGCGTGGCCGCGGTGGGTTGCATGCTGGCCACGGTGCTGGCCGACACGCCCCGGGAAGAGTCCCGTGGCCTGATGGTGGGCATCACGGGATTCTGCCAGGGCCTGGGGGCGACCTTTGCGGTGCTGGTCCTCGGCCGCGTGCCCCAGCGTCTGGCGGCGGACGGCATGGATGCGGTGGCCGCCGGCCGTGCCACGCTCGGGATCGCAGCGGCCCTCTGCGTCCTCACCGCGCTGGTCTGCTGGTTGGGCCTCAAGCGCGGCACCCCCAGCCGAATCGGCAAGGAGCAGCCGCTGCCCCAGTTGCTGCGCGCCGGCCTGGCGGCGGCCCGTGCCAATCCGCGCATCTGGTTCGCGTGCCTGCTGCAGTTCGTGTCTTTTGCGGACCGCATCGTGATCGGTACCTTCTTCAGCGCCCGCCTGCAGCAGTCGTCCATTGCGCAGGGACTCAGCGCGGGCGAAGCGATCGCCGCGGCCACCCGTCCCTACGTGATCGCCAACGCCTCGGGGCTGGTGTTCGCCATCTTCTTCGGGCTCATGCTGGACAGGATGAACCGCATCACCGCAGGGGTGGTCGCCATGGGCGTGGCGGGAGTCGGGTATATCGTCGGCGGGTTCGTCGGCGATCCGGGCAACGAGCTCATCGTGCCGGTGGCCATCGTGCTGGGGCTGGGTCAGGTCTGCGCGATCATCGCCAGCCAGACCGTGCTGGGCCAGGAAGCGCCTCTGGACGTCCGTGGCGCCGTGTTCGGCCTCGCGGGGATCTGCGCCTCCCTCGGTATCCTGTTCGCTTCCGCGGTCGGCGGCCTGCTCTACGACGTCGTGGACAAGGGGGCGCCCTTCTTCCTGGTCGGCGCCGTCAACATCGCCATCATGTGTTTCGGGGTCTACCTCCTGCTGCGCCGGGCTCCAGCCTGATGTCCTTCGCCGAAGTCCTCTTCATCCTGCTTCTCATCCTCCTGAACGGCTTCTTCGCCCTTTCGGAGATGGCGCTGGTGTCGGCCAAGCGGGGCCGGCTGCAGGCCGCTGCGGAGCGGGGCAGTCTGGGCGCGCGCGTCGCGCTCGACCTGCTGGCCGATTCGACCCGCTTCCTGTCGGCCATCCAGGTCGGGATCACGCTCATCGGCATCCTGACCGGGGTCTACAGCGGCGCGGCCTTTGCCGAACATCTCGGAGCCCGGCTCGTGGGCCTGGGCATCGATCCGCTCTACAGCGGCGAGGCCGCGTTTGCCATCGTCGTGCTCCTCGTTACCTTCATCTCGCTGGTGTTCGGTGAACTGGTGCCCAAGCGCATCGCGCTGACCCATGCAGAGCCCCTGGCCATCTTCGTCGCGCCCGTCATGCTGCTGTTCGCCCGGGCGATGACTCCGCTGGTGTGGCTGCTGCGCGGCAGCGTCGACGGGGTCCTGAAGCTGCTGCCCGTCTCGTCCGGGCCGGCGGCGTCGGTGACCGAGGACGAAGTCCGTTCGATGATCGCCGAGGGCACCCGCACCGGCGTGTTCCTGGCCACCGAGCGTCGCCTGATCGAGGGCGTGCTGGCGCTGGCGGACCGCAAAGTGGAATCGGTCATGGTGCCCAGGCCCGATGTGCTCTGGCTCGATCTCGACGAGCCGCTGCCGGCCCTCTGGCAGCAGGCCAAGGCCAGCGGTCATGCCCGGTTCCTGGTCGCCCACGGCACCCTCGACGCAGCCGTGGGCGTGCTGACGCTCGCTAACCTCAGCGAGGCGCTGCGCCGCGGCCGGCTGGAACCCGACAGCGACATCGAGGTGCCGCTGCACGTGCCGGTAGGCATCAGTGCCCTGCAGTTGCTCGACCAGTTCCAGAAATCGAGTTCCCATCTGGCCGTCATCACCGACGAATACGGCGCCATCGAGGGTGTCGCGACGCCGATAGATCTGCTGCGGGCGATCGCGGGCGAACTCCCGGACCTGGGCAGTCGCGAGCGGGCAGAGATGATCGCGCGCGAGGACGGATCGTGGCTGGTGGACGGACACCTCGGTATCGAGGAAGTGCAGCAGCGGCTCGGGCGACGCGACATGGGTTCCCGCAACGGCGAGTACCACACCCTGGCGGGATTCGTGCTGGCGAGGCTCGGTCGCATACCCAAGGCGGGCGACGTGCTCTCCTGGCGCGACCTGCGTGTCGAGGTGCTCGACATGGACGGGCTGCGCATCGACAAAGTGCTGCTCGTGCCGATTTCCCGCGAGCGGCCGGCATGACTCAGGCCGGCCTGACGCATCGGGCAGCCGCGGCACTGCGGATCGCTACCTGCCGGCCCCTGCCCGAGCCCGACGTGGACGAGGAGCTGCTGCTCGAGGCGTTGCGGGTCCGTGGCGTGTCGGCGCGCATGGCCGCGTGGCATGACTCGCAGGAAGCCTGGGACGAGCCCGTGCCCACCCTCGTGCGATCCACCTGGGACTATATTCACGACGTCGAGGCCTTCGCGCACTGGATCCGGCGCGCAGCGCGCGCTGCGCCCCTGTGGAATCCCGCGGCGGTGATGCTCGGCAACCTGCACAAGGCGTACCTCCTGGAGCTTGCCGGCCGCGGCGTGCCCGTCGTGCCGACGGAACTGGTCGAGCGGGGCGCGAACCCCGGCCTGGCGCGGCTCTGCCAGGCGCGTGGCTGGCGCGATGTGGTGGTAAAGCCGGCGATCGGTGCCGGCTCCTTCGAGACTCACCTGCTGCGCGGGGCGGACGCTGGCGCCGCCGACAGCCTGCTCGCGCGGCTGGCCGCGGCCCGCGACGTGCTCGTCCAGCCCTATCTGCCGGCCGTCGAGACCCACGGCGAGCGCGCGCTCGTGTGGATCGACGGCGGGTTCACCCATTCGGTACGCAAGAGTCCGCGGTTCGCCGACGGCATCGAGCAGGTGTCGGCCGCCTTGCCCCTCACTGAGGCAGAGCAGCGGCTCGGCGCCGCGGCGCTGGAGCCCTTGCAGGACCAGTTGCTGTACGGACGTGTCGATGTGGCGCCGGGCCCGGACGGCGTGCTGCGGGTGATGGAGCTCGAACTGGTGGAACCCTCGCTGTTCCTTGCCCAGGAACCGCTCGCCCTGCAGCGGCTCGCCGACGGCATCGTGCGCCGGCTGGGGTAAGCGCGCCGCCTGGCCGGTAACCGCTCGGCGACGCTATTCGAGGCTGCGGTCCGTCAACAGCAACGGGGTGCCTTCGGGCGACTCGATGAGCATGCTGCGCGACGCATCGAGTCCGCGCGGCAGTTCTTCCGCGGCCGCGATGCCCAGGTCGCGGATGCGCGCCAGGCGTGCAGGCATGTCATCGGCGCTGAAGACCAGCATCGGCCGATCCAGCGTGCGCGGCCGGTGCAGCGCGATTTCCAGGCCGTCGCTGGTCAGGGGCTGGTGCAGCCAGGGTGTCTCGCGTTCTTCCATGGCCACGAAACCAAACTGTTCCCAGAAGGCGCTGATGGCCGCGAAATCTGTGGCGGGCATGCTGAAGGCCTCGAACCAGCCGCACAGCGAGGCGCCGGAACCTTCGGTCAGTGCATCCGGGAACCATGTGCGTGCCTCGAGCACGGTGATCATCTGCCCGGCAGGGTCGCGGAACCCGATCTCGTTGAAACAGTCGGCACCGGTCCGGGCGAAGGCCATCGCGATACCCAGCCGCTCGAATTCCGGGATCGCTGCCGCAATGCCCGGACGCACGGTCGTCACCGAAGGCGACGGGAACCCGTACTGGTGCAGGCCCAGGATCACGCGGCCATCGGTCAGTACCCCGTACGGATGCGGCCAGGTGTCGCCCGTGCGGCAATGCCGGAAACCCAGGGTTTCATAGAATTCCACGGAGGCGCGGATGTCGCGCGTCGTGATGCTGATCTCGTGGAAGCGGCCGAGCAGGGTCATGGCGGAAGCGGCAGCGGCGGCGCGTCGTCAGCGCGCGGCTGCGGCGACAGCGAGCCAGTCCAGGTTGACCTGCGTCCAGCCCTGGGCATGGCGGGCGACGAGGTCGGCCAGGGCGCGCGCATGCAGCGGGCTCGCGTTCAGCGCGGGAACGTAATCGAAGCGCGTTCCGCCCGCCCTCAGGAAGTTCTCGCGGTTCTCGATGTCGATCTCTTCGACGGTCTCGAGGCAGTCCACGGCGAATCCCGGGCAGACGACCGTGACGCTCCGGATCCCGCGCCCGGGCAGCGCTTCGAGCAGGTCATGGGTGTAGGGCTTGAGCCACTTGCCGGGGCCGTACTTCGACTGGAACGAAATGCTCCACTCACCCTCGGCGAGCTGCAGTTCGTCCGCGAGCAGGCGGGCCGTCCGCTGGCACTTGCAGAAGTACGGGTCGCCCTCGTGGAAATACCGCTCGGGGATACCATGGAAGGACATCACGAGCTGTTCAGTCCGGCCCTTGCGTGCCCAGTGATCGGCGACCGAATGGCGCAGCGCCTCGATGTAGCCCGGGTGGTCGGGGTACTCCGCGATGAAGCGCAGTTCCGGCACCCAGCGCCAGCGCCGCAGCTCGGCCTGCACCTGGTCGTAGACCGCTCCGGTCGACACGCCGCAGTACTGGGGGAACAGCGGAAGCACCAGGATCTTCTGCGCACCGGCGTCGCGCAGGCGCGCGAGTCCCTCGGCGACACCTGGCTTCGCGTACAGCATGCCGAGTTCCACCGCGATGGGTGCCAGTACCCGTTCGTTCAGGCCGGATGCGATGGAATCGCGCAGCTTGCCCGACAGGCTGAGCAGCGGCGAGCCCTCTGCGGTCCAGATGCTGCGGTACTTGCGCGCGCTGCGGAACGGCCGCGTGCGCAGGATGATGCCGTGCAGGATCGGCAGCCAGAGCGCGCGCGGCAGTTCGACCACGCGGGGGTCACCGAGCAGGCGCGCCAGAAAGCGGCGCACGTCCGCCGTCGAGGGTGAATCAGGTGTGCCCGAGTTCACCAGCAGGACGCCGATCCGCTCGGTGAGCGTGGCACTTGCCTGGTGGAACTCGCGGTTGCCGATGTATTTCATCTGCGCCAAAGATACTGAAGGGGGAATCCAGCGTGTGACCGTACAGTCACACCACTCCGGCCTGCCACAGGATGAACGCGTATTCCTCGGCGATTTCCCGGCAGTGTTCGAAGCGGCCCGTCTTCCCGCCATGGCCGCTCTCGAGGCCTGCGCGCAACAGCACGGGGCGATCGTCGGTCTTGCGTTCGCGCAGTCGGGCGACCCATTTGACCGGCTCCCAGTACTGGACCTGGCTGTCCCACAGGCCGGTCGTCACCCACAGCGCGGGGTAGTCCTGGGCCACGACACGATCGTAGGGTGAGTAGGCGCGGATGCAGTCGAAGGCTTCGCGACTTGCGCCCGGATCGCCCCACTCGTCGTACTCGTTGCAGGTCAGCGGCAGCGACTTGTCCAGCATCGAGGTCAGGACGTCGACGAAGGGCACATGGGCGACGAGCGCCCGGTATTCGGCAGGCGCGAGATTCGCGACCGCCCCGATCAGCAGGCCACCGGCGCTCTCGCCCATCCCGAATACCCGCTGCGGGTCGGCGTAGCCCTCGGCCACCAGGAAGCGCGTGACGTCGATGAAATCCTCGAAGCTGCGCGGTTTCCCGAGCAGACGACCGGCCTCGTACCAGTGGCGGCCCAGCTCCTGCCCGCCGCGCACATGGGCCACCGCATGCACGAAGCCCCGGTCGACGAGCGACAGCACCTCTGGCCTGAACACGGGATCCTCGCTGACGCCGTAGGCGCCGTAGGCGTACTGGTACAGGGGTGCTGTTCCGTCGCGTGGGATGTCCCGGCGACGCAGCAGTGATACGGGTACCCGCGTGCCGTCGCGCACGGTTGCATGGATGAAATCGACGACGTAGTCGTCGGGATCGAAGCGCCCGGGGACGGACTCGCGCTTCAGCAGGCGTCGCTCGCCGCTGGCCATGTCGTAATCCCAGGTGCCGGGCGGCATCCGGGGCGAGGTGTGGACGTAGCGCAGCGTGCCAGTGTCCTGCTCATCGTTCTCGCCGAGGAACATCGTCAGGGCTTCGTCGGGCGCGTCGATCAGGTGTTCGCGGCCGTCATCGAAGGCGTACACGCGGATCCGGCGCAGCCCCTCGGCCCGCTCGGCGATCGCGAGGTGGCGTTCGAATGCCGCGAAACCCGAAATGAAATGCCCCTCGCGCGCCGGGACCAGCTCGCGCCACGTGCTGCGGTCCCCGACGCAGGCGATGGGCGCCTCGACGATGCGGAAGTCCTGGGCGAGCCAGTTGGTGCGCAGGATGAAGTGCCCGCCGCGATCCTCGAGCTGGTATTCGTGGCCGCGCTCCTGCGGCACCGCGACACGGAACTCGAGCTGCGGATCGTCGCTGCGGGCATGGCGCCATTCGCTGCTGAGCGTGCTCTCGGCGATGATGAACAGGAAGCGTCCGGACCGCGAGCGCTCCAGCGCGAGGAAGAAGCTGTCGTCTTCCTGCTCGAACACCAGCTGGTCGTCGGCGACCGGCGTGCCGATCGTATGGCTGCGCACTCGCAGTCCGAGCAGGGTCAGGGGATCCTTCTCGATATAGAGCAGCGTGCGGCTGTCGTCTGCCCAGGCCAGCTCTGCTTCGGCGTTGCCCAGGATGTCCGGGAGGATCTCCCCCGTGTCCAGGTCCCGGATGCGGATGATGTACTGCTGGCGCCCCACGGTGTCTTCCGCGAAGGCGAGCAGCCGGTTGTCCGGGCTGACCTCCAGCGCGCCGAGGTCATAGAAGGCCTGGCCTTGCGCGCGTTCGCTGGCGTCGAGCAGGACTTCCTCCGGAGCCTCCATCGAACCCGGGTGGCGCGTGTGCACGGGATGCTCCTGGCCGGGTGCCACGCGAGTGACGTACCAGTAGCCGTTGTGGCGGACCGGCACGGAGGCGTCCGCCTGCGGAATCCGGCCCGCGATCTCCGAGTAGAGCGTCCGGACGAGCGGCGCATGCGGCTCGAGCATCGCCGTGGTGTAGGCATTCTCGGCCCGCAGGTGTGCGAGCACCTCCGGGTCCTGCCGCGTGTCGTCGCGCAGCCAGTAATAAGGATCAGTGCGGGAGCCGAAGGGCGAGCGCAGCCTCCGGGGCCGCTTCGCCGCGCGCGGGGGAGTCGGGGTGTCGGGCAAGGTGGCTCAGGCTGCCTCTGCGGCGAGGACTTCCATGTTGCGGACGGTTTCGTCGAAACTGCCGCCGAGGCCGATCAGCAGCGTGGTCGCCGGTGACTGGCGCCAGCGCGCCAGCTTGGCGCGCAGCTCGTCGCGCGAGCCCACCAGTGAGAGCGCATCGGCCAGTTCGTCGGGCACCGCCATGACCGCCTCCTGCTGGCGCCCCGCGAGCCAGAGGTCCTGGATCTTCTGCGCGGCCTCGGCATAGCCGGCGCGTTCCACGACACGCTTGTGGAAGTTTTCTTCTTTCGAGCCCATGCCGCCGATGTAGAGCGCGAGGGTTTTCTTGATCGGCAGCAGCGCCGCGACCGGATCCGCCGTGAGCGAGAAGCTCACGGACTGCAGCACCTCGAAGCCCGGTTTCGCTTTCGCCAGCGAGTCGCCGTAGATGTCGAAGCGGTCGGGCGGCATCATGAACGGAAACCAGCCGTCGAACGACGTGGCAGCGAGTTCCACGTTCTTGGGGCCCTCGGCGCCCAGGAACACGGGTATCTCGCGCCGCAGCGGGTGGGTGATGCTCATCAGCGCCTTGCCCTGGCCCGTGGCGCCCGGTCCCTGGTAAGGCAGTTGGTACTGCTGGCCTTCAAAAGTCACGGGAGTCTCGCGGGCGATGATCTGGCGGAAGATCGCCAGCCACTCCCGGGTGCGCTCCAGCGGCTTCCTGAACGGCTGGCCGTACCAGCCTTCCACGACCTGCGGCCCCGAGACACCGATGCCCAGGCACAGGCGACCGTTGGAGATATGGTCGAGGGTGAGTGCCGTCATCGCCGCGCACGCCGGTGTGCGTGCCGAGATCTGCATGATCGCGGTGCCCAGTCGGATCCGCGAGGTCTGCGCGGCGATTGCCGCGAGGGGCGTGAAAGCATCAGAGCCGTAGGCTTCCGAGGTGCACACGATATCGAAACCGAGTTCCTCGGCACGCCGGGCCAGCTCGATGAACCGGTCCAGAGGGCGCGAGCCCCAGTAACCGAGTGAAAGTCCGAGCTTCATGGCGGTGGTACTCCTTTTTCAGAGGCTTCGCGCAGCAGCCACATGCCCGCCAGCGACACCATGGCGAGTGCGGCACAGAATGTCAGGACGGGCAGGGGCGTGTCGGTGCGGACAAAGCCCATGGCCTGGACGCCGGCCGCGGCGATGACCTGCTGGGCGAAGCCTATCAGGCTGGAGGCTACGCCCGCATAGCCCGGCACCATGCGCACGGCGACAGCCGTGATGTGCGGCAGCGCCAGCCCCTGCGCGAAGGCCAGCGGCAGCATCGGCAGGAACCAGTAGACCGGGTGCGTGAGTCCGGCGAGCACCAGACCCAGTGCGAGGCACGCGGACGCGGCCTGGAGAATGATGCCGAAACGGGCCACCCTGGCCATGTTGACGCTGCGGGCCTGCCGGGCAACGTAGAGGTTCCCGAGGAAATAGCCGGCCGAGAGCAGCATCACGTACAGGCCGAAGTCGGTCGCGGGGCGACCGAGCATCTCGCTCATGACGTAGGGAGCAACCGAGATGAATCCCAGGTACAGCGCATAGATGACCCCGCTGTCGATCGCACAGCCGAGGAACTGCCGGTTGCGCAGCACCTGTGCAGAGGCCTGTGCCACCTGGCCCAGCGTCATGGCGGCCTGGCCTCGGACCCGCGTTTCCGGGAGCAGCCTGCCCACGGCTGCCGCCAGCAGCAGCGAAGCGAGCAGCAGTATCGTGAACGGAGCGTGCCAGCCGAGGCTCTCGGTGATCAGTGCGCCGAAGTAGGGCGCGACCGTGGTGCCGATCATCATGCCGAGGGTGAGCTGCGCCAGCGCCTTGGGCAGTCGCCAGTCACGGTAGATGTCGCCGATCACGGCGCGGGCGACCGTCATGTTCGCCGCGCAGCCGAGCGCCTGGATGATCCGCGCAAAAACCAGTATCTCGAGTGTCGGTGCAAAGACCGCCAGCGCCGAGCCCAGGCTGAACACCAGCAGGCCGCCGAGCAGCAGCGGCCGACGGCCGTAGCGATCCGACAGCGGCCCGGCCAGGGGGATGCCCGCGGCGAAGGCGAACAGGAAGACACTGATGACGCTCTGGGTGGCCGCGGTGCTCGCCCCGAACTCGTCGCGGATCGCCGGCAGCGCGGGCAGCATCATCAGCGTCGAAACAGGCCCCATGGCGCTGCAGGCGGACAGCAGCAGGCTCAGCCCGCGGCCCTGGAGTCGTGAGTCGCCCGCGTCGGGATTGACGGCGGCTGAATCGGTCACGGGGTGATACCACCCACGCACACGTACTTCAGTTCCGAGTACTCGTCGATTCCGTGGCGCGAGCCTTCGCGACCCAGGCCGGATTCCTTGACCCCGCCGAAGGGCGCCACCTCGGTCGAGATGAGTCCCGTGTTGACGCCGACGATGCCGTATTCGAGCGCCTCCTGGACCCGCCAGCTGCGCGCGAGGTCACGCGTGTAGAAATAGGCCGCCAGCCCGGCCTCCGTATCGTTGGCGAGGCGGATCGCCTCGGCTTCGTCATGGAAGCGGAACAGCGGGGCCACCGGACCGAAGGTTTCCTCGCGGGCGACCCGCATCGAGGCGGTCGCGCCGGTCAGGATCGTCGGTTCGAAGAACGTGCCGCCGAGCGCGTGCCGCTTGCCGCCACAGGCGATCCGGGCGCCCTGCGCCACGGCATCGGCGATGTGCGCCTCGACCTTGGCGAGGGCCCGCGCATCGATCAGGGGACCCTGGTCGGTGGGCCCGGCGAGACCGTCGCCGACCCGCAGCAGGGCGACCGCCGCGACCAGCTTCCGCGCGAACTCGTCGTATACGCCGTCCTGCACGTACAGTCGGTTCGCGCACACGCAGGTCTGGCCGGTGTTGCGGTACTTGCTGGCCATCGCGCCCTGGACGGCTGCATCGAGGTCCGCATCGTCGAACACGATGAACGGAGCGTTGCCCCCGAGTTCAAGCGAAACCTTCTTGACCGTTCCGGCGCACTGCGCCATGAGTCTCTTGCCCACGGGCGTGGAGCCGGTGAAGCTGAGCTTGCGGACGCGGGCATTGGAGCAGAGTTCGCCGCCGATGGCTTCCGCGTCTCCCGGGACCACGTTGAAGACGCCGGGCGGTACGCCGGCACGCGCGGCGAGTTCGGCCATCGCCAATGCGGAAAAGGGCGTCTGGGGTGCCGGTTTGCAGACGAAGCTGCAGCCTGCCGCAAGCGCGGGGCCCGCCTTGCGGGTGATCATCGCCGCCGGGAAGTTCCACGGCGTGATGGCCGCCGCGACGCCGACCGGCTGGCGCAGCACGAGGACGCGCGCGTCGGCGCGGAAGCTGGGCACGATGTCGCCGTAGACCCGCTTGCCTTCCTCGGCGAACCATTCGATGAACGAGGCGGCATAGGCGACTTCGCCGCGCGCCTCTGCCAGCGGCTTGCCCTGCTCGCTGGTCATGATCACTGCAAGATCGTCGGCGTGGGCGAGCATCAGTTCGAACCAGCGGCGCAGCACGGAAGCGCGTTCCCGCGCGGTGCGCGCGGCCCAGGCGGGCATCGCCCGGGCGGCGGCGTCGATCGCACGACGCGTCTCGGCGGCGCCGAGGACCGGCACGCTGCCCACCCGGCTGCCGTTGGCCGGATTGAGGATGTCGACCGTCTGGCCGGAGTCGGCCGGGATCCACTGGCCATCAACGTAGGCGAGCTGACGCAGCAGTGAAGGATCTTTCAGGTTCATGGTGGATTCAGCCCAGGTGGGTGCCAAGGAATTCCAGCGTCCGGTCGAGCGCGAGCGCCGCGCTGGCGGCGTCGTAATCCGCGCGCTCGGGGCAGTTGAAGCCATGTCCGGCCGGGTAGGTATGGAAGATCCCGTCGGGATGCGCGGCGCGGATGCGTGCCACTTCTTCCGGGGGGATGTGCGTGTCGCGTTCGCCGAAGTGATACAGCACCGGCTTCTTCGGCACCTTGTCGAGGTTCTGCGCGATGCGTCCGCCGTAGTAGGCGACGGCGCAGGCCACGGGAAGTTCGCGTGCCGCCAGGTAGGCGCACAGTCCGCCCCAGCAGTAGCCGACGATGCCGACGCGGCCGGCATGGCGTACCACGGCGATCGAGGCTGCGATGTCCGCAAGCAGATGCTCAGGCTTGACCTGCAGCATGTAGCCGACGCCCTCCTGGACGGCGTCCGGCCCGTAGCCGAACTGGACGCCGCGGCGCACCCGGTCGAACAGGGCGGGTGCGATGGCCAGGTAGCCTGCGGCGGCAAACGCGTCGCTGACGGCGCGGATGTGGGCGTTGACTCCGAAGATCTCCTGGGCGACCACCACGGCGCCGCGCGGTGGGCCAGCGGGCGCGGTCAGCCAAGCCTGGAACTGGTGCCCGTCACGGGCCATGAGAGTGGTGCGCTCACCCATGACGAGTCTCCTGGCAGCTCCGGGGAAATCCGGAGCGAAGGATACTCTTTCGGGGGGAGCCGGGGCAGTCGCCGGAGCGGGCTCCGGCGGGTTGTCGATCTAACGGCGCGGGTTACCCGCGCGCAGTTGCTGGTAGCGATCGATATCGGACTGGAACTGTGCCCGCAGCGTCGTTTCGGTCTCACGTCGCTCCGCGAGCAGATTGTGCTGGCGCTCGACTTCCCGCAG
>CAJACZ010000342.1 GCA_903938365.1 uncultured Pseudomonadota bacterium | reverse complement strand
TGGAGGCTAGGGTCGGAATCGAACCGGCGTACACGGCTTTGCAGGCCGCTGCATGACCACTCTGCCACCTAGCCGAGGCAGCCCCGGTACCACCGGTGAGAATCTGGAGCGGGAAACGAGACTCGAACTCGCGACCCCGACCTTGGCAAGGTCGTGCTCTACCAACTGAGCTATTCCCGCGTCTTCAGAGGGGCCGAATTGTAGAGTCATCCTGCGCCAAGTCAAGATGATCAGGCCGCACCTTTCAGATCCGGCCAGGCTGCCCGCAGGTAGTCCACCATCGAGATCAGGGTCAGCACCGCCGCGATGGCTGTCAGGAGCAGGCCGAGGCTGTACATCGGGAGGCCGAACAGATCCCAGCGGTACAGCATCATGGACAGGCCGACGATCTGCAGGATCGTCTTGAGCTTGCCCAGCGGGGACACGGCCACCTTGGTGCGCTGGCCGATTTCGGCCATCCACTCGCGCAGCGCCGAGATGGCGATTTCGCGGCCGATGATGATCGCCGCGGTGATGACCACCACGATGCGCGGATCCTTGCTCACCAGCAGCACCAGGGCTACCGCCACGATCAGCTTGTCGGCCACCGGGTCCAGGAAGGCCCCCAGGCGCGAGGTCTGGCCGAGCTTGCGCGCGTAATAACCGTCGAGCGAATCCGTGATGCCCGCCGCCGCAAACAGCAGGCCGGCCGCCGGGTCCGACCATTGGAACGGCAGGTAATACAGCATCACGACCAGCGGAATCGCGACGATCCGCATCCAGGTCAAAACGTTGGGGAGAGTCCAGAGCATGGGTCACTCGCCGGGGTGCAGCGAATCATAAAGGCTACGGGCGAGCGCCGGGCCGATTCCGGGGGCCTGCTCGAGGTCGGCCATTCCAGCCTTCATGATGCCCTGCAGGCCACCAAAATGCCGCAGAAGCGCCCGACGCTTGGCCGGACCGAGCCCGGGCACGGTCTCGAGGATGGACTCGTTGAACCGTTTCGCCCTGCGGCGCCGGTGCCCGGCGATCGCAAAACGGTGCGCCTCGTCCCGGATCCGCTGGATCAGGTTCAGGGCTGGCGACTGGGGCCCCGGGATGAGCGGTGGCAGGGCCGGCTCGCGCCCGATGTGGAGCCGCTCCTGGCCCGGCCGGCGGTCCGGCCCCTTCGAGACGCCCAGCACGGGCAGCGCCCCGAAGCCGAGGGCGTCCAGGGTTTCGATGACGCCGGACACCTGGGCGGGCCCGCCGTCGATCACCAGCAGGTCGGGTGCGGGAAACTCACCCGCGGCGATGCGCTGGTAGCGCCGCTCGATCGCCTGGCGCAGGGCACCGTAGTCGTCGCCGGGGGCCACCCCCGTGATGTTGAAGCGGCGGTATTCCTTCTTCAGGGGCCCCTCCGGGCCGAACACCACGCAGGACGCCACCGTGCCCTCGCCCTGCGTGTGGCTGATGTCGAAGCATTCCATCCGCGCCGGGGGAACGGCGGCCTGCAGGGTCTCGGCAAGCGCCGCGTAGAGCTCTTCGTAACCCTCGCGCCGCGTGATGCGCATGCGCAGCGCCTGCAGCGCGTTCTCACGCACCAGGTCCACCCACTTGGCCGTCAGGCCGCGCTGCGCGCGGTGCAGGCGGACGACCCGCCCTGCCCGCCCGGACAACGCTTCGGTGAGGGCTTCGGCGTCCTCGAGCACCAGGCTCGTGTAGACGTGGGGCGGCGGCTCCTGCTCGGCGTAGTACTGCATGATGAACGACGACAGCGCCTCGCCGGGTTCGGCCAGCGCCGCGCGCGGGAAGAACCCGTAGGTGCCCAGACTGCGCCCGCCCCGCACGGGCATCACGCTCACGGCGTAGCTTCCCGGATCGCCCACGATGGCGAAAACGTCCGCGTCGCGCTCGTCCTCCGCCGACACGATCTGGGTGGCCTGGATCTCCTTGAGGGCCACGATCTGGTCGCGCAGCACCGCAGCGGCTTCGAAATCCAGCCGCTCCGCAGCAGCCTCCATGCGCGTCGCGAGCTGCGCGTTGACCTCGTCGTTGCGGCCCTCGAGCACCCGCGTCACGGCCTCGACGTCGCCCTGGTAGTCCTCGCGCGAGATCAGGCCCACGCAGGGCGCCGTGCAGCGCCCGATCTGGTGCTGCAGGCAGGCCCGGCTGCGGTTGGCGAAATAGGTATCGCGGCAGCTGCGCAGGCGGAAGATCTTCTGCAGGTGGTGCAAGGTGTCGTTCACCGCGCCCGCGTTGGGGAACGGGCCGAAGTAGCGCCCCGGCAGCTTGCGCGGCCCGCGGTACACGGCGAGCCGCGGGAACGGGTGGTCGCCGGACAGCCAGAGGTAGGGGAAGGTCTTGTCGTCGCGCATTACGACGTTGAAGCGCGGGCGATGCGCCTTGATCAGGTTGTGCTCGAGCAGCAGCGCCTCGGCCTCGGAACGCGTGACGGTGACTTCCATCGAGGCGATCTGCGCCACCAGCGCCTGCACCTTGGGGAGCAGGTTGCCGGGCGTGAAATAGCTGCCCACGCGGTCGCGCAGGCTCTTGGCCTTGCCGACGTAGAGGATCTGCCCGTCGACGCCGAACATCCGGTACACGCCGGGACGCCGCGGCAGGCTCGCGACGAACGAGCGGGCGTCGAAGCTCTGCCGCTCCTTCACGACTCAGCCCGCCAGCACGACCGCGCGCTGCAGCACCGCCCGGAACATGTCGGCGGTGAGGCGCCGCGTCTGCGTGTTGTAGCGGCTGCAGTGGTAGGAGTCGAGCAGCCAGCGACCGTCGGGGAGCTCATGCTCCGCAGCATGACCGAAGCGGCGCGAGCCGCGCGGCAGGCCCGCCGCGTCGAGCACCGCGTCATGCGCGATGCGCCCCAGCGCGACGATGACGCGCAAGCCCGGCAGCTGGCGCAGTTCGGCCTTCAGGAAGCCGTTGCATTCTCGCGCCTCCGCGGGGGTCGGCTTGTTGTCGGGGGGCAGGCATTTGACGGCGTTGGTGATCCGCACGCCGCGCAGTTCCAGCCCGTCGTCCACCGACACGGACTGCGGCCGGCTGGCGGCACCGACGGCGAACAGGGTTTCGTAGAGCAGCACGCCCGCGTGGTCGCCCGTGAAGGGGCGTCCGGTGCGGTTGGCGCCGTGCATGCCGGGCGCCAGACCCACGATCAGCCAGCGCGGCGCCGCGTCGCCGAAGGCCGGCACGGGAGCGGCGTGATAGCCGGGATGGCGCAGGCCCGAGGCCTCGCGGAATTCCGCGAGCCGGGGGCAGCGCCGGCAGGCCGGGTCGAAGGTGTCAGTCATCCATGTGCCGGATGATGGCCTCGCCGAAGCCGGAGCAGGTCATGAGCTTCGCACCCGGGATCAGCGCCTGCATGGCCTCCTCGACATTGCGACGGGCGGCCAGTTCGCGCTTGCTGGCCCGGATCGCCTCGCGCAGCCGCGCCAGGTCGTAGGTAAGCTCCTTGGCTGCGATGGTGCTGGCGACGCCCTTGATGATGAGGTCCGCCGCCTCGGTCCACTTGAGATAGCGCAGCATCATCTCCGCCGAGAGCACCAGCGAGCCCGGGTTCACGCGATCCTTGCCGGCGAAACCCGGTGCGGTGCCGTGGGTCGCCTCGAACACCGCCAGCCCATGCCCGATGTTGCCGCCCGGCGCGATACCGATGCCGCCGACCTGCGCGGCCAGGGCGTCGGAGATGTAATCGCCGTTCAGGTTGAGGGTCGCGATAACGTCGTATTCCTCGGGGCGCAGGAGCACCTGCTGGAGGAAGTTGTCCGCGATCACGTCCTTGACCACGATGTCCTTGCCCGAGACGGGATTGCGGAAGCTCATCCACGGGCCGCCGCCGAATTCGGTGGCACCGAATTCGTCCTTTGCGAGCTGGTATCCCCAGTTACGGAAGGCGCCCTCCGTGTACTTCATGATGTTGCCCTTGTGCACCAGCGTCACCGACACGCGATCGTTCTCGATCGCGTACTGGATGGCCATGCGGATCAGGCGCTGGCTGCCTTCCTTGGAAACCGGCTTGATGCCGATCCCCGAACTCGCCGGGAAGCGGATGCCCGTGGCGTGCAGTTCGGTCTGCAGGAAATTGATGAGGCGATGCACCTCGTTGGACCCCGCCGGGTACTCGATGCCGGCGTAGATGTCCTCGGTGTTCTCGCGGAACACCACCATGTCGGTCAGCGAGGCGTCCTGCATCGGACTGGCGACGCCCGGGAAATAACGGATCGGGCGCACGCAGGCGTACAGGTCGAGCACCTGGCGCATGACGACGTTCAGCGACCGGATGCCGCCGCCGATCGGGGTGCCCAGCGGTCCCTTGATCGACACCACGAAGTCGCGCAAGGCGTGCAGCGACTCGTCCGGAAACCATGAACCGCAGGTCCGGTTCGCCTTCTCGCCGGCGAACACTTCCATCCATTCGATCTTCCGCCGGCCCCCGTAGGCCTTCGCGACCGCGGCGTCGACCACCTTGCGCATCACCGGGGTGATGTCGATGCCGATGCCATCCCCCTCGATGAAGGGAATGATGGGACGGTCGGGAACCTGCAGGCTCCCGTCCGTATTGATCACGATCCTGCTGCCTTCGGCAGGGACCTGGATGTATTCGTACTTCATCGACGCCGCTCGCAGGGTGACCGGAACGGCGCGATTCTACAGCAAGCGTTCAGCCCCCCGAGGTGACGAACTGCTCCTCTTCGGTGGAGCCCTTCATGGCCGTGACCGAAGACTGCCCGGCCGTCACCGCCTGGGTGACGTCATCGAAGTAGCCGGCACCGACCTCGCGCTGATGCTTGGTGGCGGTGTAACCGTCCTTCTCGGAACCGAACTCCGCCTGCTGCAGGGCGACGTAGGCCGTCATCTGGCTCTCGTGGTAACCCTTGGCGAGGGTGAACATCGAGTAGTTCAGCGCATGGAAACCCGCCAGGGTGATGAACTGGAACTTGTAGCCCATGGCGCCGAGTTCGCGCTGGAACTTCGCGATCGTCGCGTCGTCGAGCTTCTTCTTCCAGTTGAAGGACGGCGAGCAGTTGTAGGCCAGCATCTTGCCGGGGAACCGGGCATGGATCGCCTCGGCGAAATGGCGCGCTTCGTCGAGGTCCGGCTTGCCCGTCTCGCACCAGATCAGGTCGGCATAGGGCGCATAGGCAAGGCCGCGCGAAATCGCCTGGTCGAGGCCCGCGTTGACGTAGAAGAAGCCCTCGGCGGTGCGTCCGCGCGCCTGGTCGATGAACGGCCGGTCGCGCTCGTCCACGTCGGCGGTCAGCAGGTTGGCGCTTTCGGCGTCGGTCCGGGCCACCAGGATGGTCGGAACGTCGCACACGTCCGCCGCGAGCCGTGCAGCCACCAGCTTGTTCACGGCCTCCTGCGTGGGCACGAGGACCTTGCCGCCCATGTGACCGCACTTCTTGGCCGATGAGAGCTGGTCCTCGAAGTGCACGCCGGCGGCACCCGCCTCGATCATGGCCTTCATCAGCTCGAAGGCATTGAGCACGCCACCGAAGCCCGCCTCGGCATCCGCGACGATCGGCTGCAGCCAGTCGATCGTGTCGTTGCCCTCGGCGTGGTGCAGCTGGTCGGCGCGCAGCAGCGTGTTGTTGATGCGCTTGATGACCTGCGGCACGGAATTCACCGGGTACAGCGACTGGTCGGGATACATCTCGCCGGCGCTGTTCGCGTCGCCCGCGACCTGCCAGCCCGACAGGTAGATGGCCTTGAGGCCCGCACGCACCTGCTGCATGGCCTGGTTGCCGGTCAGCGCGCCCAGCGCGTTGACGAAGGGCATGGTCGCCATGTGGCTCCAGAGCTTCTCGGCGCCCAGGCGTGCGAGCGAATGCTCGACGTGGACGCTGCCGCGGAGGCGGACGACATCGGCGGCGGAGTACCCGCGCGTAACACCCTTCCAGCGGGCGTTCTCGTTCCAGTCGCGGGTCAGTTGTTCGGCGGTACGCAGGGACATGATCGGTTGCTCCGTTGCAGGGTCAGGCGAGCTCGCGGTAGGCCGCGAGCGTCAGGAAGGTGGCGAATTCGTCGGACGTCGTGATGTCGTCGAGCAGCACGGCGGCCCGGTCGTAGTTGCCCCGTGAGTAAGCGGCTTCACCGACCTCGGCCCGCAGCCGGGCCTGCTCGGCCGCCAGCATCGCGCGGAACATCGCCGCGGTGACCTTGCGGCCATCGGCGAGCACGCCGCCCGGATGCTTGATCCACTGCCAGATCTGCGCACGCGAAATCTCGGCGGTCGCAGCGTCTTCCATCAGGTTGTAGATGGGCACGCACCCGTTGCCCGACAGCCAGGCCGCAAGGTACTGCAGCGCGACGCTGACGTTGTTGCGCAGGCCCGTCTCGGTGATGTCGCCGGGAGGGATCTTCAGCAGGTCCGCCGCGGCGACCCGGACGTCCTCGCGCAGCCGATGCAGCTGGTTCGGCCCCGGCATCAGCCGGTCGAAAACCTCCATCGCGACCGGCACCAGCGCCGGATGGGCGACCCAGGTACCGTCGTGGCCGTCGCCCGCCTCGCGCTCCTTGTCGGCACGGACCTTGGCGATGGCCGCGTCGTTGGCGACGGGATCGTTCTTGATCGGGATCTGCGCCGCCATGCCGCCCATCGCCATCGCGCCGCGGCGGTGGCAGGTCTGGATGCACAGCTGCGAATAAGCGCGCAGGAAATGCGTCGTCATCGTCACCTGCTGCCGGTCCGGCAGCAGGAAGTCCGGGCGGCGCGCGAACTTCTTGATGAAACTGAAGATGTAGTCCCAGCGTCCGCAGTTGAGCGCGACGATGTAGTCGCGCAGCTCGAAGAGGATCTCGTCCATCTCGAAGGCCGCGAGGATCGTCTCGATCAGGACCGTGCACTTGATGGTGCCGTGGGCCATCCCGAGCCGCCGTTCCGCGAAGTCGAAGACCTCGGCCCACAGGCGCGCCTCGCGATGGCTCTCCAGCTTGGGCAGGTAGAAGTAAGGCCCCGTGCCACGCGCCGCCAGCTCGGCATGGTTGTGGAACAGGTACAGCCCGAAGTCCACCAGCGCACCCGGGATCGAGTGCCCCGCGAGGAGCAGGTGCTTTTCGTAGAGATGCCAGCCACGCGGCCGCACGATCAGCACCGCCGTCTGCTCGCGCAGCCGGTAGGCCTTGCCCTCGGGGCTCGTGAAATCGATCGTCCGGCGCACCGCATCGCGCAGGTTCGACTGGCCGCGCACGACGTTTTCCCAGCCCGGGGACAGGGAGTCCTCGCAATCGGCCATGAACACCCGTGCGCCGGAGTTCAGGGCGTTGATGATCATCTTCCGGTCGGTGGGCCCGGTGATCTCGACGCGCCGGTCGAGCAGGTCGGACGGTATCCCGGCCACCTTCCAGTCACCCGAGCGCACCGCCGCGGTGCCCGGGAGGAAATCCGGGAGTTCGCCGGCATCGATGCGGGCCTGTCGCTGTTCCCGGGCCGCGAGCAGTTCGGCGACCCGGGGCGCGAAGCGCTCCGCCAGTTCAGCGATGAAGGCGAGCGCGGGCTCGGTGAGCACCGAGTGCATCTCGGCGTCCAGGGGGGTGCCCGACAGCAGTTCGATCTTGGACAAGTTAACCCTCTCCTCAGTGCCGATCTCAGTGCCGATGACCCGGGGCGAGCGCCATCCGGCGCACTGGCCCGCAGCGCAGGATGAAAAGCTTAGTCCATTGATTTAGAATATTTACACAATAGAAATTTCACATTGTTAATTTCACTCATGAGCGGACTCATACGACAGGGGCATTTCCTCGGCTCCAAGCTCCGGACCCTGCGCAAGCGCAACGGCCTGACACTCGACGAACTTTCCGCGCGCTGCGTGGAAGTCAGCGCCGAGCAGGCGCCGTCGGTCTCCTACCTCAGCATGGTCGAGACGGGCAAACGCATGCCCTCCCCGGAAATGCTCGCGGTGCTCGCCGGGGTGTTCGGCAAGGACCCCGGGTGGTTCCTCGACCAGAACACCGATGTCGGCCCGCCACTGGCCCACAGGGGCAAGGGTCGCCAGCCGACCGCCTCGGCCATGCCGCTGGAGCCCGCCTTCCTGTTCTCCAGGGAACTGCTGCAGAACGCGCTCCCGGAACTGCTGGTGCAGACCGGCACCAGTGGCCCGCAGTTCGCGCGGCTTCTGGTGCGGGTCTGGCAGGAGACCCACCAGAACGATTTCCCGGACATCGAGAAGGCGGCCGAGGGCGTCGGTCGGCGCCGCATGCCGCTGTCCGTCGAAGAAGTGATGGAGATCGCCCGCAAGCTCGGGCTCAAGGTGCGCTGGTTCGAGGACGAACGCCCGGCACCGGCACGGCGCCTGGTGCGCGCCCGGTTCGAGGCGCCCGACACCATCCTGATCAACCGGCAGTTGCAGGCGCGGCCGGACCGCCTGAAGTACACCCTGGCGTTCTTCATCGGGCACCGGATCCTGCATGCGGGCGATGGCGTGGTGCCGCCCCACAGCGCCGCGGGCGTGGCGCAGGAAGACGCCGGCGCCGAAGCCCCTGCTGCGATGGCGCCGCAGGATGTGCTCATGGCCTGGCGCGACTTCGAGTGCAGCGCGTTCGCGGGCGCGCTGCTCTGCCCGCGCGTCCCGTTCCGTCAGTTCCTGGCCCGCGAACGGCACCGCATCGCCGGCTGCACGCGGCTGGGCGTGACCCCGGCGGTCATGATGCGGCGCATGACGGCCGTTTCGCCGTATCGCCACTGGCACTTCTTCGACGGCTACCCGCCCGGCTACCTGCGGGCGGTCTACCGCGGCAACGGGATACCGCTGCCCTGGGGCAACATGAGTCTGGTTCCGGACCCCTGCCCGCAGTGGGCGGTGTTCCGGCTGTTGAAGGCCGTGCCGGCCAACGCGGGTGCAGAGGCCCTCATGGCCCTCGAGGCGGCGGCGCCCACGTCACAGATCTCGGTGATGCGGGACGGGCACGAGCCGCGGCTCTACTGCTGCCACTCCCTGCTCACCCGGGACGCTGCGGATACTTCGCATGTCATCTCGGTCGGTATCGACCTCGCACCGGCCCTGGCGGCCCAGGGCCACGATGCAGAGCGTTTCATTTCGGACATCGATGCGAGCTGCCAGCGCGGCGGTGGCGCAGGCCGCGTCCCCGACAGTGCGGCGGCGGCGATCCGCAACGTCGCGCACGTGCTGAACATCGAATGGATCGCGGATGCACTGGAGTCGCCCGCAGGCATCATCTGCCCGCGCAGCCGCGCCTGTCCGCGGCAGTCACCCTGCACCGGGGCGTCGAACTGCGGCTGACGCCGACCGGCGGCCGGGTGGCACGCCGGGCCTGATCAGCCGCTCGGCAGCCCGCGGCGGCGCTGCGGGGCGCGCGTGCGCTCCGCGATCAGCATGGCCAGCTCCAGCGACTGTTCGTAGTTGAGGCGCGGATCGACGGTGGACTTGTAAGCCCGCTGCAGGTCGATGTCCGCGAGGCCACGGGCACCCCCGGTGCATTCCGTGACGTTCTCGCCGGTCAGTTCGATGTGCACACCGCCGAGCTGCGAACCCATCTCGGCGTGGATGCGGAACGCCAGGTCCAGCTCGCGGAGGATGTTCTCGAAACGGCGCGTCTTGAGGCCGCTCTGGCTGTTCTCGGTGTTGCCGTGCATTGGATCGCAGATCCACAGCACGCTCTGCCCGGTCGCGCGCACGGCCTGGATCGCCTTGGGCAGCGCTGTCTCGATGTCCTTCGCACCGAACCGGTGGATCAGCGTGAGCTTGCCGGGAATGTTCTGCGGGTTCAGCGTGGTGACCAGCTGCTGCAGCCATTCGGCGTCCATCGCGGCGCCCACCTTCACGCCGACGGGGTTGGAGATGCCGCGGCAGTACTCGACGTGGGCTCCCCCCATCTGCGCCGTGCGCATGCCGATCCAGGGCATGTGGGTGGACAGGTTGTACCAGCGGTTCTGGCGCGGGATGTAGCGGGTCTGCGCCTGCTCGTAATTCAGGATCAGCGCCTCGTGGCTGGAGTAGAACTCCGCCCGCAGCGACTGATGGACTTCCTTGTCGCTGATGGTCTCGAAGAACTCGAGGCCGTCGGCCACGGAGGCGACGATTTTTTCGTACTCGGCCTTGAGCGGCGAGTGACCCACGAAACCCAGGTCCCAGTATTCCGGGTGATGGAGGTCGGCGAAACCGCCGTCCACCAGCGCGCGGACGAAGTTGAGCGTCAGGGCGGCACGTTCGTAGCCACGCAGCAGCAGCGCCGGATCCGGCTCGCGGGCGGCCGCGGTGAACTCCGCGTGGTTGACGATGTCACCGCGATAGGACGGCAGGGTCAGGCCATCCCGCGTTTCGGTGTCGGTGGAGCGCGGCTTGGCATACTGCCCGGCCATCCGCCCCAGGCGGATGACGGGTTTCTTCATGGCCTGGGTGAGCACCAGGCTCATCTGCAGCAGGATCTTGAGCCGCGTGGCGATCTTGTCGGATTCGCAATCATCGAAGCTCTCGGCGCAGTCGCCACCCTGCAGCAGGAAGCGCTCGCCGCGCTGCGCCGCCGCCAGTTCCTCGCGCAGGCGTTCCACTTCCCACGACACGACGATGGGCGGCAGGCGGGAGAGCTGGGCGACCGCCGCAAGCAGCGCCTCCTGGTCGCGGTAGACGGGCTGCTGCTGCGCGGGACGGGTTTGCCAGCTGGCGGGATTCCAGGGCTGGTGAGCGGGTGTTTTCATGTCGCACTGATTCTAGTCGACGCGGGCGACCCCGGCAAAAGCAGATTCCCGCCGATAGCGCGCACCGCGACGGCGGCGCAGAATGCGCCCAGGGCCGGCGCTCAAGGCCCGTGGGGGCTGCCGATGCACACGATCCTGGTTCTGGGTGCGGGAAAGATCGGTTCGCTGATCAGCGGACTGCTCGCGGGTTCGGGCGACTATCGCGTACAACTGGCGGACCTTGCGCCAGGACAGGCGGGCCGCGTGGCGCAGGCCCAGCGCTCCGGCCGGACCGAGCATTTCAGCCTCGATGCGCAAGACGCTGCGGCGCTCGCCGCGCACCTCACCGCGCATCCGGCGGACGCCGTGGTGTCCAGCCTGCCCTACTACTGCAATCCAGGGGTGGCCGCGGCCGCGCGGCAGGCCGGCGCGCACTACTTCGACCTGACAGAGGACATCGAAGTCACGCGCGCCGTGCGTGACATCGCCGAAGGCGCAGACCGCGCCTTCGTGCCCCAGTGCGGCCTGGCGCCGGGCTTCATCAGCATCGCCGCGCACGAACTCATGACCCATTTCGACGCGGTGCGCTCGGTCAAGCTGCGGGTCGGTGCGCTGCCGCAGCACCCGAACAACGTGCTCAAGTATTCACTGACCTGGTCCACCGAGGGACTGATCAACGAGTACGGCAATCCCTGCCAGGCGCTGATGGGCGGTCGACTGGTGTCGGTCGCGCCGCTGGAAGGCCTGGAAGAGATCGAGATCGACGGCACGCTCTACGAGGCCTTCAACACCTCGGGCGGGCTCGGTTCACTGGGGGATACCTTCGGATCCACCTGCGAGTCCATGAACTACAAGACCATGCGCTATCCCGGGCATTGCGCCCAGATGCGGCTGCTGATGAACGACCTGAAGCTCAATGACGATCGCGCGACCCTCAAGCGCATCCTCGAGAACGCAGTGCCGCAGACGCTGCAGGACGTCGTGGTCGTCTACGCCGCGGTGGCCGGACTGCAGGATGGCGAACTGCGCGAGGAGAACTACGTCAGCAAGATCTATCCCCAGGTCATCGACGGCAGGCTGTGGTCGGCGATCCAGGTCACCACCGCAGCAGGCCTGACGTCGGTACTCGACCTCGTGATCCAGGGTGGAACGCAACGGCGCGGGCTCGTCACCCAGGAATCCTTTTCGATGCAGGAGATCCTCGGTAACCGCTTCGGGCGGTATTTCGCGGCCGGCGGCACCAAGGACATCTCCGGCGACTATGTGGCGCGCGGCGCGGCCCACCGGCACGGGCCCGCAGCCGGGAGCCGCGAATGAGCGCCGCCCTGCTCTCCAGGCTGGGCCTGGCAGCCTGCAACCCCGGCGCGAGCGATGGCGGCTTCGGCTGGTCGGCGCCGCGTGACGATGCGTCGCCGAAGCTGCGTTCTTTCAATCCCGCCACCGGCGAACTCCTCGCGGAAGTGAGCGCCGCCACGGAAGCCGACTACATCACGATCATGGAGGCCGCCGCCCACACCCAGCGGGCATGGAGAGAGGTGCCGGCGCCACGCCGCGGCGAAGCGATCCGCCTCATCGCCGCGGCACTGCGGACGCACAAGGACGACCTCGGCGCGCTGGTCAGCCTGGAGACCGGCAAGATCCGCACCGAGGGCCTGGGGGAAGTCCAGGAGATGATCGACGTGGCCGACTTCGCCGTCGGCCAGTCGCGGATGCTCTACGGCCTGTCCATGCACTCCGAACGCCCCGGACACCGGATGCTGGAGCAGTGGCATCCGCTCGGACTCGTCGGCATCGTCACTGCCTTCAATTTCCCGGTCGCTGTCTGGGCCTGGAACGCGCTGCTCGCCGCGGTCTGCGGCAACGTCTCGGTCTGGAAACCTTCACCACGAACGCCCCTCACCGCGCTGGCGGTGCAGCGCATCTGCAACGTCACGCTCGCCGCGAACGGCTTCCCGCCGGTCTTCCAGCTGTTCGTGGACGCGGGGACCACGCTCGCGCAACGGCTGGTCGACGACCCGCGCATCGCGCTGCTGTCGTTCACGGGCTCGACCGAGGTGGGCCGGCACGTGGCGCAGCGCGTCGCGGCCAGGCTCGGCCGCAGCCTGCTGGAACTCGGCGGCAACAACGCGGTTGTCGTGGACGAGAGCGCGGACCTGGATGCCGCGATCCCCTCGATCGTGTTCGGCGCAGTCGGCACGGCCGGCCAGCGCTGCACCAGCACCCGACGCGTCATCTGTCATCGGGCTCGGCTGGACGAACTGTGCGCGCGGCTGGTGAAGGCCTATCGCAGCGTCCGGATCGGCGACCCGCTCGACCCGGCCACGCTGATGGGACCGCTGATCGACGCGGCCGCGGTACAGCGCTTCGAGGCTACGGTGCACCTTGCCCGGCAGGCCGGCGCGCAGCTCCTGCACGGCGGTCGGTCGCTGCCCGCCATGAAGGGGCACTTTGTCGAACCCACGCTGTTCCTGGCGCGGAACGACGCAGATTTCGTCCAGCAGGAAACCTTCGCACCCATCCTCTGGATCGTGCCCTGCGAGGATCTCGCGCAGGGAATCGCCCTGCAGAACGAGTCGCGATACGGCCTGTCGTCCGCGGTGTTCACCCGCTCGCTGGGCTCCGCGGAGCTGTTCCTCGGCGCTGCAGGCAGCGACTGCGGGATCGCCAACGTGAATCTCGGCACCTCGGGCGCCGAGATCGGCGGGGCCTTCGGCGGCGAGAAGGACACCGGCGGCGGGCGGGAATCCGGTTCAGACGCCTGGAAGGGCTACATGCGCCGCCAGACCTGCACCATCAACGGGTCCGGCACGATCGCCCTGGCGCAGGGCGTGCGCTTCGATCTCGACTGACCCGCTGCGGAGCAACCCTCAGCGCGCCTTCGCCTCCGCCCAGAGAGCCTCCCAGGCCTCGAGGCTGAGTTCCTCGAGGACCAGCCCGCGCTCGCGCACCAAGGCTTCCATGATCGCGAAGCGCTGCTCGAACTTGCGGTTGGCGGCCCGCAGCGCGGCCTCGGGGTCGATGCCCAGGTGACGCGACCAGTTCGCCGTGGCGAACAGCAGGTCACCGAGCTCTTCGGCACGCCGCTCGATCGACTCGCCGCCCTCGATGGCCTCTTCGAGTTCGCGCCGTTCCTCGTCCACCTTCGCCCGCACTCCGTCGATGTCCGGCCAGTCGAAGCCCACCCGACCCGCACGCCGGCCGAGTTTTGTCGCGCGCGTCAACGCAGGCAATGACATCGCCACGCCAGCCAGCGCGCCCGACTGCCCTGCAGCCTCACGCTCGACAGCCTTGAGGTCGTCCCAGGCCCGGGTCTGATCCGCAACCGACAGGCCCGTGACCGGCTCGCCGAACACGTGCGGGTGCCGCCGGACGAGCTTGGTGCCGATGGACTCGGCCACCTCGTCGAAGCCGAACCAGCCTCGCTCCTGCGCGATCTGGGCGTGGAAAACCACCTGGAACAGCAGATCGCCAAGTTCGTCGCGGATCGCGCCGGGCTCGCCCCTGCTGATGGCGTCGACCACCTCGTGCGCCTCCTCGAGCGTGTGCGGGGCGATGGTCTCGAAGGTCTGCTCCAGGTCCCAGGGGCAGCCCGCCTGCGGATCGCGCAGTCGCCGCATGATCCCGAGCAGCCGCTCGAGGGCGGATTTCGCGGAATCATCCATCAGGCATCCTCGCCGCGCAGCAAGCGGTACAGGGTGAGCAGCATGTCCGCGGTGGCGCCCCAGATGTTGCGCTCGCCATAGGGCATGTCGATCAGTTCCACGTCGTGGCCCTCGAAACGCCGCACCCGCGGCACGTGGTTGCGCCCGTCGAGCAGGAACGACAGCGGCACCTCGAAGGCATCGTCCACCTCGGTCGGATCAAGTTCGAGAGCGAAGCCGGGCGTCACGAAGCCCACCACCGGAGTGACACGGTAGCCCGTGACGACCAGATGGTCGGGCAGGTAACCCGCAACCGAGACCATGGATCGGGGCAGGCCGATTTCCTCTTCGGTTTCGCGCAGCGCCGTGGCCACTGGATCGACGTCGCCTGCTTCGACTCGCCCGCCGGGAAAGCTGATCTGGCCAGCGTGGTGCGTGAGGTGACTGGCACGCTGCGTCAGCAGCATGGTGAGGCCCTGCTCCCGCTCGACGATCGGCAGCAGCACGGCGGCCGGCACGGGCGAGGACGGGAAGTAACCGCGCAGCGCAGCCCGCCGCGCCGGCGCCGTGGGGCCATAGCGCCAGTCATCGGCGCTCCTGCTGCCCGGCGACACCGCGAGCCGGCCCCGGATCAGCTCGCGCAGTGCTGTGCTGTCGAGCGCGCAGAGATCGGTGACAGAGGCTTCGAACATGGATGCTTCGGGGCCGGGAACGGCGCTCGGGTATAATGGGCAATCTTACCACTCGCGCCCCTTGCCCCCATGCCCATTGAAACGCTGACTGCGATCTCCCCGGTGGATGGCCGTTACAGCCGTGCGGTGGAACCACTGCGGGCCTGCCTGTCCGAATCGGCACTGATCCACGAGCGCATCCGTGTCGAGGCACAATGGGTCCTGCACCTGGCCGGCCTGCCCGCCCCGCCCATCGCCGCCGCCGCGGGCCTCGCCCAGCCCGTCATCGATGCCCTGCAGCGCCTCACGCAGGAACTCCCCGAGGGCGCCGCCGCACAGGTCAAAGCCATCGAGGCGCGCATCAACCACGACGTCAAGGCCGTCGAGTATTTCGTGCGCGACAGCCTGCAGTCGGCGGGCGCTTCGCCCGCGGTGCTGGAACTCGTTCATTTCGGCTGCACGTCCGAGGACATCAACAACCTTTCGTACGCGCGCATGCTCAAGGCGGGTCGCCAGACCCTGCTCGGCGCGCTGGGCGCGCTCATCCACGGACTGCGCGAACTTGCGCACCGGCACGCCGCGCTGCCCATGCTTGCCCGCACCCACGGCCAGACCGCCAGCCCGACCACGCTCGGCAAGGAGTTCGCCAACACCGTGGCGCGTCTCGACCGCGCCCGCCTGCGCTGGGAACGGGTCGCGATCCTCGGCAAGTGGAACGGCGCCGTAGGAAACTTCAACGCACACTGCGCCGCCCTGCCCGATGCCGACTGGCAGTCCATCGGCGAGGGCTTTGTGGAATCCCTTGGACTCGAAGCCAACCGGCACACCACGCAGATCGAGCCGCACGACTGGATCGGCGAATACTGCGACGCGCTCGCGGCCATCAACGTGGTGCTGATCGACCTGGCCCGCGACATCTGGGGCTACATCAGTCTCGGCTACCTGCGTCAGCGCCCGGTGGCGGGCGAGGTCGGCTCATCGACGATGCCGCACAAGGTGAACCCGATCGATTTCGAGAATGGCGAGGGCAACCTGGGCGTGGCCAACGCGCTGCTGCGGCACTTCGCCGAAAAGCTGCCGGTCTCGCGCTGGCAGCGCGACCTCACGGATTCCACGGTGCTGCGCAACCTCGGCGTCGCACTCGCCCACTCGCTGATCGCCTGGGGCTCCATCCAGCGCGGGCTCGGCAAGATCCAGCCCGACGCATCGCGGCTCGCAGCCGACCTGGACGGCGCGTGGGAAGTCCTCGGCGAAGCGGTGCAGACCGTGCTGCGCGCCGCCGGCGTCCCTAACGGCTACGAAAAGCTCAAGGACTTCAGCCGCGGACAGGGGATCGACGCCGCGCGCTATCGCGAATTCGTCGCCACGCTGCCCATCCCCGAGGCCGATAAGAACCGTTTGGCGGCCATGCGCCCGGCAGATTATGTCGGATTGGCAGCCAGTCTGGCCCTGCAGGCCTGACCCGGATCCGATCGACCTGAGACGCAGCGCTCGTTTCAGCACGGCCATGTCATAACCACGGCGGAAACGTGACGCGCTCGACGCACTGCCCTGCCCCGGCGGGCCCAACATCCTTCCAACGCGGCAGGTGTTGCCGGATTTCGTCGTGGTCGGAACGTGTCTCGCAGCGAAGAGTTCGAACTTGGAATCCTGATGCAGGGGGCCGCTCCGCCGGCACCCCCGATCGTGCCCTCGGTCTCCAGCCAGCCGTCGTCGACGATGACGGTCCTGACCTCCATGGAAGAGATGCGCGCGGCCTGCAACCAGGTCGCCTCGAGCGCCCAGCGTCTCATTTCCATCTACACGCAGGATTTCGAGCCCCAGCTGTACGACCACAGCGAGTTCCTCGGCATCATCAAGCGCTTCGTGCTCGGCCGGAACTTCGCCAAGGTACGCGTGGTGCTGACCGACGGCTCCAAGCTGCTGCGCGACGGCAACCGTTTCGTCGGCATGGCCCGACGCCTGACCAGCTACATCGACATCCGGATCATGCGTGTCCCGGTGCCGCAGCACGCGGCCTCGTACATCATCGCCGACGATCGTGCCGTCGTCCTGCGGGCACGGCCCCGGACCTGGGAAGGCATCGCCAACTTCAACCACCCGCCGATCGCGCGCAAGCACCTGGCGGAATTCGAGGCTGTCTGGCTGGCCAACGAGCCCGAACCGGTCACGATCCGCGCCGGAAGCCGCTGAGGCCGGAACGCCCGCCGCAAGGCCTGCGCCCTTGAGCGTCCGGCCCGCCATCACCGTCGCCGCGATCATCGAGCGCGATGCACGCTTCCT
>CAJACZ010000341.1 GCA_903938365.1 uncultured Pseudomonadota bacterium | reverse complement strand
CTGGGCAGTGACGGTGACATCGAAATGTCGATCGGTACCAATCACGTTCGCTGCCAGATCGGCGACATTCGATTCACATCGAAGCTGATTGACGGTCGTTTCCCGGAGTATGGGCGCGTTATCCCGGCCAACCCGAACCGCATCGTCGACGCCGACCGCGGCGTTCTGCGGCAGTCGCTGCAGCGGACCGCGATCCTCTCGAACGAGAAGTACCGGGGAATCCGGCTGAACGTGAAGCCGGATCTGGTCACGCTGCAGACGCACAACCCGGAGCAGGAAGAAGCCGAGGACCAGCTCGAGGTCAGCTACGTGGGCGAAGAGATCGAGATCGGTTTCAACGTCAACTACCTGCTGGACGCGCTGGCGGCCATCGAGACGGACCGGGTGCATATCGGCCTGACGGATTCCAACAGCAGCTGCCTGATCACGGCGCCCGGCGTGTCCACGGCCCGCTACGTCGTCATGCCGATGAGGCTCTGAGCCCGGGATGGCGCTGGCGGAGCTCAGCGTCGAGGATCTCCGCTGCATTGAGAAGGCCGAACTGAGCCTCGGCCCAGGCACTCACCTTATCTTCGGCGCCAACGGTGCGGGGAAGACCTCGCTGCTCGAGGCCGCTTTTGTCCTCGGACGAGGACGCTCGTTCCGGACCCGGCTCAACGAACGGCTGAT
Organism: uncultured Pseudomonadota bacterium; assembly: GCA_903938365.1. Taxonomy (GTDB): domain Bacteria; phylum Pseudomonadota; class Gammaproteobacteria; order Steroidobacterales; family Steroidobacteraceae; genus UBA964. The sequence continues at coordinate 2,055 of CAJACZ010000341.1, read as the reverse complement.
CCGGCACGGCGCCAAGGCCTTCCGGGTGGTGGGCCGCACGGTGGCCGAGCCCTTGCCACATACCCTGGGCCTGGAAGTCGGCAAAGAGCAGGGCACCCGGGCGCGGCTGGACGGTGAGAACGTCCGCAGCCTCGCTGAATTGGCTGCCGCGTTCCCGGTACAGGCCATCGATCCCGATGCGCACAAGCTGATCGAGGACAGCTCCGCACGGCGCAGGCGCTGGCTCGACTGGGCAGTGTTCCACGTGGAACCTGGCTTCGGGGGTGCCTGGAGCCGCTACTCCCGGGCTCTGCTTCAGCGCAATGGGGCGCTGCGCGCCAACCAGGGTCATATCGAGGTCTGGGATCGCGAGCTCGCCCGGGAGGGTGAAATGCTCACCGATTGCAGGGTGCGCGTGCTTACTGCGCTGCGGCCCTACTGGGCGGAACTCTGCAGCCTGCTCGTGGAACAGGATCTGGCGCTGGGCTTCACCGCGGGCTGGGACCGGACCCACAGCCTGGCCGAGTCGCTGGCGAACGCCTTGCCTCGGGACAGGGAGCGGGGCGCAACTTCCACCGGGCCGCACCGCGCCGATGTGCTGCTGCGACTGCAGGGCAAGGCGGCGCGGGAGGTGCTGTCGCGGGGGCAGCAGAAACTCGCGGCCGTCGCGCTCACCCTCTGCCAGCTCGAGTACCTGCAACGCGAACACGGGCTGCGCTCGACCTTGCTGCTGGACGATCCTTCCGCCGAACTGGACCAGGAGCGCCTGGGGCGCTTCATCCAGCGCGTGAAGGCGCTGGACACGCAGTTGATCGTCACCGCCCTGGACCGTGACTCGCGTCTCTTCGGCACACCCGAGAGCGTGTTTCACGTGGAACAGGGGAGGGTGTCCAGACTATAATGGGCGCCCCGAAGACCGGCCCCGAGCATGTCTCAAAACGACGTTTACGATTCGAGCAAAATCAAGGTTTTAAAGGGCCTTGACGCGGTCCGCAAACGGCCCGGAATGTACATCGGTGACACCGATGACGGCAGCGGTCTGCACCACATGGTTTTCGAGGTGGTGGACAACGCCATCGACGAAGCCCTCGCCGGTCATTGCAACCGGATCATCGTCACCATTCATGCCGACGAATCCGTCACGGTCGAGGACAACGGGCGCGGCATCCCTGTAGATATCCACGCCGAAGAAGGCCGTTCCGCTGCAGAGGTCATCATGACCATCCTGCACGCCGGCGGTAAGTTCGACGACACCTCGTACAAGGTCTCCGGCGGTCTGCATGGCGTCGGCGTCTCGGTCGTCAATGCGCTGTCCGACCTGCTCACGCTGACCATCCACCGTGAAAGCAAGCTGCACCGCCAGGAATACCGGCTGGGCGAGCCCCAGGCGCCGCTGGCCGTGGTCGGCACCACGGACCGGACCGGGACCACGGTCCGGTTCAAGCCCAGTCAAACAATCTTCACGAACATCAGCTTCGTGTACGAGATCCTCGCCAAGCGCCTGCGCGAGCTGTCGTTCCTGAATTCCGGTGTCCGCATCGAGCTGGTCGACGAACGCGACAACAAGTCCGAGGTCTTCGAATACGAAGGTGGCCTGAAGGCCTTTGTGACGCACCTGAACCGTTCACGCCAGTCCGTGCACGACTCGGTGGTCTGGTTCCGCTGCCAGGAAGGCCCGATCGGCGTCGAGGTGGCGATGCAGTGGAACGATTCCTACCAGGAGTCGATGTTCTGCTACACGAACAACATTCCGCAGAAGGACGGCGGCACGCACCTGTCCGGCTTCCGGGCCGCGCTCACGCGCACGCTCAACGATTACATCGAAAAGGAAGGCATCGCCAAGCGTGAAAAGGTGCCCACCACGGGTGACGACGCGCGCGAAGGGCTCACCGCCATCCTGTCCGTGAAGCTGCCGGACCCGAAGTTCTCCTCGCAGACCAAGGACAAACTCGTGTCCTCCGAGGTCAAAGGCATCGTCGAAACGGCCGTTGCCCAGAAACTGTCGGAGTTCCTGCTCGAGCACCCGCAGCAAGCCAAGGCCATCGCCGGCAAGCTCATCGAGGCGGCCCGCGCCCG
>CAJACZ010000340.1 GCA_903938365.1 uncultured Pseudomonadota bacterium | reverse complement strand
GGTCGACTCCGCGCCGCCGCGGTTCTCGATGACGTTGGCGTCGCTCGGCAGGATGCCCGGACCGCGCTGCGGGGAGGCGCCCTGGATGTCGGTCCAGTCGATGTAGTACACCGCGCCGTTGACGCGCAGCCGGCGCTCGAGCCACTCGGTCGTGAGGCCGAGTTCGTAGGTCGTGGTGGTCTCGGGATTGAACGTGCCCTGCAGGTCGGGGTTGCGCGCGGTGTTGAAGCCACCCGCCTTCTCGCCCCGGGCTGCGGTCAGGTAGGCCAGCACGTCGGGCACCGGCTTGACGCCCAGCGAGGCGCGCCACGTGGTGCTGCTGAAGCCCCGGGACTGGTAGGTGTTCTGCGGTGATGCCGGGGTGTTGACCACCGGGCGTCCCGTGGAATCGGTGAGGCGGAAGATCTCTTTGTCCTCGTCGTTGCTGCGGGCCTCGACGGACGCGCTGAGCCGCTCCGAAAAGCGATATTCGACAGAGCCGTAGAACGCGCGGATGCGGTCCTCGAAGCGCGCGGCGCTCTGGCTCGAGGACTGGATCGGCCCGGCCAGGCTGTCGGTTCCGAGCGGCGGCACGAACAGCGACAGGCCCGTGGTGTACTCGGTGACCTCCGAGTAGTAGGCCCCGACCAGCCAGGCGAGGCGCGCCGCGGCGGCGGACTGCAGGCGCAGTTCGTGCGAGTCGGTCCTCAGAGTGCCGTTCGGCCGCGAGTCCACGACATTGTTCAGGCCGGGGACGAAGAACGCCGCCGTGTTGCTGCCGCGCACCGGATCGCGGTCGCTGGGGCCGCCGCCGTAGCCCTCATAGCGGGCACGGCCGAACTCGTAGAAGGCCTCGACGGACTCGCCGATCGCGTAGGTGGCCGCGGCCGTGGCCACGGAACTGCCGCCGTTGAGGCCAAGCTGGCGCGGATCGACCACCACGCCGGGGATACGCGTGTCGCCGGACACCTGGGGACGGTCGTAGGGCAGTTCACCGCACCAGGCGGTGTTGCGCTGCACGCCGGCGACGAGCCGCGGCAGGCAGTTCAGGTCGTTGTAGGGCGTGAGGCCGAACTGGTTCGAGGCGGCACCCTGCAGGGTATAGCTGCCCGCGGGTTCGCGGCGGATGTCGGTGCGGAAGTAGCCGACGTCGATCTCGAGGTTCTCGACCGGCCGGACCGTGAGGCCGGCGGACCACATGCTGTTGTCGTAGCCACCGAGATTGCCCCGGTTGCCGGGGCTCACGCCCTGCGCGGCGAGCGGGTGCCGGTTGGGGATGGTGCCGTCGGACTCGGTGCCCGACCAGGCGAGCTTGAACATCGCCCGATCCGGGCTCAGCGGGCCACTGATGAACGCGCCGTAGTCCTCACGCTGGTCGCTGCCGACGGTGACCGTGGCGTCGGCACGCCACTCGGTGGAGGGCTTTTTCGGGATGTAGTTGATGGCGCCGGCGAAGGCGTTGCGACCATAGAGCGCGCTCTGCGGACCCTTGAGGACCTCGACGCGCTCGATGTCGGCCAGACCGAGGTCGAACATCGCCTGGTTCGGCAGATACACGCCGTCGTAGAACACCGCCACGTTCTGCGTGCGGTTGGTGAGCTGCGTGTTGGTCAGGCCACGCAGCACGAGGCCGCCCGAGAGGCCCGCGGACACGTAGCCCTCGTAGTTGAGGCCCGGCGTGCGCAGCGAGATGTCGGCAAGGCCCTGGATGTTGCTGCGCTCGATCTGCTCGGCGGTGAAGGCGTTGACGACCAGCGGGATGTCCTGCAGCGCCTCCTCGCGCTTGCGCGCGGTGACGGTGACCTCGTCGAGCAGCGTCGGACCCGCGGCGTCCCCGGCCTGCACCGCCTGTGCGCGCACGGCGGACGCCAGGGTGGCGCCGAGCGCGACCGAGATGGCGAGGGCAATCGTTCTGTGTTTCATCTTGCGGATTCCTGGGTCGGCCGAACGACGGCCGGTGCCTTCGCGACCTGCAAGTTACGCAAGCAGCCCGGGAAGATCAAAAATTCCGCGGCCGCGCGCCGTGCTCCGGTTGGTATCGCGCGACCCCCGGGGCCTATAATTCCCGCATGGAACCCGCACTGCTCTGGCTGATCGCGATCTCCCTCATCCTGGTCGGCGTCGCCGGCACCGTGCTGCCCGGCGTGCCGGGCGTCATGGCCGTGTTCGGCGGCATGCTGCTCGCGGCCTGGATCGACGACTTCACGCGCATCGGCGCGCTCACGCTGGTGATCCTCGGCGTGCTCACGGCCTTCGCCTTCGTCGCCGACATCATGGGCGGCCTGATCGGCGCAAAGCGCGTGGGCGCCAGTCGCCTCGCGCTCGCGGGCGCGGCGCTGGGCGCACTCGCGGCGTTTCCCTTCGGCCTGTTCGGCCTGCTGGCGGGACCTTTCGCGGGCGCTGTCATCGGTGAATTCATGGCGCAGCAACGGCTCGACGCGGCTGCGCGCGTGGGCTTCGCGACCTGGATCGGCCTCGCGGTCGGCACGCTCGCGAAGATCGGGCTGGTGTTCGCCATGCTCGGCGTATTCGCCACCAGCTACCTGATCGGCTGAGCCCCGGCGGTTTTTCCCGATACGCGAATCCGCAAGTCAGCGTAAGCTCCGCGCCGTCAATTAACTGCACACCCAAGGGAGCACGTGCACATGGCGATCAGCAAGACTCAGGTTAAAGGACGCGTCAACCAGGCCAAGGGCTCGGTCAAGAGCGCGGTAGGCAAGGTGACGGGCAGCCGCAAGCTGAAGGTCGCCGGCGCCGTGCAGCGCACGGTGGGCAAGTCGCAGGTCGCGGCTGCCAAGACCACGGCGAAGACCAAGGCGAAGGTGAAGTCCACGGTCACCAAGGCGAAGAAGGTCGTGAAGAAGGCGACCAAGAAGGTCGCGAAGAAGGTCGCGAAGAAGACCCGCGCCCGCTAAGGCAGGTCACCGGTCCGGTCACGGCGCGCAGGCGCCGTGACCCGCCCCGGCCTTCCCTTCATCCAGCACGAAGGGCGGGACCAGCCGCTCCGCTGCGGCCAGCAACCCGGTTCCGGGCGCAGCGGCGAGCGCAGACCCGAGCGAAGCGAACTTTTCCAGCGCGATTCCATAGACTGCCGCCCGTCGAAGCCGAGGCGCACAGCATGGGACTGGCTGATGACGAACCCGTGAAGACAGGGTGACGGGAAGTGTCACCGCAGCGTCAGCGCGGCCTCGACTCGCCGATGTCGTTCCAGACCTGCATTTCGGCGATCCGCCCTTCCCTCACCAGCATGCGGTCGATGTACCGCACCTGCTCGAACGAAGTGCCGTCCACCCAGGTGCCGGCCATCGTCCCGCGCGCGTACACGGCGAAACCGACCGGTGCCTCGCAGGCTTCGAGGTCGTCGGTGTACTTGCGGATCGCCTGGTAGCGGCCGGCACCGAAAGCAAGGAATTCCTCGAGGCTGCGGAATACGTGTCCGCCGGGCACCGTGAGCAGGAAGCCGGGCGCCAGCCGCGCACGCGCGGCGTCGAGGTCATGACGCGCCATGGCGTCCATGAATTCGCGGACGGTATCGATCGCAATGGCACGCTCGGAGCGTCCTGCTCCGATGACGATACCTGCGTCTCCCAACGGCAGACTCATCGCGCGGCCTGCGCCTCTTCCAGCCTCGTGACCGCTGCAGCATACGCGCGGCGACCGGTGGCGAGGTAGAGGGTCAGGAGACCGCCTGCCACCAGCACCACGGCCACGAGGGACCAGCGCACGCCCGTCGGGCCGGGGAACACGTAATCGTTGAGCAGCCCCACGGCGGTGGGCCCGATGAGCAGTCCGAACCCGTTGATGGTGAGGATGTAGACCGAGGAAACCTGCGCGCGGAACTCGCCGGGGGTCATGAACACCATGGCGGCAGCGCCGCTGGCTGCACCCATCGCACCGGACCAGCTGGCCGGAATGAGCATGGCCACCGCGATCTCGGGTGTCGGCGCCAGCGGCAGCAGGGCGGAGGTGATGACCATCACCGTCATGGCGATCAGCGCCGCCACGTAGGGCGCATCCTTGCGGCCGGAACGGTAGAGGCGTGTGGCGAGCCAGCCACCGGAAATGGCCCCCAGCGGTCCGAACACCAGCAGGATCCAGCCGTAGGTGAACGAGAACTGCGCGGCCTTCCAGCCCCAGACCCGGTCGAACATGGTCGGCAGCCATTGCCAGGCATAGCCCAGCAGCGGCGAGGCGACCATGCCGATCAGCAGCGGCAGGTAAGCGCCCCGGCGCTCCTTCATGAACGCGAAGCAGCGACCCAGGGTCATTTCGTCGGCGCTGCGCGCCAGGCGCTCACGCCGCAGCGGTTCGCGCACCGTGAACATCAGCAGCGCCACGAGGATGCCGGGCGCGCCGGCGGCGAGGAACACGACCTGCCAGGTGGCGAGCTCGCCGAACAGGGGCAGCACGAGCGGCGGCTGCGTCACCATCCAGGCGACGATCAGGCCGCCGATCAGATAGGCGAAGCCCATGCCGGTCGAGATGCCCATGTTGAAGAAGGCGATGGCACGGCTCTGTTCGCTGCGCGGGAAGTAGTCTGCAATGATGGAGTTGGCCGCCGGGGCCAGCGCCGCCTCGCCCAGCCCCACCCCCAGCCGCGCGACAGTCAGCTGCGGGAAGGTGCGCGCGAGGCCGCAGGCGGCGGTCATCGAACACCAGAAGAGCATGGCCGCGCCGATGATGGTCCTGCGGTTGAAGCGGTCGGCGATCCAGCCGAAGGGCAGGCCCATGGCCACGTAGAACACGGCGAACCAGAAGCCCATGAGCAGGCCCATCTGGGTGTCACTGACCCCGAAATGCGCCTTCACGGGCCCGACCAGCAACGACAGGATCCAGCGATCGAGCAGCGATATTGCGTAGGCGAGCGTCAGCAGGACCACGACATACCAGGCGTAGGCACGCGATGGATAGGGCGGATCCTTCTGGACGGCGGTATCGACAGTCGGGTTGCTGGGCATGGTGGGCTAGCCTCGCGGCCGCACCCGGGACTGTCAAGGCACCGCGGCCGCATGGCGTTGTAGCCCGCGCGCCGGGTTTCGCTTAGCCTTCAGCCCATGCGCATTGCAGTCATCGGCAGCGGCACCGCCAGCACGGACCTGCCACCCCACCTCGCCGACACCGCCAGCGCCGCCTCGCCACCCGCGACGGCCGCGCTGGCGAACCCGCGACTCTCGGCCTTCGCCTATACGCCGTACGAGCGGCTGGTCGTCGACCTGGGCTACGTCGATGCGATCCAGGCCGCGGCCACGCAGGGCGCGGCCGCGGTGATGATCAACTCCTTCGCCGATTACGGGCTCGACGCGGCCCGCGCCGCGGTCGAGGTGCCGGTGATCGGCGCCGGCGCGGCGGCGATCGCCGAGGCTTCGGCACAGGGTACGCGGCCGTTCGCCATCGTGACGGTGTGGCCGCGTTCGATGGCTTTCCTGTACGAGGAGCGGTTGCGGGCAGCCCCGGGCGGCGAGCGTTGCGTCGGCGTGCGTTACGTGTCGCGCGAGGAGGAACTCGCGAGGCTCGGCGACGCAGACGGCGTAATGCAGCGCATGGCGCGCCACGACGCCCCGATCATCGCGGCGCTGCTGCGCGAGTGCGAGGCCGCCGTGCGCGAGGATGGCGCCGCTGCCATCGCGCTCGGCTGCACCTGCATGGCGCCGGTGGGCCCGCTGCTCGAGGGGCGCTGCAGCGTGCCGGTGATCGAAGCCTCCCGCGCCGGCATGCACGCGGCGCTGGCTGCCGCCGCGGCGCGGGCCGCGGGAGCCGGGGAGCCCGTCCCTGCCCGCGCCCGCAACACCCGGCTGGTGCCGGCAATCGTGTCGGCCTGGCAGGGCACGGGCACGGGCGCGGGCGCGGAACCCGCTCCCGCCGAATGCCCGGTCTGCATCGACGCGACGGAGCCGGAATGAGCGACACGGCCCGGATCGAAGCGCTCGAAATCAAGGTGGCACACCTCGAGCACGCCTTGCAGGATTTCAGCGACGCGCTCTACCGCCAGCAGCGCCAGCTGGAACGTGTGCTCGAGCGCAACCAGCAGCTGATCAACGAACTCGGCGCCACGCCCGCTTCGCCCGGCGCAGGCGATCCGGCGACCCAGCACGAAAAACCCCCGCACTACTGACGCGCATCGCCCCGCGCGCGAGGTAAAGACCCGATGAGTCGACTGGATCGCCGCCAGGCCCTGCGCCTCGCCCTCGCCGCCGGTGCGGCCATACCGCTGGCCCCCGCGCTCGCGCCTGCCGCAGCTCCACCCCCGGGGGCGTCGCGCGCCGGCGCGCTGCGGCTGCCGCTGCGCCTGTCCGCCAACGAGAACCCGTGGGGGCCCGGCCCTGCCGCACGCGCCGCCCTCGCCGCAGCGACCGACGAGGCGTCGCGCTACGGCTTCGAAGTACAGCGCCAGCTGCAGGAGACCCTCGCTCGCAACGAAAACGTCCCGCCCGAGCAGATCGTGATCGGCAGCGGCTCCGGCGAGCTCCTGCAACGGCTCGCGCTCGCCTACTGCGAGCGCGGCACGCTGAACTGCGCCTGGCCGACCTTCAACCAGCTGCAGTCCTTCGCCGAGAAGCTCGGCGCACAGGTCGTCAAGGTGCCGCTG
>CAJACZ010000339.1 GCA_903938365.1 uncultured Pseudomonadota bacterium | reverse complement strand
CGCCGCGAATCAGGGTCGTGCGCCGCTCGGGCACCACCCCCCTGGACGTGAAGACCGCGCGATCATCGGCATTCTGGAACAGCGCCACGCAGGACTCGCCACGCAGCGCGAGACGGAACCAAGGCATGATCACGGCACGGGCGACACGTGCCCTGGCCCCCTCGTCGGTGAAGAGGTGCCCCAGTCCGGAGAAGGCGGCAATGACCTTTCGGCCGGGCACCCGGGGGGTCACCAGTCCTGCCAGCAGCACGACCTTCAGTGCGACCATGTGCACGACTTGAGGTTTCAAGGACGAAACCAGATTGCGGATCTCGCGCATGACCGTGAGGGCGTTGAACACGGATCCACTGGATCGGCGAAGCGAAAGCTCGTGCAGGACTATCCCCTGCTGCGCGATTCGCTGGCGCTCGACTGGGTCTTCGATCCCGCATGCAACGTGGACCTGGTACCCCGCGGACATGGCCGCGCGAGCGAGAGCCAGCCGATGCGACAGGAAGAACCAGCCCACGTTCACCACGAACAACACGCGGCGCGGATCGGTTTCGCGGGAGCCTTTCATGCCGGAGCCCAGACCTGTGAAAAAGCGGCCTTCATCGAGCCAGCGACGCCGCGCGCCACGCCTGGAACATCAACACCGACCATATTTCGTGATGCCGCAACCGGTGACCGCTGAGATGCTGCGACCATGCCGCACGGACCTTGGCAGCATCGAAATGGCCCTGCTCCCTCAACACTCGCTCGTCGAGGAGCGCCTCTGCCCACTCGCGCAGAGGGCCGCGGAGCCACGAGTCGATCGGAACGCCGAAGCCGGTCTTGGGGCGGTCGAGCAGTTCGCGAGGCACGCGCGAGTAGACGATATCCCTGAGGATCCGCTTGGAGCCTGTGGAATCGAGCTTGTACTGCTGGGGCAAGGGCGCCATGAACTCGACCAGCCTGTGATCCAGGATGGGAACACGCCCCTCGAGGCTTGCGGACATGCACGCACGATCCACCTTCACGAGGATATCGTCGGGGAGGTACGTGAGGAAATCCACATGCATCATGAGTTCAACGAAACGCTGATCACTGCCCGTCAGTTCGGCAGGCAGGTTGTACCAGCGAGCCTGCGGGGCAGCAGATGACCGGGCTACCGGTGGATCCGTCCAGCAGGCTGCGAGACGTTCATAGAGTTCGAGCGGTGTTCCAGCGGGCAGTGCGCGCGCGATCTTGCCGACCTTCTCGCCGAGCAAACGGACACTCTGCCTCCCCGTCGCACGTGCAAACACCCCGGATGCGGTATCCCACCAGGAATGCGGCACGGCAGACATGCCAGCGGAGGCTGCACGCCGCAGGCCTACGGGCCATCGCCCCGCTGAAGACCACAAACGGGGTGCGAAGATGTAACGGTTGTACCCACCGAAGACCTCGTCCCCCGCGTCACCCGAGAGCGCAACGGTCACACTCTTCCGGGCAAGCCTGGCGACCAGCAGCGTGGGGATCTGCGAGGAATCGGCGAAGGGCTCGTCATAAATGCTTCCCAGTTGCGGCACCACTTCGAGTGCCTCAGCGGGAGTGACACGCAATTCCGTATGGTCCGTGCCGATGTGCGCGGCTACCGCCGCTGCGAACCGTGATTCATCGTAGGCCGATTCGCTGGATCCCAGCGAGAAGGTCCTGACTTTGCTCGATGAGTTCTCCTGCATCAGGGCAACGATCGCAGTGGAATCGATTCCACCCGAGAGAAACGCGCCGAGCGGTACGTCGGAGACAAGTTGCCCCTTTACCGCGCGGCTCAACAGGAACTCCGCTTGCCGCCTCGCCTCTTCGTATCCAATAGTGCTGCGCCCCGTTCCGACGGGCAGGGACCAGTAGGCTTTCAGCTCGACGGATAACTCGTTGCTTCCGGTTCGCCGGACCGTGGCATAGGTGCCGGGCGGCAGCTTGTGCACGGCGCGATAGATCGTGCGGGGCGCTGGAACATAGGCGTGGCGCAGGAACAGTTCGAACGAATCCGGATCGACTTCGCGGCTGAACGCGGGATGCGCGTGGAACGACTGCAGTTCCGAAGCGAAAAGGAGATCGCCGCCTGCGAGACCCCAGTAAAGCGGCTTCTCTCCGGCACGGTCCCGAGCCAGCACCAGGGTTCGCCGGCCCGAGTCCCAGATCGCGAAGGCGAACATCCCCACCAGGCGATTCAGGGCGGCCTCGATCCCCCAGCACTCCACCGCGGCAACCAGCACCTCCGTGTCCGAGTGGGTTCGGAAAGAGAAGCCGGCTTTCTGAAGATCCGAGCGGATTTCCTGGAAGTTGTAGATCTCGCCATTGAAACAGACCACCAACTGGCCCGATGGCGAACGCATTGGCTGGTGCCCCCCTGACGAGGTGTCGATGATGGACAGGCGCCTGTGGCCCAAAGCCACTCCGGCCTGCGGGTCCTGCCACAGCCCGGAGTCATCCGGGCCACGATGGACCAGCCTGGCGGTCATCCCGGCCACGACTTCCGACGGCTCCACGCGACCATTCAGGCCAACCAGCATTCCGGCGATCCCGCACATCAGTAATCACTGCTCCTCAACTTGCCCGGGTGAATCGATGCACCAAGGACAGACACCGGGCGGATCCCGGCGTTCATGACAGCGAACAGACAGAACCAGAACACGGGCTGCCGCAGCACGTTATGGAACGCCGCGAGGGTCGCAAGCGCCAGAATGGCCACGCCCAGCCGCAGCATGCCTGCCCTCGCCGAAAGAAACACGGCGACCCCGATCAGGCAGACCAGCAGCATGGACACCGGTACACCCGCCTGTGCTGCCAGATCGATGAAGGTATTGTGCGACTCGACGCCGCCGAATGCACCCAGGAGGCCAGAGTGCGAGCCAGGACCCCAACCGAAAAACGGTGACCGCAGCACCGCCTCGGTGCCATGCGTCCACAGAGTCAGGCGCGTGCCTGCTTGCCCCCCCTCGTTCGCCCGACTCTCCGCGGTAGCCTCGAGAAGACTCATGAGAAGATCGAATACGGGAACCAGCAGGGCAGCAAGGGCGAGGGGCAGGAAAACCGCGTTGAGGATCATTGAGGTGACAGTCCT
>CAJACZ010000338.1 GCA_903938365.1 uncultured Pseudomonadota bacterium | reverse complement strand
GGCGCGGCGTGGTGGTCACACTGTTCCCCGGCACCGGTAATGAAATGGCGCTGATGAACGTGCACCTGAAGTCGGGCTGCCCGGCAGGCCCGCTGACGGACTCGAACAATCCGGCCTGCACGGATCTCGCCGCGCAGGTCGCCCCGCTGGAGGCGTGGATCGACGCGCAGGCGCGCGCGGGCCGTCGCTTCGGGTTGCTGGGCGACTTCAACCGCCGCCTCGCGCAGGAGCGCGGACCGGCGCGCGACAAGGCGGGCAGATTGCAGAACCTGTGGGCGGAGATCGACGACCGTGAGCCCGCGGCCGCCGCCCTCGTGGATGTCACCGCGCGCGCGCCTTTCGTGAAGTGCGTGGCGACCGATCCCTACGATGCCTACATCGACGTGGTGGTGCTCGGGCGCGACCTCGCGCGCCAGTGGGCCCGCGATTCCTTCAGGCGTGTCGCTTACACCCTGGAGGATTACCAGCAGCACGGGCTGTCGGATCATTGCCCGGTGGGCATCGAACTGAAGCTGCGCTGAGGGCTTCAGTTCCGCACGGCCAGCACGCCATCGCCTTCCGGGCGGGCAGCGAAGCCCGCACGGCGCAGGCGCTGCACGACTTCGTTCGGGAGGTCGCGGCCGTGGCTCAGCCTGTTGGGCGAGCCGGTGTAATGGAACAGCGTGCCGCGGCGGCGGATCACCCGGGCCAGCTGGTCGTAGAAGATCTGGGAATACAGCTCGCCGGCGATGCCGAAGCGCGGCGGATCGTGCAGGATCGCATCGACGGACCCCGCGCCCAGCGCGGCGACCTGCTGGGCCACGTCGCCCTGCGTCAGGCTGAGCGGGCCACCGGGCTGCGGTGACCAGGGGTTCAGGCTGCGCAGCCAGATCACATCGGGATTCTTCTCGAAGGACAGGACCTGCCGCGCGCCGCCCTCGAGGCACCAGGCCGCGAAGTAGCCGAGCCCGCCGCAGGTGTCGAGGATGAGCTTGCCCCGGGGCGCTATCAGGCCCACCTTGCGTTCGGCGTCCCGCCAGGGTGACACGGTGGCCGTGGGCAGCATCTTGATGCCGTCGATCTCGAAGGTCGGCGGCCCCCACTCGGTGGGCACGAGCTTGATCAGTGAACCTGCAAACCGTGCCACCGGCTCGAAGGCCCGCCCGGTCCAGTGATAGACGGTGCGCTCCCGGCATGACTCGAGGTGCTCGAACCTGCGGCCATGCCAGCTCCAGCCGGTGGCATCGAGCCCGATCAGGGTCTGCGAGCGCTCGAGGTCCAGTGAGCACTCGACGCTCGTCTGCCCGGCGCGCCGTGCGGCATGCAGGCGCTCGTGCACGGCCAGGGTCAGCAGCGGCCCTGTCGTCACGGACATGTCGCATCCAGGGCGACGTCCACCCACACCAGGCGATGGTCCGAGCCTTTGGCCGCATCGTCCTCCGCGAGCCGCCGCAGGGGGTCTGATGCCTGCGGCCAGAACACCCCGGAGCCGCAGACGATGAGGTTGCTGGACGGCAGGACATAGTCCACGCGCAGGTTGCCCGGGCCGCCCGGCCGATCGCCGAAGTCCGCCGTGTCGAAACGCGCCATGCCCCGGTGCGCGCCGTTCGCGCCGCCTTGCCGTGCCGCGGCCTCCTGTGCGCCGGCGCTGGCGGGAATGCGCGCCCCCAGCGCCACCTCGGGGTGCACCCTCGGATGTGCCAGCAGCCGGCGGATGGCCTCCGGGTGGCTGCCGCCATCGTTGGGGTCGGCGTTCAGGTCACCTGCGATGACGAACGTTGCCGACGGATCCAGGCCGCCGCGCCCGCCCTGGTCATCGACGATGTAGCCGGCGCGGGACGGGTCCAGGTAGTCGCTCCAGAGCCGGATTTCGTCGTGGTTGCGCCGTCCGTTGCGGTCTTCGGGGCCGTCGAACGCCGGTGGGGTGGGGTGGCTGGCCAGCAGGTGCAGCGTCCGCGGTGGCGCGCCGTGGCCCGCGGGCCACCGCAGGGGCAGGTCCCAGTGGCTCTTGGAGGACAGGCGGAGTTGCGCTTCCGCGTCGGCGGCGTACCAGTCCGGCGGGATCAGCGCGCCCGGCATGCTCCGCCAGCGCAGTTCGCGGAAACTGCGCAGCTGCGCCGCTTCGATCGGCAGTTGCGAGAGCACCAGCATGCCGTACTGGCCGGGGAAGGCGCCGAACCCCCAGGCATCACCGGGGCCGTCGCTGCGCCCGTCCCGATCGAGGTCGAAGCCGCTGGGCACGCCTGTGTTCACCGGTGCAGAGAATCGATGGGCGTAGTGGATGGCCTCGGCTCCGCCCTGGGGCGAGGCCAGGTAGCGCTCCGCGAACAGTCGCGCGCCTTCCTGGTCCGCGTCGAAATCGAACTCGTTCAGCAGCAGCACATCCGGGCGGACCCGCTGGATGATCTCGGCGATGACCCGGGCCTGCGGATCAGTGCCCGTGGCCAGGTCGGCGACCAGCCCGCCCGCGCTGGCGCGGTTCAGGCTGGCGTTGAAGCTTGCGATGCGCATGGTGCCTTCGCCCAGGGCTGCCGAGGAGGCGAGCAGCAGAGCCATCGCCAAAGAAAAGGGGCGGCCTGAGCCGCCCCTCTTGCGTTCCAGCCCCGGCCGGGGCATCGGCTCAGGCCGGGTCCGGCCGGTCAGAATTCGACCTGGACCGTGAGGCTCGCGGTGCGCGGCGCGCCGAGGCTCAGGAAGGGCTGCGACGGGCTGAAACCCGGCAGCGCCACGGCGCCCACCGTCGAGGAGATGTTGCCGTAGAACTCTTCGTCCAGCAGGTTGAAGACGTTCAGGCGTGCGCTGAGTCCCTTGACGCCCGCGACCTCGAAGTCGTACTTCGCGTTCAGGTTGAACACCGTGTAGGCGTCGACGCTGGCGTCGTTGAGGTCCGTGGTGAAGCGCTCGTCGACGTACTTGCCTTCCAGGCCGACGACGAGACGATCCACCGGGCGAACCTCGACACGGGCGCCGAAGGTCCATTCCGGCGTCTCGACCAGGGTCTTGCCGCCCGTCGGCACCACCGTGGTGGCGCTGAGGCGCAGGTCATCCTGCAGTTCGCTGTCGTTGAAGGCGGCCGAGGCGCTGACGAGCACCCGCTCGCTGATGCTCCAGCCGACCTGCATGTCGACACCCTGGAGATCCACGTCGCCGACGTTGCGGTCGACCGAGAACCCCAGTTCCTCGTCGAACGAGGACACGATGCGGTTCTTGTACTGCGACTTCCAGAGGGCCACCGACGCGAGCACGTTGCCCGCGTTGTAGCGCCAGCCGATGTCGAAGGAGTCGGTCTGTTCCGGGTCCGGGTTCGCGCGGGCCAGCGAACCATCCGGCTGGCGACGCACGGCGTAGAGGTTGTCCGTGCGCGGCGCCGAGAGGCCACCGGAGAGCGAGGCGTAGATCGTCTGGCTGTCGTTGAGTGCGAAGCTCACGCCCACGTTGGGGAGGATCTCGTCGAACTTCGCGGTGGCGGCGAACGGCGCGATGTACTCGGTGGTCGAGGCGCCGAAGCGCACGTTGCCGTTGGCCAGCGTGCTCGTCGGGACCTGCGTCGTGCAGAGCACGTTGGTCGAGGCGTTCTGCGAATGGCAGTACTGGTTCAGCTCGCGCTTGAAGAAGGGCGCGCGCAGGCCGAGGGTCGTCGTCAGCCGCTCGTCCATGAACTTGCCGCGGTACTCGGCCGAGAACTGGTTGAGCTCCGCGATCGAGTAACGGTCGCGGGTGCGCAGGTAGCTGTTGTCGGCCGTCAGCACCTTGCGACCCTTCCGCCCGCCGAACGGGTTCTCCGGGTTGCCATCCGCATCCAGGTAGCCGAAGGCGCCGGTCTGGCGGTGCTTGCCGTAGTCGTAGGTGTAGGCGACGCGGGCGCGGTGGTTCTCGGCGAAGTCCCAGATCAGCGAGGCGTTCACGCCATAGCGCTTCGTGTTGGTGTTGCTCGGGGTGTAGAAGCGCACGCTGTCGAGCAGGTCACCGTCGCCGTTCAGGTCGAAGCCGACGCGGGTCGTGTTGCCGACCACGCGGCGATCCGCGGAGCCCGTGCCGGTCGCCGCGGGGGTTTCGCTGGCCAGCTGCGTGCCGCCACCGTTGGCCAGCACGTACTGGAACGACGGGTCGACCGACAGGCGCAGGTTCTCGCCGAGGTTCCACAGCGAGTTGATGCGGATGTTGCCGGTGTCCGACGGGTTGACGCGCAGGCCGTAGTAGTTGGTGCAGGCCGACGGGTTCAGCGGGTTGTCGTTCGCGGTGGCGCCCGGCACGAGCACGGCGTCGTCGTTGTCGCGGGTCCCGGCGGTGGGCGCGTCGCGCGTGCAGAGCGCGTTGTTGTCGTACTCGCGGCCGAACTGCTCGAACTGCGCGGCTGTGGCGTTGCGGTAGAAGTTGTTGCGGTTGCGGTTGTAGTGGAACGCGGCCGAGATGAAGTTGCCGTTGTCCAGGTCCTGGTGCACGCGGGCGTTGACCTGGCGCTTGTTGATCTCGCCCGGGCCCTTGTACTTGTCATTGCGGGCGTAGGAGCCGGCCAGGTAGGCGCGGGTGCCCCAGGGGCCGAACTCGCCCGTGTCGAACATGCCGAAGATGCGGCGGAAGCTGTCCTCGCCGAGGCTCGCCGACACCAGACCGCCCGCATCCTTAGGGGGGCGGCGCGTGCGCGTGTTGATCGTGCCGCCGGTGGCCGACGCCGTGGGGCTGTCGACGTCGGTGGTGCCGAGGTTCACGTCCACCGCTTCGAGCAGTTCGGCGTCGATCTGCTGGTTGGTGTAGATCGCGTAGTTGCCGGTGTCGTTGAGCGGGATGCCGTCGAAGGTCAGCGAGATGCGCGACCCGTCGAAGCCGCGCAACCGCAGGTTGCCGCCGGAGGAACCGTAGGGGTCGGTATTGGTGAAGTTGAAGCCGGGGACCTGGTTCAGCGCTTCCAGGAAGGTCTGGCCCGCGCTCGCGTTCAGGATGGTCTCGCCCGTGACCGTGACGCGCGACTTGGCAGCGGTCTGCTCGGTGACGCCGGCGATGGAACGGGTGCGGCGGCTGGTGACCACCACTTCCTCGAGGCCTTCGGCGGCCGTGGTGCCGGTCGACTGCGCCAGGGCGCCCGGGCTTCCCGCGAGCAGCGCCAGCGGGCCGGCGAGCAGCGCCAGGAGGGCGGCTCGCGAGCGTTGCGTTTGCGATACGGACACAGCGGTTCCGCAGACCTTCGTGGACATCGGTTGAGTCTCCCGGGAGAGGTATTGAAAAAACAGACACGGCCGGCTGGCCCGGCGCTTGTAGCTATGGAGTAAACGTTAAAGCCATTACGCCCGCGTGACAACGGGTTTTTGCAGTGCATTCACGCCGGGTGTTGCCCGGGCGCAACAAAAGGCTCAGGCCTGCCCGGAATCCAGGGCGACGATGAAGTGCCGCCGGCAGAGCGGGACATAACGATCGTTGCCCCCGATCTCGACCTGCGCGCCTTCGCTCTCGACCCGGCCGTCCTCGCGCACCCGCACGACCATGGTGGCCTTGGCCCCGCAGTGACAGACCGTCTTGAGTTCCACGAGGTTGTCCGCCCACGCGAGCAGCTGGGCGCTGCCCTCGAACAGCCGGCCGAGGAAGTCTGTCCTCAGGCCGTAGCAGAGCACGGGCACGTCGAGTTCATCGACGACCCGCGCCAGCTGACGCACCTGGTCCGCGGTCAGGAACTGGGCCTCGTCCACGAGCACGCAGGACAGCGGGCCTCGTTCCAGATCCGCCTCGACCTGGGTGTGCAGGTCGTCGCCCCGCGCGAAGTGCCGAGCCTCGGCGCTGATGCCGATGCGCGAGTGCACCTTGCCCCCGGCACGGTCGTCCAGCTTGGCCGTGTAGACGAGCGTGCGCATGCCGCGCTCGCCGTAGTTGTGCGCAGCCTGCAGCAGGGCGGTCGATTTTCCCGCGTTCATCGTCGAGTAGTAGAAATAGAGCTTCGCCACAGTGGCTGCCCTCAGCCCGCCACGATGCTGACCACAGCCCCTGCCATGCAGGAGGCGAGCGTCGCGCCCACGAAGGCGGGCCAGGCCAGCGCCACCAGGTCATCGCGGCGCGACGGCGCCATGGCCCCGATGCCGCTGATCTGGATGCCGATGCTCGCGAGGTTGGCGAAGCCGCAGAGCGCGTAGACCAGGATCAGCCGCGTGCGCTCGCTCAGGGCCTCGGGCGGGAGCCGCGACAGCTCGATGAACGCGATGAACTCGTTGAGCACGCTCTTGATGCCGAGCAGCGAGCCCGCCTGCAGCGACTCCGCCCACGGGATGCCCATCAGCCAGGCCACCGGCGCGAAGATCCAGCCGGCGATGCGCTCCAGGGTCAGCGGCAGGCCGCCCACGGCGGGCAGCAGGCCGACCGCGCCGTTGGCCAGTGCGACGAAGGCCGTCAGGACGATCAGGATCGCCAGGATGTTCAGGTAGATCGACAGGCCGTCCGCGGTGCCGCGCGTGATGGCATCCATCGCGCTCTGGTAGAAGCGCGGCGGCTGCTGCAGGGCCTGGGCGGTCTCGGCATCGTCCGGGATCAGCAGGTGCGAGAACAGGATGGCTGCCGGCACCGACATGATCGACTTGGTGATCAGGTGGCCGAGCACGCCATCGAACAGTTCGCCCAGCATGGCGGCATAGATGACCATCACGGAGCCGGCGATGGTCGCCATGCCGGCGGTCATGACGAGCAGCAGTTCGTACCTCGACATGCGTTCGAGGTACGGCTTCACCAGCAGGGGTGCCTCGGTCTGCCCGAGGAAGATGTTCGCCGTGGCGACCAGGCCCGCCGGTCCGCGCGTGCCCAGCGTGCGCTCGAACAGGTAGGAGATGCCGCGGATCACCAGCGGCAGGACGCGCCAGTACCAGAGCAGCGCGGACAGCGCCGACATCACGATGACCAGCGGCAGCACCTGGAACGCGAAGGTGGTGACCGCGCCCGGGTTGGTGACCGTGAACGGCGTGGCGCCGCCGCCCAGGTAGCCGTAGACGAACGAGGTGCCCCGGGTCGTGGCCTCGCCCAGCGCACCGACCGCGCGGTTCAGGTACAGCAGCCCTTCCTTGACCAAGGGGGCCTTGAGCAGCAGCACGCAGATCAGGAACTGCAGCGCGACGGCCCCCGCCACCAGCTTCCAGTTGATGCGGCGCCAGTTGGTCGACATCGGCAGCACGATGAGGATGAACACGGCGATGCCCAGCAGCGCCTGCAGGTAGAGCGAGAAGTTCATGGCTTGAGGGGGTTCCCGGACGTTATTTGAGTTTGATCTCGAGCAGGCGCTCGTGCAGGTAGTCCTCCGCCATGATCGGCGGCCACTGCCGCGGCCGGTCCGGGCCGACACAGGAGGGCAGGGCGTCGATGACGAAGTCAGGGTTGAAGTGCAGGAAGTAAGGCATCGAGAACCGCGCGTGCGAGGCGCGTTCGCGCGCCGGGTTGACCACCCGGTGCGTGGTGGAGCGCAGCACGCCGTTCGTCAGTCGCTGCAGCATGTCGCCCACGTTGACCACCATGGCGCCCGGCGCCGGGTTCACCGCGAGCCATTCGCCCTGTCTGGTGAGCACCTGCAGCCCCGGCTCGTCCGCGCCGAGCAGCAGGGTGATGACGTTGATGTCCTCGTGGGCCCCGGCGCGCACGCTCGCGGTGGGCTGCGGCGGTACCGGCGGGTAGTGGATGACCCGCAGCACGCTGTTGCCCTGTTCGACCTTGTCCTCGAAGAAATCGTCCGGGAGCGACAGTGACCGCGCGATGGCGCGCAGCAGGCTCCGGCCCGTCGCGTCGAAGGCCTCGAACATCTCGAGGCTGCATTCCCTGAAGCCCGGGAGTTCGTCCACCCAGATGTTGTCGCGCATGTACTGGCGGTGGGGGTGGCCCGCCGCGAGTTCGCGACCCACGTGCCAGAACTCTTTCAGGTCGTGATGCGTGGCGCCCTTGGCGGTCTCGATGCCGAACGGCGTATAGCCGCGCGCACCGCCGCCGCCGGGAATACGGTAGGCCTGCTTCGCCGCCGTGGGCAGGGCGAAGAACCGGCGGTAGAGGTCCAGGAACCGGTCGATCAGCGGCTGGGGAATCCCGTGGTCGGTGACGATGACGAAGCCGTAGCGCCCGTAGGCGTCGCCGATGGCCCGCGCGAAGGCGTCCGAGCCGACGTCGCGGAAGCTGAGGGTGGGTACGGAATCGGTCATGAACGGGATTGTGCCCGGACTGCCTGTAGCCCGCGAGGTGTTCGCGGGCGGACCGTCGAGCCGCTAAGCTTGCCCACCATGGAATTCGCGCTGAAAGTCGTGCTCGCCTACCTGCTGGGGTCGATCAACGGCGCCCTGCTGCTGGGGCGCGTGCGGGGCGTGGATATCCGGACCCAGGGCAGCGGCAACGCGGGCGGCACCAATGCGCTGCGCACGCAGGGGCCCGGATTCGCGCTGGCGGTGATCGTCATCGACGTCGCCAAAGGCTGGCTGGCCGGCGCCTGGCTGCCGTCGGCAGGCCTGGCGGTCGCAGGGTTTCCGGGCGCGGAGGCCGGGGGCGCAGGCCCCTGGCTCGTGCCGGCGTGCGCGCTGGCGGCCATCCTGGGGCACATCTACCCGGTATTTCACGGCTTCCGCGGCGGCAAGGGCGTTGCCACGCTGGTTGGTGCAGTGGCTGCCGTATCGCCGCTGGCGCTGGTGGCGCTGCTCGCGACCTGGTTGCTCATGATGATGCTGTGGGGCTTCGTGGGCCTGGCCTCGATCGTGGCGGCCTGCGCGCTGCCCTTGATCCTGTTCGCCATCGGCGCGCAACCACAAGCGCCCTTGCTGGTCTTCGGGCTGCTGTGCGGCGCACTGGTGGCCTACACGCACCGCGGCAACCTCGCGCGCATGCGGGCCGGCACCGAGCCGCGCGCGCGCCGCCTGTGGCTGCTGGGTCGATTGCGCGGTCAATGATGTCCACTGCCGAGTCGCCTCTCGCGCAGAGCGTCTTCGCGGCCCTGGCGGATGGTCGCTTCCATTCGGGCGAGTCGCTGGCCGCGACGCGCCAGGTCACGCGCAGCGCGGTGTGGAAGGCCATCGAGTCGCTGCGCGAACTCGGTGTGGAGATCGACGCGGCGACCCATCGGGGCTATCGCCTCGCGCAGCCCACTGAGGCGCTCGACGCAGCCGCCCTGCTCGCGGCGCTGCCCGCGGACGCGCGTGAACGGGTCGCGGCCCTGGACGTCGTCTGGTCGCTCGAATCCACCAACGCCACGCTGCTGGCGCGGCCGCCGCCGGCGCCCGGTCGGGTGCAGGTGCTGCTCGCGGAACACCAGAGCGCAGGGCGTGGCCGGCGTGGCCGCAGCTGGCTTGCGCCGGTCGGTGGCGCGATCTGCCTCTCCGTGGGCGCGGTCTTCGAGACCCTGCCGCGCGACTTGCCCGCGCTCACGCTGGCCGTCGGGGTGTGCCTGCTGCGCGCGCTGCAGCCGCTGTGCGCGCAGCCGCTCGGCTTGAAGTGGCCGAACGACCTGGTCAGCGCGGGCCGCAAGCTCGGCGGCATCCTGATCGAACTGCGGGCCGAAGCGGGTGGCCCCGGGCACGTGGTCATCGGCGCAGGGCTGAACCTGCGACTGCCCGAGGCAGCGCTGGCGGCGGTCTCGGCGGCCGGCACTGCGGCGACCGACCTCGCGGCGCTCGGCGTGGCCGTGGACGGCCGGAACCGGCTGGCGGGCCGGGTGCTGGGCGAATGCATCCTGGGCCTGCGGCAGTTCGAACGCGAAGGCTTCCGGCCCTTCATCGACGAATGGCGCGCGGCGGATGCCTTGCTGGACACGCCGGTGCGCGTGCTGGGCGGCGCGTCCGACACGGCGGGTATCGCGCGCGGCATCGACGCTTTCGGGGCGCTGCAGCTGCAGCTTGCGGACGGCCGGTTGACCGCGGTCGTTTCGGGCGAGGTCTCCGTGCGACCGGGAGAGACGGCATGAGCGTGCTGCTGGTCGATATCGGGAACACCCGGATCAAGTGGGCGCGTCTGACGTCGACCGGCCTGCCCGGGCGTGGCGGGGCGGCGTGTCATGCGGGATGGAAGTCGCCGCAGTTCGCATCGGCACTGTTCCGGCCGGGGCACACGGTGGAGCGGGTGCTCGCCGTCAGCGTCGCCGAGGCGGGAGTCGAGCGGGCCTTCGCGCGGGCGACGCGCCGGGCGACCGGGATCACGCCGGAGTTCGTGCGCAGCGCGCGGCGTGCCGCGGGCGTGACGAACGGCTATCGCGAGCCCTGGCGGCTCGGCGCCGATCGCTGGGTGGCGCTGATCGGTGCGCGCGCGCTGTGCGGCGCGGGCAAGGCGGTCTGCGTGATCGATGTCGGAACCGCGGTGACGGTCGACCTGCTCGATCCGCAGGGCCGCCACCTCGGCGGCGCCATCATTCCCGGTCCGGCCCTGATGGTTCAGGCGCTTCTGCAGGCGACCGGTGGCATCCGTCGGCGTGCAGGTCCGAACGCCGCGGGCCGTCGCGCACGGACCCCGACGGACCTGTTCGCGCGTTCGACCCGGGACGGGCTGGCCGCGGGCGCCGCCCATGCCGTGGCTGCGGTGATCGATCGCGCTGCGCTGCAGGCGCGGGAGCGGCTCCGGGCGGTGCGCCTCGGTCGGCGAACGGTGACGCCCCTGCTGCTGCTGACCGGCGGCGCCGCCGCCGCGCTCAGCCCGAGGGTCTCCGCAGCCCACCGGGTCGAGGCGGACCTGGTGCTGCGCGGGCTGGCGGAGCTTGCCTACAATGCCTAGGCCCATGCTGCGCCGTCTCTTCTACGCCCTGTTGCTTGCGAACTGCGGATACTTCGCCTGGTCGCAGTGGCTGGCGGGTGCCGGAGCGGGTGCGTCCCCGCGAGCGCCCGTTGCGGCCCCGTCGCCGCCGGCCACCGGCCGCATCCAGTTGGTGGGCGAAGCCGGGCCAGCCGCCGCGCCGGTGGCTGCGCCGGCCGCCGATCCGGTGCCCGAGCCGCGCTGCGTTTCGGTAGGGCCGTTCACGGTTGCGGAGCAGGCCCTGGAGGCCACGGCCTTCCTGGACCAGCGCGGTTACCAGCCCCGCCAGCGGTCCGTCCAGGGGCAGATCCCCGACGGCCACATGGTGATGGTCGCTGCGCTGCGCAGTCCCGCGGACCAGGAACGGGCGGTCGCGCGGCTCAAACGCGCCGGTCTGCCGGATGCCTTTGCCCTGCCCCGGCTCGACTCCGGCTATGCCGTGTCCGTGGGGCAGTTCAGCCAGGTCACGACGGCCGAGCG
>CAJACZ010000337.1 GCA_903938365.1 uncultured Pseudomonadota bacterium | reverse complement strand
GAAACGATGCTGGACTATAATCCATGCATGTTTGATCTCCACGTCACCGAAATCGCGCGCGTCGTGCAGCTGGTGATCACACCGGCCTTCCTGCTCGCGGGGATCGGCACCTTCCTCAACGTGATGACCCAGCGACTGGCCCGCGTGATCGACCGCGCCATCGAGTTGTCGCGGGATGACACCCCTCTTGCCCTCCCCCCGGAACGGGATGTGCTCGACCTGGTGGACAAGCTGGCCATCCGCGCCAAGCTCATCAACCGCGCCATCGCGTTGTGCACCTCGGCGGCCATCATGGTCTGCCTGCTGATCGCGCTGATGTTCCTCGATGCCTTGCTCGACATCGACATGTCCTGGGCCGTGGGCGGCATTTTCGTGCTGGCGATGCTGACCATGCTGAGCGGTCTGATCCTGTTCCTGCGCGAAGTCTTCGTGGCCACGGAATCGCTCCGCGGCAGGCACGTGCGGGCGGGCCGGGGCCCCCTGCGCATCCAGGCCTGATTCCCCGGCCCCCGGTCCGGTGCGGCGTCCGGCCTGCGGCAACGCACCGGGACGCCCCCCTGCCCCGACGTCCGCTTTGCTAGGCTTCGGCACACCGGCACGCACCGGGCATCAGGGGAAACAAGAAAGTGGAAGAAATCAGCCTGGCCCACGGCCTCGTCAAGTACCTGCACGTGCTGCTGTTCGTTTACTGGCTGGGCGGCGACGCCGGCGTCTTCTACTCCAGCACCTTCGTCACCAACACCCGCCTGTCGCGCGATGCGCGCCTGACCGCGTTCAAGATCTTCATGAACCTGGACATGCTGCCGCGCTACTGCCTCGCGCTGATGCTCACGGTGGGGGGCGTGCTCGCCGAGTTCATCGGCTACGACCACCCCGCATGGCAGACCGCCGCCATCATCTTGCTGGGCCCGATCTGGGTCTGGGTCGTGCACACCGTCCACGTCAAGGAAGGCACCGACTTCGGCAAGAAGCTCGCCGCGCTGGATCGCCAGTTCCGGGTGTTCATGATCATCGCGATCGTCGCCTCGGTGGCCTACCACTGGGCCACGGGCCCGCTGCGCCCCTATCCCTGGCTCGCCGCCAAGCTGCTGATCTTCGCGTTCCTGATCTTCTGCGGCTTCATGATCCGGCTGAAGATCCCGCCGTTCATCGAGGGCTTCCGCACGCTCGCCGCCTCGGGCGCAACCCCCGAGAGCGACCAGAAGATGATCGACGGCATGGGCGCCTGCCGGCCCTACGTCCTGGTGATCTGGGCGGGCGTGGCGATCTCCGCGCTGATCGGCATCCTCAAGCCGGGTCAGGGCCCGATCGGCTGATCCGCCACGGGGACGTGTGAGCAACCGCCACGGCGCTGCACTGTCCCTGCTGGCCCTGCTGACGCTGGCCACCGCATCGCCTGTTGCGGTGGCCCGCGATCCACCCGCCTCGCCGCAGGTCGAACTCACCGGCTTCGCGGTATTCCCCGCCGACAGCTTCACTGCGGGGCCTCCCTCGGGGCAGTACACGGACCAGGGCCGGCGGCTGCCGGCCGCGCGTTTTGCCGCGCAGCCGGTCCAGGGCATCAGCTCCGTGCAGCCCGGCCCCGAACCCGGCACCTGGTGGGCACTCTCGGACAACGGCTTTGGCGCCCGTGCCAACAGCTTCGACTATCGCCTCGCGCTGTATCTGTTCGCCGCCGCGCCGGGCAGCGGCCCGGGGACGGGCAAGGTCGAACTGCGCCGGCGCATCGAACTGCGGGATCCGCAGGCTCATTTCCCCTGGCGCCTCGTCGAGGAATCCCTGCCCGGCCGCCCGCTCACCGGCGCCGACGCGGATCCCGAATCGCTGGTCGTGATGCCCGACGGCAGCTTCTGGATCGGCGACGAACACGGCCCGTGGCTGCTGCACTTCTCGCCGGCGGGCGACCTGCTGGCGCCGCCGGTGGAACTGCGCGTGGCGGGCGTGACGCTGCGCTCCGCGGTGCACCCGGAAGTGCTCGCCGGCAGCGCCAGCGCGGCGCTGAAGGCCTCCAGGGGCTTCGAAGGCCTGGCCCCGGGCCCGCGCCCCGGGACCTTGCTCGCCCTGCTCGAGGGCCCGCTGCCGGACGACGCGCCCGACGAACTGCGCCTGCTGGAATTCGACCTGGCCCGCGGCGAATGGACGGGGCGCGACTGGCGCTACCGGCTCGAGGACCGCGCCCACGCTGCCACCGAACTGGCGGTCGCCGGAGCGCGCTACCTGGTGATCGAGCGCGATGGCCTGCAGGGCGACGCCGCCCGCTTCAAGCGCATCTTCAGCATCGAGCCGGGTGAACCCGGCAAGCCCGTCTCCAGCACGCTCGCCGTCGACCTGCTGCGGATCGACGATCCACGCCAGCTCGGTGGCGGGGCTTCGGTTTTCCGCTTTCCCTTCTGGACCCCCGAGTCGGTACAGTGGCTCGGGGACGGAACCTTGCTGGTCGTGAACGACAACAACTTCCCCGCCACGGGCGGCCGCAGCAGCACGGCGCGCGACCCCACGGAATGGATCTGGCTGCGCCTGCCGGCGGCTGCGCGGGAGTGATGCAATGAAATGGGTTCGACTCGCGCTGCTGGTGCTCGCACTGGGCGGCGCCGCGGGCTGGCTCGCCTGGAACAGGTTCCGTCCCCTGCAGGTCGAGCTGACGGCACCGAGCCGGGGTCCGGCCGTCGATGCCGTCTATGCCACCGGACAGGTGGAGCCGACGCTCGAGATCCGCATCGCCCCGCGAGTAGCCGGTCGCCTCGTGGCGCTGACCGTGGACGAAGGCGACACGGTGCGTGCCGGGCAACTGCTCGCGCGGCTGGAGGACCAGGACCTGCGCGCCTCGGTCGCCGAGCTCGAGGCGAAGATCCGCTACGCGCAGGCCCAGTACGACCGGAACCGGACGCTGCGGGCCTCGGGGCTCATTGCGCAGGATCCCGTGGACCGCAGCCGCAGCGAGCTCGAGGCGAGCGAGGCCACACTGCGGCGCGCGCGCGAGCAGCTCGGCTTCATGCGCCTCGTGGCGCCCGCGGCCGGCCGCGTCATCCGGCGCGAAGGCGAGGTCGGGGAGTTCGTGCCGGTCAACCAGGTGATCTTCCACATCGCCGGCAAGGCGCCGCTGCGCATCAACGCCGACGTCGACGAAGAGGACGTACCGCGCGTGCAGCGGGGCCAGCAGGTACTGGTGCGCACCGAGGCCTTCCCGGACCGCGTGTTCGACGGCAGGGTCGAGGAGATCACCCCGCGCGGCGACCCGGTCTCCCGCTCCTATCGCGTGCGCATCGCGCTGCCGGGCGACCCGCCGCTGCGCATCGGCATGACGGCCGAAACCAACATCGTGATCGCACAGCGCGACGGCGCGCTGCTGGTGCCCACCGGCGCCGTGATCGACGACGCCGTCTGGATCGTGAACGGGGATCGCGCGCGGCGCCGCGCGGTGCGCGTGGGCGTCCGCGGGCCCGAGCGGGTGGAAATCCTCGCCGGCCTCGCGGACGAGGACCGCATCATCGCCTCGCCTCCCGCCACCCTGCGCGAAGGAGCGAAGGTCGGGATCCGGCCCGCGCCGTGAACCTGCTGTTCGACATCGCGCTGTCGCACCTGCGCAGCCGCCGCCGGCAGACGATCGTGTCGCTGCTGGGCGTGGTGCTGGGCGTCGCGTTCTTCCTGGCGGTCTCGGCGCTGATGCGCGGGTCGGAACAGGACCTCATCGAACGGCTGGTCGACAGTTCGCCCCACATCACCGTGCGCGACGAATACCGCGACCCGCACCCCCAGCCCGCCGCGTTGCGCTTCCCCGGGGGCGCGGTCGCGATCCGCGGCGTGAAGCCGCGCGCCGAACGCCGCGGCATCCGCCAGTACGGCCAGAAGCTCGCGACCATCGACGCGATCGGGCAGCTGCAGGCCGCCCCCGTGCTGGTCGGCCAGGCCATCTTCAGCTTCGCGGGGCGCGACGAGGCCGTCACGCTCTCCGGGATCGTGCCGGCACGCATGAAGGGCGTGAGCACCATCGAGGAGGACATCGTCGCCGGCAGCCTCGACGCCGTCGACGTCAACCCCAACGGCATCATCATCGGCCGCGCACTGGCGAAGAAGCTCAGCCTCTCGATGGGGGACACGGTGACCGTGGTGTCCCCGGTCGGCAACGTGCGCGCCATGAAGATCGTCGGGCTGTTCGAAACCGGCAACGCCGGCTACGACGAGAGCCAGACTTTCGCGCAGCTGACGCGGGTGCAGGCTCTGATGAACCGGCCCAATGTCGCCAACACCATCGTGGTCCGCCTCGAGGACGCCTATCGCGCCCGCGATACCGCCGCCTTCATCGAGCGCAGCACCGGCTACAAGTCGGTGTCCTGGCAGGAAGCGAGCAAGGACCTGCTCGACGCGCTGGTGGTGCGCAACGTCATCATGTACACGGTGGTCGGCGCGATCCTGCTGGTGGCCTGCTTCGGCATCTACAACGTGATCTCGACCGTGGTGCTCGAGAAGACGCGGGACATCGCCATCCTCAAGTCGATGGGCTTCCACGCGCGCGACATCCGCCGCATCTTCGTCATCGAGGGCGCGATCATCGGCCTCGGCGGCAGCCTGCTCGGGGCCGCCATGGGCAGCGGGATGATGCGCGCCATCGAACAGGTGGAGATCAAGCCGCCGGGCGCGACCGAGCCGGTGAACCTGCCGATCTACTGGGGCGCGGACCAGTTCGCGATCGCGGTCGGCTTCGCGGTGCTGTCGGCCGTGGTCGCCGCCTGGCTGCCGGCGCGCAAGGGCGGCCGCGTGCAGCCGGTGGACATCCTGCGCGGCGCGGCATGAGCCTCCTGGTCGCCGAGCGGGTCACCCGCAGGCTCGAGGGCGAGATCCCCGTCACCCTCGTCGAGGACGCGGACGTCGCGATCGAGCGCGGCGAATTCGTGGTGATCCGCGGGCCTTCGGGCTCGGGCAAGTCCTCGCTGCTCTACCTGCTCGGGCTGCTCGACCGACCCACCTCCGGGCGCCTGCTGCTCGACGGCGAGGACACCAGCGGCTTCGACGAGG
The DNA here is from genome assembly GCA_903938365.1 of uncultured Pseudomonadota bacterium. GTDB lineage: Bacteria > Pseudomonadota > Gammaproteobacteria > Steroidobacterales > Steroidobacteraceae > UBA964. The sequence continues at coordinate 209 of CAJACZ010000337.1, read as the reverse complement.
ACCGGCTGGCAAGCACCCGCCTCGCGAAACTCGGCTTTGTCTTCCAGTTCCACTTCCTGCTCAACGAGTTCTCGGCGGCGGACAACGTGCTGATGCCGATGCGGCGGCTCGCGCGCCTCGAGCGCGATGCGCAGCGCGCACGCGCCCTGCAGCTGCTTCGCGACCTGGGCCTCGCCGGCCACGAGCACAAGCTGCCCTCGCAGCTCTCG
>CAJACZ010000336.1 GCA_903938365.1 uncultured Pseudomonadota bacterium | reverse complement strand
GCGAGGGTCTCCGGCGGAAGCCGCAACGCGATGAGCGTGCGGGGGTTGGCGCTTTTCGGTCGCCCCCGCGGGCGGAGCAAGCGCTCGGCGGCTTCGGCCGGCAGCAGCTCCGGAAGCACATCCCGCGCCGGGCGCGCACGGGAGAAGGTGGCGGCCGTCCACTCAGGGTTCGGGGTTGCGGGTGTGGAACGCGGCTTCATGTGTTTTGGGGTCTCGTGGCGTCAAAACCCGCGCGCGACGTCGCGTTTTGGGAGCGCTTCGTTGGGTCGAACGACAGGTCCCGCATAAGCTGATTATTGTATAAACGGTTAATCAAGCGCGATGGTGTCTGATGAACGATCTCAGTGTCGAGCGCCAGTCGCGGCGCCGCATCGTTCAAATCTGACGCGGTTGATGCGAATCAGGCGTGGCGCGGCTGGCGGCTGGCTGGCGACAATTGGATTTTCCGGGTTCAGGGCCTCCTGGTCCCGAGCAGCATCGACTACCCGACAGGTTCAGTGGCCGCCGGCCCGACTCAGCGCGTTTCATGTTGACGCTGGACCTAATCTTGACCCGCCCTTTTTTGTACGGTAACTTGCCGTACAGAGGAAATCACCATGACGATCGCTTCCGCCCGTCTCGACCTTCGCCTGAATGAAGCTGACAAGGCGCGCATCAGCCGCGCAGCCGACCTTCGCGGCGTCCCGCTGGCGACTTTCGTGCGCCAGGCCGTGCTGCGGGAGGCGGAAACCGTCATGGCCTCAGCGCTGGCTGTAGAGCTCTCGCCCGAAGAGTCCCGCCGGTTCCTGGCGGCCCTGGACAAGCCTTTCAAGGCGAATAAGCGCCTCGAGAAGGCGATGGAAGACGCAGCGCAGCTGACGCGCTGAAATGGCGCTTTGTTTCGCGCTGCTCGATCCACAGGCGCACGATCGAGACGGCTTCCATTGTGGCGAAGCTTCCCTCGACGCTTACCTCAAGCATCAGGCAGGGCAACATCAACGGGACGGCATCGCCACGACCCACGTGCTGATCGACGAAGAGTCATCGGCCGTGATCCTCGGCTACTGCAGCCTGGCCGCCGCCCAGCTGAGCCTCGCCGATCTGCAACCTGAAGACCGCAAGCGCCTGCCCCGGCATCCCGTGCCAGCGATCCGGGTGGGCCGCCTGGCCGTCGCCACGGCGGCGCAGCGCCGCGGCATCGGTCGCCTCCTGCTCGGCCACGCCGTGCGCTGCGCCCTGAGCCTGCGCGAACAGTTGGGCATTCGAGTGCTGGTAGTGGACGCGCTGAACGAGCGCGCGTCGGGGTTCTATCGCGACTACGGCTTTCGCCCCACCGGCCCGGATGGCGCCATCCTGTACCTCCCGCTCGGGAAGTCCTGAGGCGGGGCCACTCGGTAATCTGCTGAAAGCTCCGGATCACGCGCTGCGACAGCAGGGAGAAGTGAGCCACGCTGCCCAGCGCCTACCGGTTTAAGTCATCGAACAGGGGGCAGTCCATACCTGCGGTCGAGCCCACGCCGCTTCGAGGCTCTCGGGGCGCAGACTGGCGATACCGATCGCCGTTCCTTGAGCACCTTGAGCGCGCGACGTTACGTCGAAATAGCCGTGTCCAGCCGCTTATGGCTGATGGACCATGTCTAAAGTCTGTCG
>CAJACZ010000335.1 GCA_903938365.1 uncultured Pseudomonadota bacterium | reverse complement strand
TGAACACCTGGTGGAAGGACGGGGTGCTCGACTTCGACCTGCGTGCGCAGATGGCCCTGCTCAGCCGCCTCGGTGTGAACGAGCCCAGGGTGGCCATGCTGGGGTGGCTGCTGGCCGGCTCCCTGCTGGTGTGGCTGGCCTGGATCGCCCTGCGTTTCAGCCGCGAGGCCGCGGCCTACCGCGGTGACACGCTCAGCCGTGCCTACCGCAGGCTGTGCCGCCGGCTGGCAGGCGCCGGACTGGCGCGCTTGCCCCACGAGGGCCCTCTGGACTATTCGCGACGCATCGCCGTTGCGCGCCCGGACCTGGCCGAAAGGGTGGTGCCGCTGCTCTCGGCCTATGCCCAACTGCGGTTCGGAGCCCGGCAGGACGAGCGCCTGTTCAAGGCGTTCATCGACGGTTCCCGGGGCATCACCCTCGAATGAGTGCGTCCGCCGGCCTGGCGCTGCTCGCGGCCACCGCGGCCGTGCTGGCCCTGCTGGCCTGGGCCGCCTATGGCCGGACGCACCGCCGCCCGACGCGCTCGACCGATCCCCCACACGAGGACCTCACGGCGTTTCTGCAGTCGCTGCGCCTCTATCGTCGCCTGCCGCCCGAACTCCAGCGGCAACTGGAGCCGCGGGTGCGGGAGTTTCTGCGCACGGTCGAGTTCACGGGTTGCGCGGGGCTGGAGGTGACACAGGAGATGCGGGTGGTGATCGCCGGGCAGGCCTGCCTGCTGGGGCTGGGCCTGCCTGAAAGATCGATGCAGGCGCTCTACGGGGTATCGCTCTACCCCGACGAGTTTCTCGTCGAGGAAAGCGACGAGGACCCGGACAGCGGCGTAGTCACCGAAGGCACGCGTGCGCTGTCGGGCCAGACGCTGGAGACGGACCGCATCGTGCTGTCGTGGCAGGACGTGCGGGAGGCCCAGCAGCGCGACGACGGCTACAACGTCGTGATCCACGAGTTCACGCATTTCCTGGACCACGCAGCTGGTCCCTGGCGCTCCGCCGGACACTCTGCGCTGCAGGCCGAATACGAACTGCTGTGCGCGGCAGTGGAGCGCGGCGAGCCGACGCTGATCGACCCCTACGGGGCCGAAGACCCGACGGAATTCCTCGCCGTCGCCGCGGAGACCTTTTTCGAACTGCCGCTCGAGATGCGCGAGCAGCACCCCGCGCTCTACGGCACGCTGCGTGGCCTGTTCGCACTCGACCCGGCCGACTGGCCCGATCCAGGCTGACCCGGCGCGCGCACCAGCAGCAGCAGCAGCCCGCCGACCAGGAACAGCGGCAACAGCGCGAGGATCGACGCCCGCGAGCTGCCGGTGGCGAGTGCCACCAGCGCCACCATGACCGGGCCGAGCACGGTCGCAAACTTGCCCATCATGTTGTAGAGGCCGAAGTACTCCGCGCTGCGGCCCGCCGGCACGAGCCGGCCGAAGAACGAGCGCGAAAGGCTCTGCACGCCGCCCTGGACGAGTCCGATCACCACCGCCAGCGCGAAGAACTCGGTCACGGTGTCGAGGAAGAAGGCGTAGGCCGTCGCCAGCCCGTAGACGACGAGGCCGGTCAGGATGCCGGCGCGCGGCCCGATCCGCCCGCCCGCCCAGCCGAACACCAGCGCGGCCGGGAACGCCACGAACTGCGTCAGCAGCAGCGCGGCGAGCAGGCTCGAGGTCGGCAGCCCGAGCGCGGCACCGTAATCCACCGCCATCTTGATGATGGTGTTGACGCCGTCGATGTACAGCCAGTACGCCAGCAGGAACAGCGCGATCTCGCGCTGCGACGCGACGCTGCGCAGCGTGCGCCACAACCCGGCGAGCGTGTCGCGCAGCGGCGTGCCGCCGCGCGCGCCGGCAGCCGCCGGTGTCTCGCGCACGTTCCTCGCCAGCGGCAGCATGAACAGCAGCCACCAGACCGCCACCGTCACGAACGACGCGCGCACGGCCTCGGCCGCATCGGCCAGACCGAACCACGCCGGCTTCAGGGTCATGGCGACGTTGACCGCGAACAGCAGGCCGCCACCGAGGTAGCCGAGCGCGTAGCCGAGGGCGGAGACGCTGTCGAGCTCGCGCGGCGGCGCGACGTCGAGCAGCAGCGCGTCGTAGAAGACGTTGGCCGCCGAGTAGCCGACCATCGCCACCACGAACAGCGAAACCGCCGCGACCCACTGGCCCTGGCCGACGAACCAGAATGCGCCGGTGGCGAGGATGCCGAGCAGGCTCCACGACACGAGGAATCTCTTGCGGCGCCCGCCGCGGTCCGCCAGCGCGCCCAGGATCGGCGCCAGCACGGCCACCACCAGCCCTGCCACGCCGTTCGCGAAGCCGAGCCGCGCGGTGGTGACGGTCGGGTCGACGCCGGTGCTCCAGTAGGCCTGCAGGAAGGCGGGAAAGAAGCCCGCCAGCACGGTGGTCGTGAAGGCGGACGCCGCCCAGTCGTAGAACGCCCAGGACAGCACGTTGCGTCGACCGTACAGACCGGCCATCTCAGCCCGCCTGCTCGCGGGTCTCCCGGAACGTGATCCCGGGCCAGCGCTCCATCGTCAGGTTGAGGTTGACCCGCGACGGCGCAAGGTAGACCAGCGCACCGCTGTGATCGAGCGCGAGGTTGTCGTAAGCC
>CAJACZ010000334.1 GCA_903938365.1 uncultured Pseudomonadota bacterium | reverse complement strand
GCCGCTCAGCGAACGACCTTGCCGTCGGCGTCCAGCACACTGACCTCACCGATACCGAGCTCGCGGATGCCCTGCTCGATCTTCGACAGGTCACCCACCACCACCCAGGTCATGGCAGACGGACGGATTACCGACCGCGCGGCCGCGTTGACCGACTCGACGGTCTGGGCCTCGGTTCGCGCCTTGAGCGTACGCACCCAGTCATCGGGGCGGTCGTAAAGCAGGATTCCGGTGACGGCCGAACGCACCGCCGCCGCGGTCTCGAAGGAGCCCGGCAGGGCACGCACGTCGTTGGCGATCACCCGGGCCACCTCGTCCGAGGTGGCCGCTCGCGTCGAAACGTACTCGTCGAACTCGCGCCGCAGTTCCCGTAGCGAATCGACCGCCTTGTCGGTCTGCACCGGCGCGAACACCAGCATCGGTCGCTGGTGGGCCGCAGGGCTGCTGGTCGCGTACGCGCCGTAGGACCAGCTCTTGTCTTCGCGCAGGTTCATGTTCAGACGCGACGTGAACAGGCCGCCGATGACGTTCACGGCGCTCTCGATCTCGAGCAGCTGCGGCGACCTCGAAGACGGAATGACGTGCCCCGCCAGGATGAACGCCTGCTGGGCCTCCGGGCGATCGACGAGAAACACGCGCGGGGTGCCGGGTAGGGCGACCTCGGCCACGGTCTTGGTGCCGCGTGCCGGCGCGGGCGCACGCCAGCTGCCCAGGTACTTCTCGAGCAGCGGCCGGATCGCCGCGGGCGTCGTGTCGCCGACCACGACGAGGCGCATGTTGTCCGGGCGGATCCACGCCTGCAGGTGGGCGACCAGGTCCTCGCGTGTCAGCGCAGCTATCGAGGACTCGTTTCCCGATCCCGTGAACGGAATGCCATAGGGATGAGCCGTGCCGTACATCAGCGGCGGCAGCAGCCGCTGCGCGATGCTGTTCGGCTGAGTCTTCTCGCGCGCGATCTGCGCCAGCCACTGCTTGCGCACGCGCGCGATCTCCGCAGCTTCGAGTCGCGGCTCGCGCAGCAGGGTCGCAAGCAGGGCGAGCGAGGGATCCAGCGTGTCGGTCAGGGCCGATACGAAGGCACTGGAGGAATCGAGCGACGCGCTGGCGCCCACGACGGCGCCCAGATCCTCGGCCCGGGCGGCGAACTGCAGGGCGCCGTAGGGGCCGGCACCCTCTTCCAGCATCGCCATGGCAAAGGCCGCGGTACCCAGCTTGCCGCCGGAGTCGGCCGCGAAGCCGGCGTCGAACAGCGCCTGCACCTGCACGACCGGCACTTCCGGGCGGCGCACGAGCACGACCGGGACGCCGTTGGACAGCGCGAAGCGCTCGAGCGCCGGGAAGGCGAGGTCGGGGAACGAGCCGACCGCCGGCACGCCGAGGCTGCGATCAACCGCGCTCTGCGGGGCGTTGCGCATCGCGCCGAACGGCTGCACCGTCAGGGTGTAGCTGCCCTGGGCCAGCCAGCGCCGCGCCACGTCGCGCACCTGTATCGGCGTCGCGGCGTCGATGATCGCGAGCGAACCGCGGAAGCAGCCCGGGTCGCCGTGGAAGACCTGGCACTCGGCCAGTACGTCGGACTTGCCGCCGAAACCGCCCACGCGCTCGATGCCGCGCACGAACCCGGCGCGGACTGCGGTTCGCGCACGCTCAAGCTCCTGCCGGGTCGGGCCGTCGCGGAGCAGGCGCCCGAGTTCCTCGTCGAGCAGCTTCTCGATCATGGCCGGATCGCCGTTCGCCTTGACGTCCACCTGGATGGCGAACAGCCCGGAGATCTCCAGCGGTTCGCTGAAGGCGCCGACGCTGTCGGCCACCTGGTCGCCGTGCACGAGGCGGGCGTCGAGGCGCGAGGCGGCGCTGCCGCCGAGTACCTGCGCGAACAGCCCGAGCATCTCGCTGTCGGCGTCGGTGGTGGGGGGCACGTTCCAGGCGCGGACGAGCCGCGGCTGCGGCACGCGGTCGTACATCACGTCGCGACGCGCGTCGCTGCGTGCCGCGATGTTCACCTGATGGCGGGTCAGCGGCGGTCCGGCGGGGATGTGGCCAAAGAACTTCTGGGCCTTTTCCCGCGCCGTGGGGACGTCGATGTCGCCGGCCAGCACGAGCGTGGCGTTCGCAGCGCCGTAGTACTTGCGGAACCAGTCCTTGGCCTCTTCCAGCGTCGCGCCCTTGAGAAGGTCGCGAGCCGCGATGTCGGGCGCGTGGTAAGGGTGGCCTTCCGGGAAGCTCTGCGAGAAAACCCGGTCCCAGACCTTGCCGTAGGGCTGGTTCTCGCGCTGGCGCTTCTCGTTCTGCACGACCCCGCGCTGCTCGTCGATGGCCTTCTGGTCGAGCGCGCCGACCAGGTGACCCATCCGGTCCGATTCCATCCACAGCGCGCGGTCGAGCGCGGTGGTGGGCACGTTCTGGAAATAGTTGGTGCGATCCGCGCTGGTCGTGCCGTTCTGGTCCGTGGCGCCGACTTCCTCGAAGGGCTTGAAGAACTCGCCGCGGTAGTTCTCCGAACCCTGGAACATCAGGTGCTCGAACCAGTGCGCAAACTCCCGGCGGTCGGCAGGCTCGTCCTTGCCGCCGACGTGGTACCAGACGTTGACCGCGACGATGGGGGCCTTCCGGTCCGTGTGCACGACGACCGTCAGGCCGTTGTCGAGCCGGAACCGCTCGAAGGGGATGTCCAGGTCGGCGGCATGCGACGGCGCCGCGGCGATGCAGAGCACGAGGGCGGCAGCGAGCAGTGGCATCAGGGTCATCGGAGCTTCCTCAACGCGGGCTTCGGCGGTTGAGCCAGAGCGTGAACGCTCCCGCCGTGACGAACATGATTATGCTGTACACGGCGGCCGGAATCGACATCCGGGCGTCCTGCAGCACGTTCAGCGCGATGAAGATCGCCAGCGTGCCATTGTGGATCCCGATCTCCATCGAGATGGCAATCGACTGCTCGCGCGGCAGGCGCAGCATCCGGGGCAGCGCGTAACCGATCCCCATGCTCGACAGGTTGAACGCCAGGCAGGCGGCGCCCACGGCGGCGATGAAACCGGGCAGTCGCTCCCACTCGGCGGCGATCGCGGCGAGGATCACTGCCGCGAGCACCACCACGGCGAAGATGCGGATCGGCTTCTCCAGTCGTGCCGCCAGGCGCGTGCTGCCCGCACGCAGCGCCATCCCGACCAGCACGGGGATCACGATGATCGCCGCCACCTCGATCACCTTGCGGGTCGGCGGCGGCACGTACTGGTCCTGGCCGAGGAAATGACCGAGCGCCGCGTTGACGATCAGCGGCAGCGTCACGAGCGCAAGCGCGCTGTTGATGGCCGTCAGCGTGATGTTGAGCGCCACGTCGCCGCGTGCCAGGTGGCTGTAGATGTTGGCCGTGGCGCCACCCGGGGAGGCGGCGAGCAGCATCATCCCGACGGCCAGTTCGGGTGGCAGGCTGAACAGCCGAGCGAACAGGTAGGCGACCGTGACCAGGACGACGGTCTGCGTGAAGAGGCCGACGAGGACTGCCCGCGGATAGCGCAGGACGCGCGCGAAGTCGGCGACCGTCAGCGACAGCCCGAGGCCCAGCATGACGACGCCCAGCGCCAGGGGCAGCAGAACATTGGTGACGATTGAGCTCTCCACGCGACCCGATGTTAGGCGCAGGGCCGGGATGACGCCACCTGCGCGGCGGCGCGCCGTTCTGCGGCGGCAGCGGCGTGATCGAGCCGGGCGACGTGCTGCTGCGGCTCTTGGCCCACCCCGGCACAGCCCTACCCCTCCAGCTACTCCTGCGAAGCAGCCGCCGCACGCGACTCATCGCCAATTGACTGGGTGTCGGTCGCTTGACTGAATCGATGGCCGTGCCAATGCGCTACCAGCGCAGCACCCGTCGGCCCGCCAGCGCCCCGATCGCGACCACGATCGCCGTGGCGCAGCCGTACCAAAGCGCCACGAACAACGGACTGTCGTCGGTGCAGTGCGTTGCGTAGAGCAGCGCGCCGACTCCTGCCGACATCAAGCCCGCGACCGCACCCGCGAGTGCGGGTCGCGCGGGCGCGGCGCGGCGCAGCACGAGCAGGCTGGCGACGAGCGGCGCCGCCGCGAGCGTCGGAATGAGCAGCAAGCAGATGGTCGCATTGTGGCCGATGGCAGCCGCTCCCCACTGCTGCGCCGGCAACACCACCAGCTCGCTCGCCACCGCGACCACCAGCATCGCTGCGGGCAGCCACAGCCACGCGCCCCATCGACCCAGACCGGGCTGCGGTCTCGCCGCGCGCAGCAACGCACCGGTGGCCGTGGCAGCCAGTGCGCCGCAAACGATCAGCTTGAGCCAGAACCGCGGGCTGCCGAGCGCCTGCACGATGTCCGCTCGAACGCCTACCAGCGCCAGGAAGAGCGCAAGCGCCAAGATCACGGCGGGGATCGCGGCCCGCACCATCTGGCGCGCCGGCGCCGCCTCAACAGTGGCGTCGGCTGCGAGCATACGTACCAGTTCGTCAGTCTTCACGAGTCACCCTCCCGAAGCTTCGTGGCGAGGCCGCGCAGGCAGCGGTGCAGCGCCACGCGCAGCGCGCCTTCGGACATTCCCAGTTGCCCGGCAGCGTCGCGGGCGGAGTGTCCCTCGATCGCGACCAGTCGGACGATCCCGCGCTGGCGCTCGCTCAGCGAGCCGAGCACGCGCTCGACGTCCAACCCGGTGCCGGGCTCCTCCGCCGGCGCGCTGCCGAACTCCTCCTCGAGGAAATCATCGAGCGGCACCTCCGCACGGCGGCGCCGCCGTCGCAGCTGGTCGATCAGCTTGTTGCGTGCAATAGCCGCTACCCACGGCGTGAACGGCTCGCCCGTTCGCCAGGTGTGCCGCTTGAGATGGATCGCCAGCAGGGCTTCCTGCACGGCTTCCTCCGCGTCGAGGTCCTGGCAGCCGGAGTGCGCGAGCCGCGCCCGCATGCGGATCCGCAGCCACCCGCCGAGCGCTGTCAGCAGCCCTCGGTAGGCTCCCGCGTCGCCCCCGATCGCCTGTCGCATGGCTGCCGCCCACTCCGCTTCGCGCTCGTCTGCCCGCATGAGATCTATTCTGATCCCTTCTCGCTCCAAAGGAGCGGTTCGTTACAGCACTGGGCGAAGTTCGCTCCGATGTTCCCATCCGGGCCTTCCGCTGTAACGAACTAGCGATGCGGCGCGTAAAGGGAGGGAACATCCACCCTCCAAAGGAGTACGCGATATGTCCTCATCCCCTCGCATGGCCCTCGTCGGTTCGCTCGTCGGCGCGCTCGTGCTCGCAGCAGGCTCGGCGGCCGCAGCCGACGCGCCCGCCGCGGGTGCCAAGGAGAAATGCTATGGCGTCGCCCTCAAGGGCAAGAACGACTGCGCCGCGGGCGCCGGCACCAGCTGCGCGGGCACCTCGAAGGTCGACCACCAGGGCAACGCCTGGAAACTCGTTCCGACCGGCACCTGCGTGACCCTTAAGCTCCCCGGCGATCGCGCTGGCTCGCTCACGCCGCTGACTCGCGACGTGCCGAAGGCGTGAGCCCGCACACCCCGACGCTGCCCCGCGGCGTCGGGGTGTCCCTGAAGGCGCTGCACTACCGCGACGCGCTCGCAGGCCCGCGCGGCCCGGCGTTCTTCGAGATCCACGCCGAGAACTTCCTGCACCCTGGCGGGCCGGCGCATCGCTGGCTCGAGGCGATACGCCGCGACCACCGGCTGTCGATCCACGGCGTCGGGCTCTCGCTCGGCGGCAACGCGCCGCCCGCGCGCGAGGCGCTCGCCGAGCGCGCCGTGCTGCTGCGTCGCTACGAGCCCGACGTGTTCTCGGAGCACCTGGCCTGGAGCAGCTTCGGTGGTGAGTACTTCAACGACCTGCTGCCGATCGCCTGCACGCCGGAATCGCTGGCGCGCGTCGTCGCGCACGTGGGGGCGGTGCAGGACGCGCTCGGGCGTCGCATCCTGATCGAGAACCCGGCCACTTACCTGCGGGCCGGCGACACGATCCCGGAGCCGGAGTTCATCGCTTCGCTCGTGCGCGCGAGCGACTGCGGCCTGCTGCTCGACCTGAACAACGTCGTCGTCAGCGCAATCAATCATCGTTTCGATCCGTTGCGCTACCTCGAGGCGCTGCCGCTCGACGCGGTCGGCGAGGTGCACCTCGCCGGTCACGCGATGCGTGAGGACTCCACTGGCCAGACGATCTGCATCGACAGCCACGACGGCCCGGTGCAGGCGCCGACCTGGGCGCTCTATCGCGCGCTCCTTGAGCGCACCGGCCCGCTGCCGACGCTGATCGAATGGGACTCAAACCTGCCGGACTACGCGACGCTGCTTGCAGAGGCCGACCGTGCAGCACACTGAATTCGCTGCCTTTGCCGCCGCGCTGCACGACCCCGGTGCGCCGATCCCAGAGGGGCTGACTGCGCCTCAGGGCGCGCCGCTTGGCGAGCGCTTCGCGGTGTATCGCAACAACGTGCACGCGAGCCTCGTCGACGTGCTGGCCGATCGTTTCCCGGTCGTGCAGGCGCTGGTCGGCGCAGCGTTCTTCCGGGCGATGACGCGCGCGTTCGTGCGCACGGAGCGGCCGCGCGACGCGAGCCTGTTCCGCTACGGCGGCTCGTTCCCGGCGTTCGTCGCCGGCTTCGAGCCTGCGGGCGAGTTGCCGTACCTGCCGGATGTGGCGCAGGTCGAGAATGCCTGGCACGAGAGCTGGGGCGCCGCCGAGGCCGAGCCGATCGGCTTGCGCGAGTTGGCCGCGGCACCGCCGGAGCAGCTGCTGCGCTCGCGCCTGGGCATCCACCCGGCAGCGCGTCTGCTGCGCTCGCCGTGGCCGGTCGGCAGCCTGTGGAGCGCGCACCAGCAGGCCGACCCGGACCTGTCTTCCCTGGCCTGGCAGGCCGAGAGCGTGCTGGTCACGCGCCCGCAGGCCGAGATCCACGTGCAGGCCCTGGCTGCAGGCGCTGCGTCGCTTGCCGCTGCGTTGCTCGCGGGCGCCACCCTCGAGCAGGCCTACGACGCCGCTTTTGCCGAAGACCCCGCCCTCGATCCCGGTCAGGCGCTGCGCGTGCTGGCCGAGGCGGGCCTGTTCACGGAGATCATCGTCCCATGAGTCGCACCGTCTTTCCGTCGATTCCCTGGGAGCGCGCTGCGCCGCTGGCCCAGCTCGCGTTGCGCTTCGCGCTCGCCGTGCCGTTCTTCCTCTCGGGGCTCACGAAGTGGGACGGATTCGGCCGGCTGTCGGACTCGGCGAAATACCTCTTTCAGGAAGAGTTCCGGCTGCACGTCTTCGGCCGGCTCGTGCCGTATCCGATGCCCGAACTGATGGCGCTCCTCTCGGGTGCCGCCGAGATCGTGCTGCCCCTGCTGCTCGTGCTTGGTCTCGGCACGCGCTGGGCGGCGCTCGGCATCCTCGGCATGACGGCGATCATCCAGCTCACGGTGCCGGATGGCTGGGCGAACTTCCACCTGCCCTGGGCCGCGATGGCGCTGGCGCTCGTCGCCTGGGGCGGCGGCCCGCTGGCACTCGACCGGCTGATCCAGGGTCGGCCCAAACTCCGGTAATGCGGCAGAGATGCGGGATCGACACGACCCGGGTGTGAGGCGCAGGTTTGCAATGCGCCGGGCGATGACGCCGGCACCGCAGAAGGCGGCTTGAATGACGAGCCTTGACCCGCCTTAGCGGCGGATCGGCTTCACGGCTCCGCAGTCGGCCAAAAGCCAGCGGCCCTCGGTCTTCTTGTCAGCACCCTAGTGGGTTCGTCGATGCTTGCGATGACCTTGAGGTTCCCGCCGCGGCGGGCACAGTCCTCGATCTCGATGCCGATCACATCGAATCGCCGAGCAGGTCGTCGAACGGGCCGCCTTCCCCATCATCAGCGAGCCACGGGTTCTCCGTGTCGCGCTTGATCAGGCCCTGCTTATCCAGGGCGCGACCGAGGCGCTCTGCGAGGTGTTCGACGAGGGTCTGCTCCCGGTTGAAGCAAACTGCACCTTCAGGCGGTACTGAACGCGGGTCTAAGGTCGGGTGCCGGGAGGTACCTCAGAAAGACGAGCCGGGCTGCTTGAGGAACTCGATCTCCTCGGCCGTGGATGGGCGCCCAAGCAGCGCATTGCGGTGCGGGAAACGCCCGAATCGGTCGATGATTGCCTTGTGCCGCCGTTCGAACTCCAGATTCGTCTCGAGACCGGGCGTGGCGAAGAGGCGCATCGCAGTCTCGTGCACAGCAGCAGATTCGCTGTGCATGTAAGGCATGTAGACGAAGCGGCGCTCTTCCACCGGAAGTTTGAGGTCCGCACCCGCGGCCACCGCCTCCTCGGCAAGACGCAGTGCGAGCGCATCGTTGGCGAAAGCCGCTGCGGAATCGCGGTGGATGTTCCGCGTGAACTGGTCCAGCACGATGATCTCGGCCAGCCGGCCGCGCGGAGTGGTGCGCCAGTGCGCGAGCGCCCCGCGGGCGGCGGCCTCGAGTGACCCACCGAAACGGCTCTGGATGCGGCGGTCCAGTTCAGGGTCATTTCGCCACCAGTCGCGCGGCTCGAGTTCTGCGAACCAGAACCGGAGGACGGCGTCGGCATCGGCGTCGGCAGCCGCCGCCGCAGGCGCATCGCCGCCGAGCGCCGCGGTGCTACCGACGAGTACGCCAGCCAGACTCGCAGCCAGCACGCGTCTGCGGGTAATTGTCATGCGTGTCTCCGGTGTCCGCGCTGGCCGGGACCCCGCCCTCCAGCTTTTCGTCATTATGACGACTGCTCACCGCGGACAGGAAGTTCAAACCGCCCCATGCGCATAGTGACCTGACGGTCGTTCTTCGGGCCGTTTGAAGTTTGGCAATGAGGCTTGAGGTAAGCCGACGTCCCCCCTCTGTCAGTAGCGCAGGGCTTTAAAGTCTTCCGGATCCTGTTCAGCACAGACCTGTCGGGTCGAGACCGGGCTGCTCCACCCGGACACACGCAGAATGCGCGTGAACGCCACATACCGTGCGAGGTCTGGCCGTGCGAGGTCTGGAAGTGAAAACGCCCAACCGAGAACGGCTGGGCGTTAAATGGTGGTGGCCGGGGTCGGAATCGAACCAACGACACGCGGATTTTCAATCCGCTGCTCTACCAACTG
>CAJACZ010000333.1 GCA_903938365.1 uncultured Pseudomonadota bacterium | reverse complement strand
GCTCAGCGGAACTGCCGCCACCCGAGCGCCAGCCGCGCGAAGCCGGTGATCACGCAGGCCAGCGCGTAGCCCAGCGCGAGCGGCACGAACCAGTCCGGTCGCAGCGCCGCCAGCACGAACACCGCGATGGTCTCGGTGCCTTCGGCGATGCCGGCCATGTAGTAGAAGGTCTTCTCGCCCTGCGCCGTGCTGACCAGTCGGCGGCGCTCGGCGATCACCGCATAGCCGAGGAAGCTGCTGCCGCTGAACAGGAAGCTCGCCAGCAGCACGGCGGCCGGCAGCGCGTTGGCCGGATCCGCCACCGCGAAACCCACCGGCACCGCCGCGTAGAACACGTAGTCCGCGAAGATGTCGAGGTAGCCGCCGAAATCGGTCTTGCCGCGCACGCGCGCCACGGCGCCATCCAGGCCGTCGCACAGGCGGTTCAGCAGGATCAGCGCGAGCGCGATCGACCAGGCGCGTCCGGCGAGGGCGACGCCCGCGCCGAGGCCCAGCAGCAGCCCGGTCAGCGTGAGCGCGTTGGCGCTGATGCCGCGCCGCGCCAGCGCGCGACCCATTGAGTTCAGGGGTGGGTCGATGAGCGGTCGCAGTGCGGAGTCGAACATGGCCGGCTGCTGCCCGCGCGCGGCTCAGAAGCCGACGATGCCGATCACGGCGCCGGTCATCGCGGTGGCGAGGTTGCCCGCGACCCAGGATTTCCAGCCCAGCGCGGCGGTCTCGGCACGCCGCGCGGGGGCGAGTGCGCCGATGGTCGAGAGCAGCAGGCCGATGCTCGCGAGGTTCGCGAACCCGCAGAGCGCATACACAGTGATCAGCTTCGAGCGCTCGCCGAGCAGTCCGGCGGGCAGTGCGGCGAGTTCCTGGTAGGCGACGTACTCGTTGAGGATCACCTTGGTGCCCATCAGCGAACCTGCGACCGGTGCCTCGGACCAGGGCACGCCGATCAGCCACAGCAGTGGCGCGAACGCGATGCCGAAGAGACGCTTGAGCGTGAGCGGCGCACCGTCGAGTGCGGGCAGCTGCGCGAGGGCCTGGTCGGTGAGCGCCACCAGCGCGAACACCACCAGCAGGATGGCCACGATCGCCAGGAACAGCTGCAGGCCGTCCATCGTGCCGCGTACGATCGCGTCGATGCTGCCCTCGAAGCGCAGGTCGGCCGTGGAGCCCGCGGTGCGCTGGCCGGTGTGCTCGGGCACCATGATCCGCGCGACCAGCAGGGCCGCCGGCAGCGAGATGATCGAGGCGGCCACCAGGTGCCCCAGCGCGTTGTCGATCACCGTGGCGAGGGTGCTGGCGTACAGGATCAGCACCACGCCGGACACGGTCGACATGCCCAGGGTCATCACCATGAACAGTTCGGCGCGGCTCATGCGATCGAGGTAGGCGCGCACCACCAGCGGCGCCTCGACCACGCCGAGGAAGATGTTCGCGCCCGCGCTGAGCCCGACCGCGCCGCCCACGCCGAGCGCCCTCTGGGTGAGCCAGGACAGCGCGCGCACGATGGCGCTGAGGATGCCCCAGTGCCACAGCAGCGCGGCGACCGCGGAGGTGACGATCACCAGCGGCAGGATGTCGAACACGATCACCACCGGCCGCGTTGCGCCCGCGCGCAGCTCGAAGGGGAGCTCGCCGCCGCCGAGGTAGCCGAACAGGTAGCTGGAGCCGACGCGCGTGGCCTGCTCCAGCGCGACGATGCCTTCGTTGCCCCAGCGCAGCGCTTCCCAGATCAGCGGTACGCGCACCACGACCACGGCGAGCACGAACTGCAGCAGCAGTGCGCCCGCGATCCAGCGCGCGCGCGGCAGGCTGGCGCGACGCTCCGAAAGCAGCCAGGCGCAGCCGAGGATGGCGGCGAGCCCGAGCAGGCCCTGCAGCCGCAGCAGCAGCGGCACGGCGCTCAGCGCTTCCATGCGATGCCGAACTGGAACTGGCGGGGTGCGGCGGCGTTGCGCTGCACGAAGGGCGCGCCGCCGCCGAACTGCACCTGGTTCGAGGTGGTGGCGGCGTTGGCGAAGCCCGACTCGTTGTTGGCGTCGAGCACGTTGAACACGTCGATCGAGGCCTCGAGCTGTTGCGCGCCGAGCCCGAAGGCGTAGCGCGCGCCCAGGTCGATCGTGGTCGACCAGGGCAGGCGGCCTGCGTTGCGCGATACGCCGGGATAGCGGTCCGAGTTGCCGACGAAGTTCTCGCCGAACGAGGCGCCGTCGCCGTTCAGGTCCTGCGTGCCGAACAGCTGCGCGTCCGGGACGAAGTTCACGGGCTGGCCGGACTGGAACAACCCCGCCACCGACAGCGTGAGCCCGGGCAGCGGGTAGAGGTAGGCCACCGCCGAGACCACGTGCCGCCGGTCGTTGGCGGAGGGGCCCTCGTCGCGGCTGAAGTTGTTGGCGTCGGAGGCGCGGAAGTTCAGGTCGTCCGTGTCGTTGACCAGCCGCGACAGCGTGTAGGACAGCCGGAAGGCGTGGCGGTCGTCCTGCCGCGCCTTGACCAGCTGCAGGTTCAGGGCTTCGTAGCGCGCGTTGCCGCCGGTGTCCGACACGGTGATCTGGCGCGCGCCGCCCGGTACCTGTGCGACCGGTCGCGTGGCGTCTGCTTCGGCGACGGTGCGCACCAGCCCGAGGCTGCGGGCGAGCGCGAGCCGCGCGCTGTTGTCGGGCTGCGCGCGCAGCAGCGCGATGTTCGCGGGCGTCAGCGCCGCGGCGTTCGGCACGAACGGCGCCGGCGCGTTCAGGTCGCGCAGCCGCACCAGGTGGCGGGTGCGGTTGTAGAGCAGGTCCGCCGAGGCCACCCAGCCGGGCTGCAGTTCGTGCTGCACGCCCAGGCTCAGCTGGGTGCTGGTGGGGCTGTCGTAGCCGGCGGGGTTGAGGATGCGCACCTCGTTGATCGGCGCGCTCTCGCGCAGGGCCTGCACGGCGGCGGGCGAGGGGCACTGCGCGACTGTCGCGCATGGCGGGCTGACCGTGAGGTTGCCGTCGAAAGTCACGCGGTCCAGGCGGGTGTCGGCGGGCAGCAGGCCCCGGGCGATCAGCTGTTGCAGCTGGCCGCGCAGCGCGGCGCCCGTGGTGTTGCGCTGCAGGGCGTCGGAGATCACGGTGTAGTTGATCTTGTCGACGAACAGGCCGGCGCCCGCGCGCAGCACGGTGCGTTCGTTCGGTTGGTAGTTGAGCGAGAGGCGCGGCGAGAGGTTGTCGAGGTCAGCCCCGCCGCCGCCTTCGCCCGTGAGGCTGTCGTAGTCCCAGCGCAGCCCCAGCTTGGCGGTCAGGCCGGGGCGCAGCGTCCAGCGGTCCTCGAGGTACAGCGCCGCGAGGGTCTGGCTGCGACCGAAGCTCGCCGGCCGCAGTTCGACGCCGTAGCTGGCCACGGCGGGGTTCAGTGCCAGCACGTCGCGGGCGGACAGCGCCGGTCCGATGGTGCGCAGCGCCGCCAGTTGCGCGGGGCTCAGGTCGACGGTGTAGTTGCCGTCGGGGTTGCTGCCGCCGCGCAGCGCGAAGTCGGCGACCATCACGTCGCCGCCCAGCAGCCAGTGGTGTGCGCCGCGCTCGAAGCGCAGTTTCTGCTGGAGCTGCACGGTGCGCTCGCGCTCGTCGAAGGCGTAGCCGGGGTGCCCGACGATCCCCACGGTCAGGCCCGAGGGATCGCGGATCGCCACCTGCGGCCCCGCGGCGCGCGGGTGGGCGTAGTCCCAGTCGAAGGCGCTCAGCAGCAGGCTGCCCTCGTAGTCGAAGCGGGCGCCTGAGTAGGACGCGCTGGCGGCGATCAGGGTGGAGATGCGCTCCTGGTCCGACCCCGCCGAGGGGAAGCTGACGTTGCCGCCGCCGAGGCTGCCGCCCGGGCGCTCGATGCTGACGCGGCCGTGGTTCAGGCGCAGCGTGCCGAGCCACTCGTCGTTGATGCGATGGTCGAGCCGCGCCGAGGCGAGCGCAAAGCGGTTGTGGCCGGTGACGTTGCCGACCACGCCCAGCGCCGGCGCATCGAGCACGTTGTCCTGGGTGTCGCGCGTGAACTCCGCGTTGACATGGAGGAACGTGCGGTCCTCGACCAGCGGCAGGCCCAGCGAGCCGCCGTACTGGGCGCGGGAGAAGGAATCCCCGACCGGGTTGCCGCTGAGGTCGCGGCGCGGATAGGGCGAGCCGGAGTCGGGTGGCCTGCCCGGCCGGAACAGCGCGTAGGCCTCGGCCTCGAACTCATTGCTGGCGCTGCGCGAGGTCACGTTCACGACCCCGTAGGCCGAGCGACCGAACTCCACGGAGAAGCTGTTGGCGAGTACGGTGATCTCGCGCGCCATGCCCAGCGACACCGGGAACTTGGGGCCGCCGAGGAAGTTCTCGTTGTTGTCGAGGCCGTCGATCAGGTAATTGACGTACAGGCCGTTGGCGCCGTTGATCGAGATCGCGGGCGCCTCGGGGAAGAACCCGGTGGACGGCACCACGTTGGGCAGCCGCACCAGGGCCTGCAGCACGTCGCGGCCCTCGATCGGCAGCGCGGCAAGCTCGGTCGCGCCCAGGGTCGCGGCCACCTGCGCATCCACGGTGTTCAGGCCCGAGACCTCCGGTCGCGCCCGCACCGTGACGGTTTCGAGCGACGCAGCCGGCAGGCTCAGCGTCAGCGTGTGGGTGTAGTCGCTGCGCAGGGTCAGCGGCGCGGAGTCCAGCCCCGCGCGCTCCGCGTCCGGCGCGATGCTGGCCCGATAGGCGCCCGAGGTGGACAGGCCGTTGAGGATGGCCTGGCCGTTGGCGTCCGTGACCACGGCGCGCCGGAAGCCGATGGCCGCGTTGCTGAGCGTGACGGTGACGCCCGCGACGGGCTCACCCGTGGTGGCATCGCGCAACTGCACCTGGAGGGCGGCCTGCTGGGCGTGCGCGAGGTCGGGCAGCAGGGCGACCGCCAGCGATGCGACCAGGGCGGCGGCCCGCCGGGCGGTTCGCGCCCTGCGCTGCGGGCGGGTACGGGGGGTTGGGGTCCGGGTCATGCGGCGAGGATACGGTTCGCCGGGATGCGGCAGGCGCCATGGTGCGACGCATCGCGATGCTTTTCAACGCGGCAGCGGTCCGGCTGGTGGTGTGTATGCTGGGCGCGACTCCCTGCACGGAACGGTCGATGATGCAGCGCCTTGCCCGTAGATGGATCCTCGCCCTGGCGCTCGGGGTGCTGCTGCTGGAGTTCCTGTCGTTCCTGGCAGTGCATGCGCTGGGCCGCATCGCGCCGGACCGCCGGCTGGATCGATTCGTCGAGGCGCAGCTGGACGGCTTCGATGACGCCGCCGTGCGCCGCCACCTGGAGACGGCCTACGACGCCGAGCTGGGCTGGGACAACCCCGCGGGCACCCGCGAGACCGACACGAACGTCGCGGGCAGGCGCTGGACCGCGACCTATGCAGCGGGCGGCCAGCGGGTCTCGTGTATGGACGCGGCGGCTGCGGGGGTGCCGGCGGCAGCGCCGCTGGCGGCGGCCTCCGGCGATTCGACGACCCATGGCGACGAGGTCGATGATGGCGAGGCCTGGCCCTGCCTGCTGGAGCGCGCCCTGGGCGGCCGCGTCGAGAACCATGGGGTGGGCGGATTCGGCGTCGACCAGGCCCTGCTCAAGCTGCGTCGGCACTGGGCCAGTGGCCGGGTCGCCCCCGTCACGATCCTCGGGATTTATTCCGACGATGCGGCCCAGCTCCTGAACCGCTACCGCCCCTTCCTGGTGCCGGGTACGCGCACCAAGCTCGCTTTCAAGCCGGCGCACCGCGAGCGCGAGGGGCTCATCGTCGCGCTGCCCAATCCCTGGTCGCCGGACGTCCGGACGGTCGAGGGAGTGCGCGCGCTGGCGATCGGGGTGGCCGCCACCGATTACTGGGCGGAGCGTTCGGGCCGCGTGCTGCCGCAGTTCCCCTACGTGCTGCAGGCCTGGAAGGCGGGTCTGGCCTATGTCCGTGGGCGGGCTGCCGGGTCGGGCGCTGCGGGCAGCGCCTGGGACATCCCGGAAGCGCGCGCGGTGCTGCTGCAGCTGCTGCGCGACTTCGCCAGCGATGCCCGGCGCGTGGGGACGCGTCCCGTGCTGCTCTTCATCCCGTCCGTGCAGGACTGGAGCCGGGGGCGCCGGCCTGCCGACTATGCGGGCTTCCTGCAGGAGGACCTCGCGCGTCCCGGCATCGAACTGACCGTCATTGACGTGGCGAGCCGCGAATTCGACGAACGCCGTTTCAATGTCAGTCCGTATCGGGGGCACCCCTCGGCGGCGGGAAATGAAGTGATCGCGCGGGTTTTGCTGGAACGGTGGCCGGCGCTATAGATTCTCGACGGTCCAGCGCCCGCTGGCCCTGGACCATCTGTGGTTCGGGGCAGCCGGGAGTTCCCGCGCCACGGCCAGGTCCTGCGCATCGATAATGAGGATCACGTCGATCAGCGGGTTGGTCTGCCACTCGATGATCCGCGCACGCGCTTTATCGCGTTGCGCCCGGCTCGATGCCAGTTCCCATCCTGCGATGGTGGAGCGTTGTGTCGGAACGAAAGCCGTCCAGCTCACGTATTTCGCGAACTGCACCGC
>CAJACZ010000332.1 GCA_903938365.1 uncultured Pseudomonadota bacterium | reverse complement strand
GTCGACCTGAAGGCGGCGGTTCCCCCTGGGAGCCGCCGCTTTTTTTTGGGCGGCTTACGCGTCGGCGGGCCGCCTCACGCGGCCACGGCCGGGCTCAGGCGTCGGCGCCGGGCTGGGTGCCGTTGAAAGCGTCGGTGGCGGCAATGACGCCGGCGATCGCAGCGCGCTCCTCGGGCGAGAGGAACGGGCTCCAGATGTCGGCGATCATGATCGTCCGCAGCTCGTCGCTGCCGTTCCAGGCCTCGTGCTCGATCGTGTCGTCGAACACCCAGGCCTCGCCGACCCGCCACTCGCGGGTCTCGCCGCCGACCCTGAAGCCACAACCGGGCGGAATCACCAGCGGCAGGTGCAGCAGCAGCCGGAAGTTCGCGACGCCGGTGTGCGGCGGAATGCGCGCCCCGGGCGTCAGCGCCGAGAACAGCGCCGTGGGGGAACGCAGCTGCACGGAAGGCTGGGGGAGCAGGTCCAGCGCTTCGCGCACCGCCGGCGCGCGGCGCAGGCGCTCCTCGATCGGCTGGCCCCGGTCAAAGAAGTGATACGCCGTCCATTTCGGGGAATGGTTGAGCTCCCGCCACTGGTCGAGCGGCACATGCGGCTCGTACTGGATGTAGGGTGCGAACCCGCCGTTGTCCTCGCGCTGGATTGCGAGCAGGTCGGCCCGGATCGCATCGGTGGCCGCCTCGAGCGCCTCGAGCCAGGGAAACCGGCTGCGGTCATGGAACCAGATCGGGGGCAGGCCGGGGTAGTAGTACTCCATCGGCTCCTGCTGGTAGCGCGGCCGCACACGCAGCGTCGTGTTGATGAAGGCCTCGAGCCGACGCCGCTCGGCGGCACTGCACTGGCCGCTCGCCTCGGCGGCCTGGTCGCGGATGAACTCGCCGAGCTGCGCCGTGTGCCGCTCGGCCAGCTCGCGCCCGTGGCGCACCGCCTGCAGCGTGGCCGGATCGAGGTGCTCTTCGGGAGGCGCCTGCACCAGCGCGATCGCATAGGCCCCCGCCGCCGCCCGCAGGTCGCCGGCGCGCTCCATCAGGGTGGCGTTCATCAGCAGCGCGTGGAAGTTGCGCGGTTCGAGCTTCAGGGCGGCACGCAGCGCAGTGAACGCGCCATCGAGGTCGTTCAGCTGGCGGCGCACCGCGGCGAGATTGAGCCACGCGCCGGGGTCCTGCGGCCGCAGGCGCACGAGATCCTCGAGGGCGGCGGTTGCGCCGCGCAGGTCGCCTGAGGAGATGGCCTGCCGCACGCGCTGCTGCGCCGCGTTCGCCCCGGCCGACGGATTAGCCTGCTGCATCGAACCCACCCTGCTCCCGGAACCCCGGCCGCGGCCCGGGTGCTTTACCGCTTGCGAGCGGTCGGGGATACTCCGGCGCCTTCACTGTTGACAGGCACTCTAGCATGGCGACCGCAGACGACGACGCACGTGCCGGCCTCGGCGCCCTCCGCAGCGGCGATGCCGCGGCCGCGCGGGACTTCCTGGTGCGGGCCGTCGAGGCGGGCCGCGCCGACGCGCAGGTGCTGTTCGGCCTTGCGCAGGCCTGCCGCAGGCTCGCGGACGCGCGCGGCGCCGGGCTCGCGCTCGACCGCCTGCTGCGCGCCGAACCGCAGAACCTCACGGCGCTGATCCAGCGCGGCGACCTGTACGCCGATGCGGGCGACACCCGTGCCGCGGCGTCGTTCTACCAGGCAGCGCTGCGCGTGGCCCCGCCGCGCCCGCAGCTCGCGGCCGCCATGGTGCAGGAACTCGACCGGATCGACGCCGCCTGCGCGCGCCTCGCCAGCGACTACGCGGGCTTCCTCACCCGCCAGCTCGCGCAGCGGGGCTTCGAGCCGGGCCGCTCGAGCGCGCGCTTTGCCGAATCCCTCGACATCATCCTGGGTCGCCGCCAGGTGTATATGCAGCAGC
This sequence comes from uncultured Pseudomonadota bacterium, assembly GCA_903938365.1. Taxonomy (GTDB): domain Bacteria; phylum Pseudomonadota; class Gammaproteobacteria; order Steroidobacterales; family Steroidobacteraceae; genus UBA964. The sequence goes on along the minus strand of CAJACZ010000332.1, from coordinate 6,849 downwards.
CCAGGTACTACTACTTTCCGGGCCTGCCGCAGCTGCAGTTCTACGACCGCAGCCATTTCCCTTGGTTCGCGGCGCTCGAGGCGGCCACCGATGCGATCCGCGACGAACTGCTCGCGGTGATGCAGGAACCCGGCGCCTTCGCACCCTACGTGCAGGGCAACCCCAACCGGCCACGCAAGGACGAGGCCGGCATGATGGACAACCCGGACTGGAGCGCGTTCTACCTCTGGAAGAACGGCGAGCCGGTGGCCGAAAATGCGGCGCGCTGCCCGCGCACCCTCGAGGCGCTGCGCGATGTGCCGCTGGCCCGCGTGCCGAACCGCTCGCCCTCGATCCTGTTCTCGCTGCTGCGGCCCGGGACCCGGATCCCGCCGCACCACGGCCTCGTGAACACGCGCCTGATCTGCCACCTGCCGCTGATCGTGCCCGGCCGGTGCCGCTTCCGGGTCGGCAACGAGGTGCGCGAATGGGAACAGGGTCGCGCCTGGGCCTTCGACGACACGATCGAGCACGAGGCCGCCAACGATTCCAGCGAGACCCGCGTGATCCTGCTGTTCGACATCTGGCGGCCCGAGCTCACCGCGGAAGAGCAGGGGCTGGTCTCCGGCCTCTTCGAGTCCATCGATGCACACACCGGCCAGAAGCCGCAGTGGGAGATCTGACCATGCTCCGCAAGTCCGCCCCGCGCGCCCTCGCCGCCCCTGCAGTTCTTGCAGCCCTCGCCGCCGCGGCCAGCCTGGCCGGGCCGCAGGCCATCGGCCAGGGCCTGCCCCCCAGCCTGCGCGCCTGCATGGCGGAACCGGATGACGCACGCCGCCTCGCCTGTTTCGACCGGGAAGCCGCGCAACTCGGAGAGCGGTCCGCGGCCACCGCGACCGCCGCCGCGTCGGGTGCCGCGCCAGCCGCCGCGACGCCCGAGCCGCTGACCGCGGAACAGCGCTTCGGCTTCCGTGGCGAGGTCGCGCGCGAGGCCATTGCCGAGAAGAAAGCCGCCGTGCCGCAGCTCGAGCGACTGGAATCCACGGTGACCGCCGTGGCGAGGCGCGGCTCGATCGACTGGATCGTCACGCTCGAGAACGGCCAGCAGTGGGCGCAGATCTCCACCGGCACGCCCTACACGATCCGCGTCGGTGACGCCGTGACGATCAATCCCGGCGCGCTGGGCTCGTTCCTGCTGACGGGTCCGTCGGGCCGCGCTACGCGCGTGCGCCGCGCGCGCTGAACGCTGCGGACGCGTCCACCGGCTGCGACTCGGCCTGGGCAGCGGCGGCGGGTTCGTCCTGCAGCAGCACCCGCAGCACCCGGGCCAGGTAATCCTGGTGCAGGGCACCACGCTCGAGGGCGTCGGCCGGCTCCGGCCTGAAGGTCTCGATTTCGTCCCGCGGCAACAGCGCGCGCCGCGCCAGCAGACGCTCGACCGTATCGAGCCGCTCGCGCGTGACGGCCAGTTCGGTGGTCAGCGCGAGCGCTATGCCGAACAGCCGACCCACCAGCGGGTCATCGGTGAATTCCGGGCGGCGCCCCCTGGCAGCCTGAGCGGCGAGCTGGAGAATGTCAGGGTCGTCAGGGGTTCGATTGTCCATGCTCCAGCCCTTGTTGCCACGCTCCCACTGCATACCAGCGGGGCGCTCGCCCGAAATCTTCCTGCTTCGTAGCGGCCGCGGCGGCGCGCGCGGGCGGCTCGCAGCTCGATTCGAAGACCGCGCGGGGCTCGAAGCCCGCGCGCTCCAGCAGCGCCGGCAGCGCGGTCTCGTTCAGCGCGCTCCAGAACGGCTCGGTGTTGTAGCGCCCGTCCCAGTCGCGCAGGAACTGCTCGAAAGGCTCCAGGCCCCGGTACGGCGGCTGCTCGAGATGGAGCGTCAGCCCGCCGGGCCGCAGCAGCCGTTGCGCCTCGCGGAACAGCCGCGGCAGCGCAGAGTGCGAAGTCTCGTGCAGCACCATGGTCGTGTAGACCAGGTCGCAGGAGGCATCGGGCAGCGAGGTGCAGGTGGCGTCCTCCTGCCAGAAACACACGTCCTCGACGCCCAGGGCACGCGCGCGTGCATGGCCGTAGCGCAGCATCGGGGCCGCGACGTCGATGCCGATCACTTCCGCATCGGGAAACGCGCGGCGCAGCGGCAGGGTGTTGTGCCCGACGCCGCAGCCCAGGTCCACGATGCGACGCGGCTTGAACTGCGGGTGCTGGTGCTGGAGCCAGGCCACGAGCGCACGGCCCGCGGCGTCGTTCCACGGCCCGGCGCTGCCGCCGACCGTCGCGAACATTCCGGCGTCGTAGTTGGCGGCTGCGGCCACGTCATCGGGCGCCAGTTCAGCCGTGTAGCCTCCCGGCATCAGGTGTGCATCCACCGCACCGACGTAAGCCGGGATGTCGAGCCCGGCATCGAGCCGCAAACGGGGTGAACCCACGTTCAGGGCGCTCGCTCGATCCCTGAGCTCGCGCGCCTGACGCAGCACCAGCGAGCGTCCTGCCTGCTGGCGCATCTCCATGGCATTCCGGCGCAGGGCGCTCCATGCCCGATAGGCCGGATCGCGACGGATCGCCTCGTCTACCTCGCGACGATCCCCGGGATCCTTCCCATGTCGCAGCCTGTAGGACACTTTCGCGCGGCGTTCATAGGCCGTCCTGACCTTGGGGACGACGCGCTGTGCCAGGAACAGGTTGAGGTGCGCGATCGAATTGAAGCGCGCCACCTCGTCATGCATCGCCCGCGGCAGCATTTCGTGTCCGCCGATGTCCGTCCATGGAGCCGGGTAGTGCATGGGCAGAAGTCTAGGCGAACAGGACTGTTCCGGAAAATCGTTTATCATTGACTGACACTTCGGCTTTCCCGAATCATCCGGGCGCACGTGCAGCACCTCAACTACAACCACCTGCTGTATTTCTGGACCGTGATCCGCGAAGGCGGCATCGCGCCTGCCGCCAGGTCGCTGCACGTCACGCCGCAGACCATCAGCGGCCAGATCAAACTGCTCGAGGCGCGCCTGCAGGGCGCGCTGTTCGAAAAGCAGGGACGCCGGCTGGTGCCGACGGACCTCGGCCGGCTCGCCTACGACTACGCCGAGGAGATATTTCCGCGCGGCCTGGAGCTGGCCGGCGTGCTGCGGGGCAAGACCCCTCTGGGCCGGCGTTCGGTGACGATCGGCGTGTCGGACGTGGTGCCCAAGCTGGTCGCCTGGCGCATCCTCTCGCCGCTGTTCGCCAGCGCGCACCCGTTCCGGGTGGTGTGCCACGAGGGCGCCTTCGAGACCCTGCTGACGGACCTCGCGGCGCACCGGCTGGACCTCGTGCTGTCGAGCAGCGCACTGCCGCCCGACTCGGGCTTCCGCGCCTTCAGCCACCTGCTGGGCGAGTCGGCGCTGGGCTTTTTCGCGGCGCGTCCGCTCGCCGCGAAGCTGCGCAAGGGTTTTCCCGCGAGCCTGCAGCGTGCGCCGCTGCTGCTGCCCACCGACCGCAGCCCGACGCGACGCGTGCTCGACGCCTGGTTCGAGGACCAGGATATCGTGCCGACCATCGTCGGCGAATTCGACGACAGCGCGCTGATCAAGACCTTCGCGCAGCAGGGTCTCGGCGTGTTCGCCGCTCCCCTGGCCATCGCGCAGGAAATCCTGCAGCAGTTCGACCTGGCGCTGGTCGGCCGGGCTCCCGACCTCAGCGCGCGCTTCTACGCGATCTCGACCGAACGGCGCATCAAGCATCCCGCCGTGGCTGCCATCACCGAGCGCGCCCGCAACGACCTGTTCAGGCCTGCTGCTGCAGAGCCTCCACGGAGCGGTCGAGCTCCAGCGTGAGATCGCCCTCGAGTCCGAGCCGCGCGGCCAGCATGTCGAGCCAGGCGCGCTCGGCGCGGCTCGCCGGCGAGACGGCCATCAGCGACGCCGCATAGATCTCGGTCGCCAGTTCCTTCGAGTCCACGTCGCGCACGATCGAGTCCAGGTCGGCGGGCTGCGTCATCAGCCGCAGCACCTCGTCCTGCTCGGCCTGCCCGAGCCCCGACTCGCTGACCCGCGCGAAGATGCGCTCGCGCTCCTGGGCGTCGAGCACGCCGTCGGCCTTCGAGGCGGCGATCATCGCCTGCACGATCTTCAGCGCCCCCGCGGCGTTCGCGCCGGATTCGAGATCGAAGCTCGCCGGCAGCTGCGGCGCCGCGGCCGGCGCACCGGCAGCGGCAGCGCCACCCGCCGCGCCACCGCCGAGCACCGAGCCCAGCAGGCTCTCGAGACTGTTGCCCGGACCCGCGCCGGACCGCGCGCCGGCCTGCGGCAGGCCGCCCGACTTCTGCGCCTGGTTCTTCTGCCAGGCCTGGTAGGCCACGTAGCCGATGGCGGCCAGGCCGCCGTACTTCACGAGTTTCTTTGAGCCCTTGCCGCTGCCGCCGCCCAGCACGTTGCCGAGCAGGCTGCCGGCGAGTCCGCCCATTGCAGCGCCCGCGGCGGGGTTCCGGGTCAGCATCTCGAGCAATTTCCGGGTATCCATGTTGCGCACTACTCCTTGTGTGGGGGCCGGGGGCCCGGTTGACCATCGCGCGCATCCTGCGCGCCCTGCGTGAAGACCCGAGGGTCGTGCAGGGAGGGAAACTCCTTGCCCGCGGGATGATAGTCCCAGCGCAGGGTCCGGGGAATATTGGTGTAGTGGACGCCGATGTTGATCACCCACAGCACGATCAGCGCGTACAGCGTGACCAGCGTCAGCAACGGCGCCTCGGTCGCCAGATCCAGGCCGCGGAAGGACTGCCACAGCCGCCACGGCAGGTAGAGGCAGGGCACCAGCACCCAGACCGGCGAACGCCAGCGTTTCCAGCAGAACAGCTCGCTCGCCACCTGCGCGAAGAACATCGCGAAGTACGGCAGCAGCGCGAGTCGGGTCGCGGCGCTGCCGCCGAGCAGGCCATCGACCACCAGCGCCAACAGCGGCAGCACGAGTCCGACGCCCCAGATGATCAGCAGCCAGACCTTGAACACCGGCCCGACCGGCCGGGGCCCCGGGAACGCGGCAACGCCCGCAGGCAGGCGCCACTGGGCCCAGGCCAGGCAGGCGCAGGCCAGCAGGAAGAAGACGGCCTCCTGCGCGAGGATGGCCCCGCCGCTCACCGGCGCGCGGCCTGCTTGCCGAGGAACGCCTCGGTCCGTACCACCGCGTTGATGCGGATGTTCTGGTAGAACAGGTCCATATCGTTGAAATGCAGCATGCCGGCGGGCAGCGGCACCACCGCGTAGCCCTCGCGAGGCGGTGAATCGACCCGCAGCACGCCGTCGACGCAGGCGGCGCCGAGGCCACCCGCTTCGGTGGCGGGCAGCTGGCCGCCCTCGCGCAGCGCCGCGGGCAGACCCGCACCGGGACGTGCCGGCAGCGCGCCGAGGTTCCACGCGGCGGGGGCCGCGGGCCGCGCCACGGCGAAGGTCAGCGGGTTGAGGCACACGATCGCCTGTCCGTCCGTCCTGCCGGAGGCCTTGGCATAGCGCTCCTGTGCGCCCTTGATGTAGGCGGCAGGATCGCCGACGCGATCAAAGGTGTTCCAGGTGACGAGGCAGTCGGTATCCGTCGGGGTGGCGCAGACGCGCATGCCGCCCGCCAGCCGCTCCAGGGCGCCCTCGGCAAACGGGATGCCGAGCGGATAGGCGGCCACCAGCTTCGAGCGGTATTTCTTCTGTACCCCGAATTCCTCGAGCCAGCGCTGCGTGTGCGCGGCGCCCTGACTGTGGCCCACGATGATGTACGGGCGCCCGCGGTTCCAGTGCTGCATGTAGTGCAGGAACGCGGCGCGCACGTCGGCCCACGCGAAGTCGTAGGCGAGCAGCGGCTTCTTCTCGGGCGGCGCATACACGCCCGCCGAGGAGGCCTGCCGGTAACGCGGCGCGAACACGCGGCAGCAGGCATTGAACACCGCGGCCTGCCGCGCGATGACGGATTCGTCGGTCCAGTCGTTGACCTTCGCGTCCTCGAGCGGCTGGTTCCAGTACTCGACCCCGCGGTAGGTGGTCGGGTGGATGTAGAACACGTCCACCTGCGCGGTGGCCTGCCGGTCACCGAAGGGGTCGTTCTCGGGCACCACGTCGGCCGCATCGAGCCGGTCGGGCAGCGCGGCCCAGTACCGTCCCTGCGCATAGTCGGGCGGCGGCGGATGCGGCAGTTCACCGAAGGCCTTGTCGGGCATGCGGATCGGCAGGCCCTGCGCCGTCACCGCGAGGGGAGCGCAGCACATCAGCAGCGCGGCGGCGAGGCGGAACAGCGGACGCGCACGCGCACGCATCGGCGCGGCGACCTGGATCTCTGGCTTCATGGGGTTGACCTGCCTGTCAGCGCCCGCGACCGAGCGCCTCGATGAACGGATTGAGGAATGCACCATCGTCGAAATCGTTGCGGATACGGCCGATGCGCACCACCACCGCGCGCTGCTGCGGCAGCACGAACACGCGCTGGCCGCCGCGGCCGCCAATATAGACCACGCCTTCGCTGGCGAAGGCGGTCGGCTTCGGCAAGGGGCGATCGCCTGCCACCGAGCGCGGCACCAGGGCCACGGGTTCGCGCAGCCAGAACATGCCCCAGGCCGGGGCGAGCGGCGTCGGCGCCAGCAGCTGCGCGATGCTCGCCTCGGCGAGGATCTGCCGGCCACCCGCGCGGCCACGGTCCAGCACCAGTTGCCCGACCCGCGCCCAGTCGCGCGCCGTGGCCTGGATGCAGCAGAAGGTCCGCGTGTTGCCGCCGGGCCGGTCGAGCCGGACCTGCGCGCTGCCCGCGCCGATGGGCTTCCAGATGCGATCCGAAAGATGCCGGGCATAGGGACGCCCCGTCGCCCGCTCGAGCACCAGGCCCAGCGCCTGCGCATCGAGCGCGACGCCGCGATGCACCGT
>CAJACZ010000331.1 GCA_903938365.1 uncultured Pseudomonadota bacterium | reverse complement strand
TCGATGACGTCTCCGCGCTTGACGCCAACGCGGTGGACATGACGCGGGTGCATGGTCCGCGGCAGCTGACTGACGTCTACCTGCTGGCGCTGGCCGTTCGACGCGGCGGGCGCCTCGTCACTTTCGATCAGTCAATACCGCGCACTGCGGTGCGGGGAGCGACACCACGACATCTCGTCGTGCTGTAGCAACAGTCAGCCCATAGCGTCCCCTCGCGCTCACGCCGTTGCGCGCACGTCGTGCCGAAACGGAACAATGGTCCTGCCGTCGCAGCAACGACCCATGCGGCAAATCGCAGGGGGCACTGTGGCCACCGTGTCCCGCGCGGAGCCCGGTGTCGCAGTGGACGGGATGCGTGGCACGTGGACTGATACGGCCGGCGGGCTGCAGCTCGGGGCAACGCGATACGCCGGGAGGTGCCCGTCGATCCGCCGTTCGGTTTGCCGCGATGATCTACTGGGTATGATCGCTGGCGGAGGGGCGGCCTCAGCCATCGAAGAACTGCCGCACGATCGCGCCGAACTCGGCCGTGTGCAGGTCGAGGAAGCCGTGTCCCCAGTCGGGCCGTTCCAGCAGTCGCCCGTCGCGGATGAAGGGCATCGCGCGCGGCGTGAAAGCCTCGAGGTCGTCGCCGTTGTTGAGCACCAGCATCGGCTGGGTCGCGCGCGGCAGGTGCTCGGGATACGAGTAGTTGAACGCCGCGCGATGCCCCCAGTGGCGGTGCGCGCCGCCGCGCAGGTGGTCCGGGTAGTAGCGCATGATCATCTCGAGCGTCTGCCCGGGGCCGCGGAAGTTCACCAGCGCTTGCCAGTAGTCGACCAGGTGGCCGCCATCCTCGCGCAGCGCCACCGGCGCGAACTCCGCGCGCATCTTCGCGAGTTCCTCGTCGGTGTAGACCGGGGTCGAGATCAGCACCAGGTGGCGGATCGCCGCTGGCCGCTGCAGCGCAAGCTCGAGCGCGATCTTGGAGCCGGTGTGGAAGCCGACGCAGTCGGCCTCGGCGATGCCGAGCGCATCCATCGCTTCGCCCATCGCCGCGGCGTAGTCGGCGATCTCCGGCGGATGGCGCGGCGCATCGCTCGCGCCATACCCCGGCGTGTCCGGGGCGACGGCCAGGCGGTCGCGCCCCATCTCGCCGAGGAACGCGTGGTAGATCTCGCCCGACACCGGGCTCAGGTGGAAACACAGCAGCGGCCGCTTCGCTCCGGCGGCCGGCGGGCCCGCGACGCGCAGGTGCAACTGCCCGAAGCGGCCGTCGACGTAGCGACGGCGGACGATGGCCGGCCCGGCCGCGTGCTCCGCGCCGGAGTTCATGGGCGCTTCTTCAGGTCTTCTTCGAGCATGTCGGCGAGCAACCCCTGGTAGTAATCGCCCTTGAACTGCCGGCGGGCTGCGGCGACGAAATCGAGCATCTCCTGCCGGTCCTTGCGCACCGGGCAGGCGTCGAACAGGCCGGCCAGCACGTAGCGCGGAAAGCCCAACTGCCCCGCGACGCGCTCCTGCAGCGCGGAGCGACGCAGCATCTCGGCGCCCTTGCAGGTGTCCTGCGGCTGCTGGTTCATCCCGAACAGCGTGATGTAGCCGATCACGAACAGCGCCTGCGGGTAGTCGGCATCGACGGCGGCCTGGCGGCTCGCGAGCGCTTCCGCGCCGCGACCGCTGTAGCCGAGCACGCGGCCGTAGAGATAGTTCAGCCGCGGATTCTTCGGGTCCGCCTGCACGGCGGCGCGGCAGACCTCGATCGCCTTCGGCAGGTCGATCTCCGGGCGCTCACGGCCAGGCGCGACGCGATGCGGGTCTTCCGGGTGCGAGGCCATGCGGTCGCAGTCGGTCACGGCCTGCGAGTACTTCGATGGATCGAAGCGGGCCACGGCCGTGGCACCGGGCTCAGCCGCAATCGCCGGCGCCGGCAGCGCTCCCGCGAGCACCCCGCCGAGCATCAAGGCCAGGGACAGGACCCGCACAGGGCAGGACTTCAACGTCGTCATGGCAGGCTCCCTCGTGTCTCGCTCACTGCGAACGCCAGGCCAGCGATCATCAAGGCCCGCGGGCGCAAACTCAACCAGCCCGCGCGAAGTCGGCCTCGGCTTCCTGGGGCCGGTAGAGCGCCGGGTTCGCCAGGCGATGCCAGAGATCGGCACCGGATAGCGCTTTCAAATGCCGCTTCGGCGGTGCAGGTCTGTCTGGGGATCCGCGCCCGAGGCTGGATGTTCGAGCCGGCAGCTCAGGCTGCGGGTGCGCCGGTTCAGTATCGGACAAAACCAATAAACGGGGAGCCTCGACCATGCACGGCACGAAGCAGAGCGTCGCAAAGAGCGTCATATTGTTGCTTTCCGCCCTGCTGGTCGCCCAGCCATGGGCGACCGGGGTGATCCTGGACGTGCAGAGGTAGACGACACCGGTATCATCGTCCCCTGATGCGACGATGGAGGGGACGATGGCACGAGACGCGGCAGGCTGGGCGCAGGCTCCGTGCGCAACCGAAGACGGTTGCGTGGCCGGCTCCGTTTACACGGACCCGGGTGTCTACGCCGACGAACTGACCGAGGTCTTCGGGCGCACCTGGCGGCTCGCCTGCCACGAGAGCGAGCTGCCGGAGCGCTACGACTACCGCTGCTTCGAGCACGCGGGGCAGCCCCTGTTCTGCATCCGCGGCGCCGACGGCGTGATCCGCACTTTCGTCAACGCCTGCTCGCACCGCGGCGCGCGGCTGCTGGCCGAGCCCGCCGGCAACGCGGCGAAGATCGTCTGCTTCTACCACCTCTGGACCTACGACTCCAAAGGTGCGTGCACGGGCATCCCGCGGCCCGTCGGTTACGAGGCGGCGGGTGTGAAGCGCGCCGGACTCGGGCTGCGCGAGGTCCGCACCGAGCTGCGCCTCGGCTTCGTGTTCGTGAACCTCGACGATGCGGCACCGGTGCTCGGCGAGTTCCTCGGCGACGCGCTCGGGCAGTTCGAGACCATCCTCGGCACGCAGCCGCTCGAGGTCTTCCACTACAGCCGCAACGTGCTGCAGTGCAACTGGAAGGCCTGGCACGAGACGAACATGGACCTCTACCACGAGTACATGCACGTGGTGCTGCGCAAGACGCAGCTCAAGGCGATGCCGATGGAGGACCGCCGCCTGCTGGTGTACGGCAACGGCCACGCCGGCACCGGCAACCTGAAGGCCGCCTACGACGGCTACGAGGGCTTCCGCGGCCGCGGTGGCGACGTGCCGCCGCTGCCCGGCACGGGGCCGGCGGACTTCCGCTTCTCGGTGCTGTTCCCGGCGAGCGCGATCCTGTCGCGCGGCACGGTGATCCGCGTCGACACGGTCACGCCGATCTCGGCGCGCGAGACGCTGCTCGAGATGCGCGGTCTCGGCGTGCTCGGCGAGCCGCCGGAGCACCGCTCGATCCGCGTGCAGCACCACAACCAGTACTGGGGCCCGATGGGGCGCAACGTGCCCGAGGACATGTACGCCGCCGAGGAGTGCGAGCGCGCGTTCCGCGGCGGCGCGGCGCGCTGGCAGCTGATCGCGCGGCAGGAGAACTCGACCGGCCAGGACGACGCCATCCTGCGCGCGTTCTACGCTGAATGGGCGCGGCGCACGGGGCGCTCGCCGCAGGATCCGCTGCACAAGGTGGCGACGTGACGGAAGCCGCTGCCGGGATATCATCCGCCGCCGCAGCGGAACTGGTGGCGCGCGCCGCGCTGGCGCTCGACGACGAGGACTTCACGGGCTTCCTCGCTTGGTGCACCGCCGACTTCCGCTACGAAGTGCGCACCTGGAGCCCGGAGCTGCGCAAGTGGATGACCTGGCTCGCGCAGTCGCGTAGCGAACTCGAGGCGCTGCTCGCCGCCCTGCCCGAGCACCTGCGCCGCCGCGGGCGTCTGCTGCGCCAGCTCGGGCCGACGATCGTCGACGCCGCCCCGGATGGCGCGACCGAAGGCACGCTGCTCGCCACCACGAGCTTCGCCATCTTCCACACCGATCCGGACGGGCGCACGCGCCTGTGGGTCGTGGGCCGCTACCGGGACCGGATCGCCACGGGCGCGCCGGGGGCCACGGACGCGCGGCTCGCGGCACGCGAGGTGGTGCTCGACACGCGCGACCTCGGCATCGGCTCGCACGTGCCCTTCTGAGATGCTGCGGCGACTGCTCAAGGCCGCGATTCCCGCGGCGCTCGCGGCGACCACGGCAACGCTGGCGGCGGGCGCGGCAGCAGCGCCGGCCACGGCGAGCGCGAAGCCGGCGACGGCCGAGCGCGTGCTGCTGATGCTCAGCGACGGCGTGCCGGCCACGCTCGACGTCGACGGCCCGGCCGGCAACCACAAGCCGACGCAGATGGCGCTGATCAACGTGCTCGAGCCGCTGGTCGACTACGCGCGCAAGCGCACCAACGCCGACGGCGTCGACGAGCTCGACTTCGACCGCATCGAGCCGCGGCTCGCGGAGTCGTGGAGCTACGACGCGGCGACGCTGACCTGGACGTTCAGGCTGCGCCGCGACGTGCGCAGCTGCGCCGGCAACCCGCTGACCGCCGACGACGTGCTCTACACCTTCGCACGCGCGAAGTCGCTCAGCGGCTCCGCGCCGGTGGGCTGGTTCATCGCCAACGTGGCGTCGGTCGAGGGCTTCACGCCGGCGCTGTTCGGCGAGGAGGCCAGGCGCAGCGGCAAGCGCGAACTCGGCGCCGAAGTGCGCAAGGTCGACGCACACACCGTGCAGATCCGCCAGTCGGGTCCGAACCGGATGTTCCTGCCGGCGCTCGCGATCTTCGGGCTCGGCATCTACGACCAGCGCGCCATGCGCGCGCACGCGACGCCCGAGGATCCGTGGAGCCACGGCCACACGGCGCGCGTGGACGCGCCGAGCTTCGGGCCCTGGTGCGTGGTCGACTGGCGCAAGGACGAGCACTTCATCGTGCGCGCGAACCCGCACTACTACCGCGGCCGGGCGTGGTTCGACCGGGTGATCCTGCGCAACGTGCCGCAGAGCGCGAACCGCGTCGGCATCCTGCGCACCGGCAAGGCGCAGCTGATCGACGGGCTGAGCCCGAAGGAATACGCGTTCCTCGCGCAGCGGCCCGAGGTCAAGGTGGGCGGCGGCTACCTGAACGGCACGCTGATCATGATGGCGAACTGGAAGGCATCGCCGCTCGACGACGAGCGCGTGCGGCGCGCGCTCGCGCACGCGATCCCTTACGACCAGGTGATCCGCGACGGCTACTTCGGCGCGGCGACCCAGTACCACGGGCTGGTGCCGACGCCCTACCCCGGCCGCATCGCGCCGACGGCGCGCTACCAGTACGATCCGGCGCGTGCGGCACAGCTGCTCGCCGAGGCCGGCTACCCGGGGGGCCGCGGGCTCGAGCGCTACGCGGCGTCGTTCCGGCTTTCCTATGGCCTCAGCCGCGAGGTGGTGCTCGGGCCGGTAGCCACGACGCTGCGCAGCGCGCTGCGCAAGGTCGGCTTCCCGGTGGAGCTCGACCCGCTGCCCGACGTGCAGCTGGCCGACCGGCAGCTCGTCAAGAAGGACCTGCCGCTGTCACTGTACGACGGGCTGGTGCCGATCGGCGTCGACGCCGCGTATGCGATCCTGCTCTCCTACGTCTCGCCGCCGCGCGGGCTCAACAACATGACGAACTTCCGCGACGCCGAGGTCGACGCGCACTTCGGCCGCGCGCTCAACGAACCGGATCCGGCGCGCCGCGACGCGGAGCTGGCGGCCGCGCAGCAGATCATCGCGGCGCGGCTCGCGGCGATTCCGATGCTCGAGTACAAGGCACAGTGGGCCCACGATCCGCGGCTGCGCGGACTCACGCTGCACCCGACCCAGCAGGTGCGCTGGTATCCGCTGCGCCTCGAGGCCCCGCCGGGGAGCGCGCGCTGATGCTGCGCTACGTCGCCCTGCGCCTCGGGATCGCGCTGCTGCAGCTGGTCGGGCTCGCGATCGCGGTGTTCTTCGTGATCCGGCTGATGCCGGCGGATCCGGTCGCGCGACTGGTGGGCCTGAACGCGAGCCCCGAGGCCTATGCGCAGTCGAAAGCAGCGCTCGGCCTCGACCGACCGGTCACGGAGCAGCTCGGCGCGTTCCTCGGCGTCACGCCCGGACAGCCCGGCGGCGGGCTGCTGCAGGGCAGCCTCGGGGATTCCTGGGAAACCCAGGAGCCGGTCGTCGAGGAACTCGCGCGCACGCTGCCGGTGACGATCGAGATCGTGGTGCTGGCGCTGCTGCTGGCTACGCTGCTCGCGATCCCGCTCGGCATGTACGCGGCGATGCGGCCCGGCGGGCTCGCCGACCGCAGCGCCTATACCTGGGGGCTCTTCGCCGGCACGCAGCCGGACTACTGGTGGGGCCTGCTGTTCATCCTGCTGTTCGCGTTCACGCTGGGCGTGGCGCCGGCGCCGCTCGGGCGCCTCGATCCAGTGCTGGTGCCGCCGGAGCAGATCACCGGGTTCATCCTGGTCGACAGCCTGCTGCGCGGGCGCTTCGACGCTTTCGTCAGCGCGCTGCACTACCTGGCGCTGCCGGTGATCACGATGGTGTTCACGATCTCGGGCGCGATCATCAAGATGATCCGGCAGAACACGCTGCGCGCGCTGCGCTCGGAGTACGTGCTGCACGCCCGCGCCTGCGGCCTGCCGGAAAAGACGGTCGCGCGCTACGCCCTGCGCGCCGCGTTGACGCCCACCGTTACTCTGATCGGCATCTTCTTCGGGGTGCTGCTGTCTTCGGCAGTGACGCTGGAGAAGGTGTTCTCGATCAGCGGCGCGGGGCAGTACGCGGTGCGCGGCATCCTGAACTTCGACTACCCGGCGATCCAGGGCGTGGTGCTGGCGGTCGCGCTGGTATCGCTGCTGGTGTACCTCGCGGTCGACCTGGTGCACGCGGCGCTCGACCCACGGGCGAGGCACTGAGCGCATGCGCGGCGGCTGGATGTTCAGGCTCGCACTGGCGATCACGACGATCGTGCTGCTGCTGGCGGCGTTCGGCCCGTCGATCGCGCCCTACGACCCGCAGGAATCCACCGGCCGCTTCGGCGAGCCGCCGCCGCCGCTGGCGCAGTGGCCGGGGCTGCTGGTCGGCACGCTGACGGGCTCGCTCGAGCGAGCGCCGCACTGGTTCGGCACCGACTTCTACGGGCTCGACGTGTTCTCGCGCGTGATCGCGGCGCCGCGCACCGACGTGAGCATCGCGCTCGGCGGCGCGCTGCTGTCGCTGGTGCTGGGCACGGGGCTCGGGCTCATCGCCGGGTTCTTCCGCCACTGGTCGACGGCGCTGCTGGTGCGGGTGTCGGACGTGCTGCAGTCGTTCCCGGTGTTCATCACGGCGATGGTGCTGGTGGCGCTGGCCGGGCGGCAGACAGGCAACATCGTGCTCGCGCTCTGCCTGGTCTACACGCCGATCTTCCTGCGCCTGACCCGGGCCGAGGCGCTGACGCAGGCGGGGCGCGGCTACGTCGAGGCGGCCCGCGCGGCGGGCGCCGGGCCGTGGACGATCCTGCGCCGGCACGTGCTGCCGAACTCGCTGGTGCCGGCGCTGATCCAGCTGTCGGCGACGATCGGCTTCGCGATCATGCTGACCGCGGGGCTGAGCTTCATCGGCGCGGGCGTTCCGCCGCCGACGCCCGAGTGGGGGCTGATGATCTCGCAGGGTGCGGGCGACCTGAACTACGGCTGGTGGTGGCCGTCGGTGTTCCCCGGCCTCGCGATCGTGATCACGGTGTTCGGGTTCGCGGTGCTCGGCCACGCGCTCGAGGAGAAGTTCCGGTGAACGGTGGCGGACCGGTCGGCGGCACGCCGTTGCTGCGCGTGCAGGGACTCGCGGTGGAGTTCGCGGACGGCGGGGCCGGCGCTGGCAGCCGCGGGGCCGGCGCGCGGCGGGTCGTCGACGGCTTCGGCATCGAGGTGGCGGCGGGCGAGATCGTCGGGCTGATGGGCCAGCCGGGCTGCGGCAAGTCGACCGCGGCACTGGCGATGCTGGGACTGGTGCGCGGTGGCGGACGGATCACCGGCGGCACGGTCGAGTTCGAGGGGGTGGCGCGCGCGGCCGCGGACGATGCCGCGATGCAGGCGCTGCGCGGCCGCCGCATCGGCTTCGTCACGCAGTCGGCGCGCGCGGCGCTGCATCCGCTGCTCGATGTGGGCACGCAGATCGCCAACGTGGTGATGGCCCACGAGGGCGTGTCGCGCCGCGACGCGCTCGCCCGCGCGGCGGAGCTGCTGCGCACGGTCGGCATCCACGAGCCGGAGCGCAGGCTGCGCGCCTACGTGCACGAGCTCTCCACCGGCATGGCGCAGCGCGTGGTGATCGCGATGGCGCTTTCCGCGCGGCCGAAGCTGCTGATCGCCGACGAGCCGACGTCCGGGCTGGACGTGACGATCCAGGCGCAGGTGCTCGACGGGCTCTGGCAGGCGGCGCGCAGCACGGGCTCGGCGGTGCTGCTCGTGACGCAGAACCTGGGCATCGTCGCCAACTACTGCGACCGGGTGGCGATCATGCAGGACGGCCGCGTGGTCGAGGACCGCAGTGTCCGCGAGTTCTTCCGCGCGCCGCAGCACGAGTACAGCCGGCGCATCCTGGCGCTGCAGCGCGCGAGCGAGGAAGTCGACGGCGACGCGGCAATGCGCGCCGCGCGCGCCGAAGACGTGGCGGAGGGCGCAGCGCTGCTGCGCGTGACGGGGCTGCGCAAGACCTTCGGCGCCGCGCGCGCGAAGCACCGCGTGGTCGCCATCGACGGCGTCGACCTCGAGCTGCGCCGCGGCGAGTGCCTGGGGCTCGTTGGCGAGAGCGGCTCGGGCAAGACGACGGTGGGCCGCTGCGTGCTGCGACTGGAGCCGCCCGACGCCGGCCGGATCGAGTTCGACGGGCAGGCGCTGGAGGCGCTCGACGACGCCGGGCTGCGCCGGCTGCGCGCGCGGATGCAGATCATCTTCCAGGATCCGCTCGAGTCGATGGACCCGCGCTGGACGGTCGAGGAAGTGGTGCGCGAGCCGCTCGACCACGCGACGAGCCTCTCCGATGAGGACAAAGCCAGGCGCATCGCCGCGCTGCTCGAGGCGACGGGCGTGCCGCGCGAGAAGGCGGGCGCACGGCCGCGCGAGCTCTCGGCCGGCCTGCAGCAGCGCGTCGGGATCGCGCGGGCGATGGCGACGCAGCCCGACTTCGTGGTGCTCGACGAGCCAACCTCGGCGCTGACGCCGGAGACCACCGTCGAGGTGCTGCGGCTGCTGCGGCGGCTGCAGCTCGAGCACCGGCCGGGATTCCTCTACATCTCGCACGACCTGACGACGGTACGCTTCATCTGCCACCGCGTGGCCGTGCTGTATCTCGGACAGGTGGTGGAGACCGGCACCAAGGAGCAGGTGTTCGGCGCGCCGGCGCACCCC
>CAJACZ010000330.1 GCA_903938365.1 uncultured Pseudomonadota bacterium | reverse complement strand
TGTTGCGCTCATGTTGCGTAGGCCAGCCGGACTTGACCATTCCCTCAACTCGTCGGGACACTGACTACCGCTGCAACATGCCCAGCCCGAATTCACATGGTGCAGTCCATGACCGTGGCCTAATTCGGGCTGAGCTGTCAGTTCAGGCATTATTGGAGCGTCGGCGGTGAGCGCTTCTCTGCAGCCCTGTTTCAGCCGTTAAGTCCGTACATACCTGCGTGTATCTCTGAGCGGCTGAACTGAATTTCATATGGAACCCGAGGTCATTTGCATGGACGAGGAATTCGCCGTCGAATCGGACGGCCTGCACCAGGCCGTCGAACTGATGAGTCGTGATTTCGCTGCTCCGCCTGGTCTGCACCTCCCGATAGAACTGCCACGTTTCGGGATTGGTTCCACGGCTGCATTGAACTCGCTGGCACCCCGCATTCTTGGGGGCGCGGCGCGCCTGGGCGAGGCCACATCTTTTGCTCATATGGACCCGCCAACCCCGTGGATAACCTGGGCAATTGCGCTTTGGAACGCTTCGCTCAATCAGAACCTGCTTCACCCTTCAACATCACCCGCTGCTCGTCAAATGGAAGAACGGGTCGTGGCATGGCTCGCCCCTTTTTTCGGCATGAACGGCGGGCACCTGACACCAGGTTCGACGGTCGCCAATTTGACGGCTTTATGGTCGGCGCGGGAATGCGCGGGCATTACGGACGTCATTGCATCAGAGAACTCGCATCTTTCCATCGCCAAAGCGGCTCATATCCTAGGTCTCGGATATCGAAGCGTACCCATCGACGCCAATGGCTCGATGGACGCGGCACGCTTGCCTGCCAACCTGAGCAAATCCGCCTTGGTCATCACCGCGGGAACCACCAGCACAGGTGCCATTGATCCATTGGGTTTGGCAGGCAGGGCAGCCTGGACCCATGTAGACGCTGCCTGGGCAGGTCCTTTGCGGTTGAGTAAGTACGCTGATTTACTTGCTGGCATCGAACTGGCCGATTCTGTTGCCGTCTCGGCCCACAAGTGGCTGTTTCAACCGAAAGAGTCTGCGCTTGTTCTGTTCAAAGACACCGTAAGGGCCCACACGGCGGTCAGCTTTGGCGGGGCGTACCTTGCCACCCCAAATATCGGAGTGCTTGGTTCCCATGGCGCAGCTGCGACCGCTCTTCTGGCCACACTTCTTGCCTGGGGGCGTGAAGGACTTGCCCAGCGTATTGAGCACTGCATGGACCTTGCACAGTGCTTCACTGATTTTGTGGCCACTGACAAGCGCCTTGATCTCTATGCGCAGCCCCAAACGGGCATTGTGGTCTGGCGGCCTGAAGACGAGCGCTCGTTTGACCGGTTAACGAACCAACTGCCTGTTGGCTCAACGTCTACAACCACGATTTCGGGTGTGAAGTGGTTCCGCAATGTAGCGGCCAACCCCAATGCGGAAATTGACCTTCTTGTTTCAAGTATTCAAGGAATCCTGGCTGAGCGCGCTTAGTTCTCGCTCAATGGACGATAAGGAATTTGAAATATGAATACTGAAAGAACTCACTGGCGGAGAGGGTGGGATTCGAACCCACGGTGCCCGTAAAGGCACGCCAGTTTTCAAGACTGGAGCAATCGACCGCTCTGCCACCTCTCCGTTTTACATCGGCTCGATCCGCTGGAGGCCTCCCATGTAGGGGCGCAGCACGGTCGGGACGGTAACCGAACCGTCCTGATTCTGGTAGTTCTCGAGCACCGCGACCAGGGTCCTGCCGACCGCGAGACCCGAACCGTTGAGGGTGTGCAGGGGCTCGGGCTTGCCGGTCTCGGGGTTGCGCCAGCGAGCCTGCATGCGGCGCGCCTGGAAGGCCTCGCAGTTGCTGCAGGAGGAGATCTCGCGGTACTTGCCCTGCCCGGGCAGCCAGACCTCGATGTCGTAGGTCTTGGCGCTGCCGAAGCCGATGTCGCCGGCGCAGAGCGCGACCACGCGATACGGCAGGCCGAGCCGCTTCAGCACTTCCTCGGCGTGGCCGACGAGGCGCTCGAGCGCGGCATAGGAATCGGCGGGCCTGACGATGTGCACCAGCTCGACCTTGTCGAACTGGTGCTGGCGGATCATGCCGCGCGTGTCCTTGCCGGCCGCGCCGGCCTCGGAGCGGAAGCACGGCGTATGCGCGACGTACTGCATCGGCAGCGCCTCGGCCGCGACGATCTGGTCGCGCACGAGATTGGTGACGGGCACCTCCGCCGTGGGGATCAGGTACAGGGTCCGTTCGCCCCGGAGCGCGAACAGATCCTGTTCGAATTTCGGCAGCTGGCCGGTGCCGGTCAACGCGTCCGCGGACACGAGGTACGGCACGCTGGCTTCCGTGTAGCCATGCTCGCCGGTGTGCAGGTCGAGCATGAACTGGGCGAGCGCGCGATGCAGTCGCGCCAGCGGGCCGCGCATCACGGCGAAGCGCGCACCGGAGATGCGCCCGGCCGCCTCGAAGTCGAGGCCGCCGAGACGTGTGCCCACGTCGACATGATCGAGCGGCGTGAAGTCGAATTCCCGCGGCGTGCCAGGGCGGCGCAGCTCGACGTTGGCGGACTCGTCGCGGCCATCGGGAACGCTGTCGTGCAGCAGGTTGGGCAGGTTCATCACCCACTGGTCGGATTCGGCCTGCACGCCGGCGAGTGTCGTTTCGGCGCGCGCCAGCTCGCCGGTGAGCTCCTCGCCCCGGCGCAACAGCGGAGTCGCGTCCTCGCCCTTCCCCTTGGCCATGCCCACGGCGCGCGCGTTGGCGTTGCGCTCGGCACGGAGGCGGTCGGCCTCGAGCTGGGCCTGCTTGCGGCGCTCGTCAAAAGCGCGAAAAGCCACGAGGTCCAGCGTGAAGCCGCGGCGCGCGAGATTGCGCGCGACCGCTTCGGTTTCGCCACGCAGCTGCTTGGTATCGAGCACTTCAGGTCTCCGGAATCAGGATCATGGCCAGGGCGCGGCCCGCGAACGCCGCGGCGGCGCACCCCAGTACGGTCAGGAACAGATAGCCCAGCGCCTTCGGCCAGGCGCCGCTCTCGGCGAGCAGCACGGTCTCGAGCGCGAAGGCCGAATAGGTCGTGAAACCACCCAGCACGCCGGTCATCCAGAACAGGCGCAGCGGTTCCGCCGCCCCCGCGCCGCGCAGGCCGACCAGCACGGACAGCACACCGATGAGGCAGCTGCCGGCAAGGTTCACAGTCATTGTAGCCGCGGGCCATTGGCCGGGCATGACCGGCCACAGGCGTCCGCAACCGTAGCGCGCGACACCGCCAATCGCACTGCCTATCGCCACCAGGATCCAGCCAGGCATGGGCGTGATCCTCAGTCCTTGCCCGGGACGCGCTGGCGCAGTCGGGCGAGCGCCTCGCCGATGCGGATCTCGAGGCCGCGCGGCGCCGGTCGGTAGTAGTTGCGGTCGGGCAGTTCGTCCGGCAGGTAGCGCTCGCCCTTCGCGTAGGCGCCCGGCTCCGCGTGGGCATAGCGATAGCCCTCGCCGTAGCCGAGCTCCTTCATGAGGCGCGTGGGCGCATTGCGGAAGCGCAGCGGCACATCCAGGGTGCCGAACTTCGCCACGTCCGCCATGGCCTCGCCGTAGCCCGCGTAGACCGCGTTACTCTTGGGCGCGCAGGCCAGGTACACGACGGCGTTGGCGAGCGCGAGGTCGCCCTCGGGGCTCCCCATGCGTTCGTGGGCCTCCCAGGCGTCCATCGCGATCTGCAGCCCGCGCGGATCCGCGAGGCCGATATCCTCGACCGCCATCCGCGCGATCCGCCGCGCCAGGTAGGCCGGATCGCAGCCGCCGTCGATCATGCGGCAGAACCAGTACAGCGCCGCGTCGGGATCGGTGCCGCGGACGCACTTGTGGAGTGCCGAGATCTGGTCGTAGAACTGCTCGCCGCCCTTGTCGAAGCGGCGCCGGCCACCGCTTGCGACCTCGACCGCCTGGTCGCGCGTGAGGACCCGCCTACCGTCCCGTTCCACGGCAAGATCGCCGGCGATCTCCAGCATGTTGAGCGCGCGCCGGCCGTCGCCATCGGCCGCCTGCGCGAGCAGCGCCAGCGCGTCCTCGTCGACCGCGAGCCCCTCGCGCGCGAGCCCGCGTTCCTCGTCGGCGAGCGCGCGTCGCAGCAGCTGCGCGATATCAGACTCGCCCAGCGACTTCAGCACGTAGACCCGGGCGCGCGACAGCAGCGCGCTGTTCAGCTCGAAGGACGGATTCTCGGTGGTGGCGCCGATGAAGGTCAGCGTGCCGTCCTCGAGGTACGGGAGAAAGGTGTCCTGCTGCGACTTGCTGAACCGGTGGACCTCGTCCAGGAACAGCACCGTGCCGCGCCCGCTGCTGGCGCGTTCGGCCTGGGCGCGCTCGACGGCCGCCCTGACGTCCTTGACACCGGCCATGACCGCCGACATCGCAATGAAGACGGCGTCTGATCGCTGCGCGATCAACCGCGCGAGCGTGGTTTTGCCGGTGCCCGGAGGACCCCAGAGGATCATCGAATGCAGCTGGCCGGAGTCGATCGCCTGCCGCAGCGGCTTGCCGGGGCCGAGCACCTGGGACTGTCCCACGAACTCGTCGACCGACCGCGGCCGCATGCGGTCGGCGAGCGGGCGGCTCAGGCCGGGGCCAGCCATCGCTCGATCCGGGCGAACCAGGACTCCCGGCTCGCGAGCGCGAAGATCAATCCAGCTGCCACGCCCGTCCCATTGGCCAGCATGTCCCGCCAGTCCGCCACCCGACCCAGCCCCATGAGCTGCTGCGCGACCTCGATCGACAACCCCAGCAGGAGCATCGCCACCACCACCCACCCGTAGTGCCGACGCTGCATCAGCGCCGCGAACCAGCTGGTGAGCACGAAATACGCGG
>CAJACZ010000329.1 GCA_903938365.1 uncultured Pseudomonadota bacterium | reverse complement strand
GCGCTGCTCGCGCCGTTCTTCGGGTGGGCCGCCGATCGTTATGGCGTGCGCCGGGTGGCGCTCGGCTCGCTGACGCTGTTCGGCCTGGTGTTCGCTTCCTTCTCGCTGATTCCCGGCGAGCTGTGGGCGTTCTACGCGCTGTGGACGCTGGTTGGCCTGGTCGGCATCGGTTCGACCCCGGTCACGTTCTCGCGGGCCATCAACCTCTGGTTCTTCCGCAAGCGCGGCCTGGCGCTCGGTCTGACGCTGGTGGGCACGAGCATCTCGGCGATGTTCCTGCCGATCATCACCGTGCAGCTGGTCAGCCATTTCGGCTGGCGCGGCGGCTATGCGCTGCTCGCGCTGCTGCCGCTGGCGGTCGCCCTGCCGGTCGGTCTGCTGTTCCTGCGTGAGCCCCGCCCCGAGGAGCGCCCCGCCGAGATCCGCGCCTCGTCGGGCGCCGGCTCCGAGCTGCCCGGCCGCAGTCTGCGCGAGGCCACGGCCGAGCCGCGGTTCTGGATCCTGTGGCTCTCCATCGTGCTGGTCTCGGTGGCGTACGGCGGCGCGCTGGTGCACATGCCCTCGATGCTGGGCGCCCGTGGGTTCGATACGACGGACGCAGCCAAGGTCATGGGCGTCTTCGGCCTGTCGATCTTCGCGGGCCGGATCATCACCGGGCTGCTGCTCGACCGGTTCTGGGCGCCGTTCGTGACGCTGCCCATCCTGTGCATGCCGGCGCTGTCGTGCTGGTTGCTGATGGGGGACGGTTCGCTGTCGGTTTCGCTGGCGGTGTTCGCCGCATTCCTGATGGGTTTCGCCTCGGGCGCCGAGACCGATCTCATCGCCTACCTGGCGGGCCGCTATTTCGGCATGAAGGCCTACGGCCAGATCTACGGCCTGCTGTACATGGGCTTCGGGCTGTCGACCGCCGTGTCGGCCACGCTCTACGGCTGGGTACGTGACACCACCGGCAGCTACGATTCGATCCTGACCGCCGCCGCGGTGATGTTCGTGCTGGGTGCCGTGCTGCTGCTGCTGCTCGGTCGCTACCCGGACTTCAGCGTCCGGCCGGAGCCGGACGCCGGGCGCGGTTGATCGCGTTGCGCAGTTCCAGCGTCGCGCGCCGCGCGGCGTCGGCGAAGTCCTCTCCCGACCCGGCATAAATGATGCCGCGCGACGAATTGATCACGAGGCCGCCACCCGCAGCGGTCTGGCCGCTGCGCACGGCGCGGTCCACATCGCCGCCCTGCGCCCCGACACCGGGCACCAGGAAGGTCATGTCGCCCGTGCGGGCACGGATGTCCGCGAGTTCTTCCGGGTAGGTTGCGCCCACCACCAGCAGGCAGTTGCCGCGGGAGTTCCATTCGTTCGCGACCTTCTCGGCGACGATCTGGTAGAGCTTCCGGCCGTCGATCTCGAGGTCCTGGAACTCGCGAGCGCCTGCGTTCGAGGTGCGGCACAGCACGACGATGCCCTTGTCCGCGTACTGCAGGAAGGGCTCGGCGGAGTCGCGGCCCAGGTAGGGGTTCACGGTGACCGCGTCCGCCCCGTAACGCTCGAAGGCTTCGCGCGCGTACTTCTCGGCGGTGCTGCCGATGTCGCCGCGCTTGGAATCGAGGATGACCGGCACGCCGGGTGCCCGCTCGCGGATATAGCGAAGGGTGTCCAGCAGCTGGTCTTCGGCGCCGACCGCGGCGTAATGGGCGATCTGCGGCTTGTAGGCGCAGGCCAGATCCGCCGTGGCATCGACGATGGCACGGTTGAACTCGAGGATGGCCCGGGGCCTGCCCTGCAGCTGCGCGGGGAAGCGTTCGACCTCAGGGTCGAGGCCCACGCAGACCAGTGAGTCGTTGGCGGCCGAGGCCGAGTGCAGGAGGTCGAAGAAGCGGCGGGTGTTCACGGGGGCCGATTCTAGCGCAGGCGGCCCGTGCAGGCTTCAGCGCAGCGGTTCGAGGTTGGCGAACTGCAGCATCAGCCACTTGGTGCCGGCGCTCTCGAAGTTCACCTGCACCC
Source organism: uncultured Pseudomonadota bacterium (assembly GCA_903938365.1). Classification (GTDB taxonomy): domain Bacteria; phylum Pseudomonadota; class Gammaproteobacteria; order Steroidobacterales; family Steroidobacteraceae; genus UBA964. The sequence continues at coordinate 23,835 of CAJACZ010000329.1, read as the reverse complement.
GGGCATGCGGCCCCTGGCCCTCGATGTTCAGCACCACGCCCTCGCCGAACTTGGCGTGCCGCACGTGCGCGCCCAGCCTGATGCCCGGCGCGACCGGCTCATCGGCGAGGCGGGCGGCCGCGCCTCCGGGCCGGCCCAGTGCACCGCCGGACAGGGCAGTCGGGCCCACGCGACTGCCGAAGCCGCCATGCAGGGCGCCGGCGCCGTAGCCACCGCGGTTGCTGATCCGGGGCCGCACTTCCTCGACCAGTTCCTCGGGCAGCTCCTGGATGAAGCGCGAGGGCTGCCCGTAGCTGTCGATGCCATGCAGGCGCCGCTGCTCGGCGTAGGTGATGTACAGGTGCTTCATCGCCCGCGTGGTGCCGACGTAGGCGAGTCGCCGCTCTTCCTCGAGGCTGTCCAGGTCGTTCAGGGAGCGCTGGTGCGGGAAGAGGCCGTCTTCCATGCCCGCCAGGAACACCACCGGGAACTCGAGGCCCTTGGCGGTATGCAGCGTCATCATCTGCACGCAGTCTTCCCAGGCCTCGGCCTGACCCTCGCCGGATTCGAGCACGGCATGCGCCAGGAAGGACTCGAGCGGCGGCATCTGCTCGCCCTCGATGCCCTCCGGTTCGAAGCCCCGGGCCGCCGACACCAGTTCGAGCAGGTTCTCGATCCGGGCCTCGCCGCGATCGGCCTTTTCTTTCTTGTGGTGCTCGAGCAGGCCGCTGGCGCCGAGCACCTGGTCGACGATGTCGTGCAGCACCAGCTGGCGGGTGTCGGCGGCGAGCCGTTCGATCAGCTGCATGAAGCCCTGCACGGCCGTGGCGGACTTGGCGCCCAGGCCGCCCGCGGCGATGCAGCCCGTCGCCGCCTGCCACATGGAGCAGCCGGCGGCGCGCGCCTGGGCGCGGATCGTGTCGATGCTCTTCGCGCCGATGCCGCGCGTCGGCAGGTTGATCACGCGCTCGAACGAGGTGTCGTCGTTGCGGTTCGAGACCAGGCGCAGGTAGGCCAGAGCGTCCTTGATTTCGGCCCGCTCGAAGTAGCGCAGGCCGCCGTGCACCTTGTAGGGGATGCGCGCGGAGAGGAACACTTCCTCGAACACCCGCGACTGTGCGTTGGAGCGGTACAGGATGGCGATGTCGCGCCGGTTGCCGCCGCGCTGGGTCCAGTCGCGGATGCGCTGCAGCACGAATTCGGCCTCGTCGCGTTCGTTGAACGCGGCGTACAGGTGGATCGGCTCGCCGCGTTCGCCGCTGGTCCAGAGGTTCTTGCCCAGCCGGCCGGTGTTGTGGGCGATCAGCGCGTTGGCGGCGTTGAGGATGGTCGCCGTGGAGCGGTAGTTCTGCTCCAGGCGGACCAGTTTGGCCTGCGGGAAGTCACGCCGGTATTGCTGCAGGTTCTCGACCCGTGCGCCACGCCAGCGGTAGATCGACTGGTCGTCGTCGCCGACCGCGAAAGGCGCGCCTTCGGAGCCCACGAGCAGCCGTGTCCAGGCGTACTGGATGGCGTTGGTATCCTGGAACTCGTCGACCAGGACGTGGCGGAAGCGGCGCCGGTAGTGGTCGAGCAGGCCCGGGTTGTCGCGCAGCAGTTCGAAGGCGCGCAGCAGCAGTTCGGCGAAGTCCACGACGCCGGCGCGCTGGCAGGCGTCCTCGTAGTCCTGGTAGAGCTTGATGAACTGGCGTCGGGTCGGGTCGCCGCCGTCCTTCAGGGTCTTCGGGCGGTGCCCTTCATCCTTGTTCTGGTTGATGAAGTACTGGATGTCGCGCGGGACCCAGCGGGTGTCGTCGAGCTCCTGCGCCTTGAGCAGCTTCTTGATCATCCGCAGCTGGTCGTCGCCGTCGAGGATCTGGAAGCCTTGCGGCAGCGCGGCTTCGCGCCAGTGCAGGCGCAGCAGTCGGTGCGAGATGCCGTGGAAGGTGCCGATCCAGAGCGCGGCGCCCGGCATGCCGAGCAGCGATTCGATGCGCGCGCGCATCTCGCCGGCGGCCTTGTTGGTGAAGGTCACGGCGAGCACGCTGTGCGGCGAGGCGCCCTCGGCCTGGATCAGCCAGACGACCCGATGGGTCAGCACGCGGGTCTTGCCGCTGCCGGCACCGGCGAGGACCAGCATCGGACCCACGGGGGCCGTGACGGCCTCGCGCTGCGCGTCGTTGAGGGGATTGAGGAGCGGGGACAGGTCCATGCCGGGCTATCGCGGGTCAGGGTGGGAGCGGGGCGCGGATCTTAGCAAGTCCGCCCGCCTCCGCCCGGCTCAGTCCTGCTGGGTCGCCAGTGATTCATCGAGGAACCGCAGCAGCGTGCCGATGAGGGTGAGGATCACCGGCCCCGCGATCAGCCCGATGGCGCCGAAGGCCGATACGCCACCGACCACGCCGATGAAGACCGCCAGGGTCGAGACCGGTGCGTGGTGGGACACCAGCAGGGGCCGCAGGACGTTGTCGGAGACCGAGATCGCGACGCCCCAGACGAGCATGAAGATCGCCATGCCCGTGCTGCCCATGGCCAGCAGCGCGATGACCGCCGGGCCCCAGACCAGCGCCGCGCCGCCCGCCGGCAGCAGCGAGAGCAGCGTGGCGAGCACGCCGAACACGATGGGCGAGGGCAATCCCGTGATGGCAAAGCCGATGCCGGTCAGCGCGCCCTGCACCAGCGCGGTCAGGCCGGAGCCGTAGACCACGGCGCGGGTGGTATTGCCGACCACGTCGAGCAGTTCCCGGCGACGCCCCTCGGGGGTCGGCACGAGGCGCACGAGGCGCTCGAGCATCCCCCGGCCGTCGCGCAGCAGGAAGAACAGCAGGAACAGCATCAGCACGAAGGAGACGGCGGTGCCTACTGCGCCGAGCAGCAGGTTGCTGCCGGCCGAGGCGAGGTTGCGCAGCAGCGTCTGCGCGCCGGTGACCGCCCAGCCCTGCAGCTGCGCGCTGCTGACGTTGGCGTTGTCGACCAGCCACTGCAGCGTGTTGCCCACCATCGGGATCTCGTGCAGGCGGTCGATGACGGTCGGATCGATGCGCCAGCCACCGCCCTGCAGATAGTTCACCAGCGTCCGCGCCTGGTTGGCGAAGCTCACGCCCAGCAGGAACAGCGGCACGAAGATCGCGAACGGTGTCAGGAGGGTGAGGAGGCCGGCCGCGAGGCCTGGGCGACCGCGCAGGCGATGCGTCAGGCGTACCTGCAGGGGGCCGAGCAGGAAGGCGAGGCAGCCGGCCCACAGCAGGGCACCCCAGAAGGGGTTGAGGATGCGATACAGGGCGATGCCCAGTGCCGCGAGCACCAGCACCAGGAAAATCCGTCGGTAGAACAGGGCGTCCATCGCCGGCACTATACTGCCCGCATGTCCATCCGGCAGCCACGGCGTGAACGACAGCGTGACCGCGGGGTCGCGCAGCGCCTGGTCGTCGGTATGCTGCCGCTGCTGCTCGCCGCCTGCGCGGTGTCCGGTCCATCGACCCCCGCGTCCGCACCTTCCCGCCCTTCCCCCAAGGAGACTCCGCCCGTGCCCCCTGTCCAGGCCAATTCCAAAGCTTTTGCCTATTTTGTCCTCAGCGTTGCCGACATGGACCAGGCGCTCGCGCTCTGGGGTGGCCGCTTCGGGATGGACGTCGTGGTGCGTCGCGAGGGCACGGACCCTGGGCTCGCGGCGGCCTGGGGGCTGGAGTCGGGCGAGATCATCGACCAGGCGCTCCTGCTGACGCCGGGCATGCAGCAGGGCGGGGTCCACCTGGTGCGCTTCCGGTTGCCGGGGCCTGCCGTCCGCGAGGGCGCCTCGCCCACCGATCTGGTACCCAAGAGCGTTGATATCGCCGCGCGCGACATCCAGGCGCGTTACGCCGAACTGAACGCTGCGGGCTATCGCTTCCGCTCGCCCATCGGCCGGTTCGAGACCGACGGAGTGGTGGTGCACGAGGTGCACCTGCCCGGACCCGATGCGGTGAACCTGGTGTTCCTCGAGCAGGAAGGCAAGCCCGAGCCGGTCAGTGAAAAGGGTTACGGCGTGGCGCCGCAGATCGTGGCGATCTCGCCCGACAACCTGCGCGAGAAGGCTTTTTTCGAGGCGGTGCTGGGCCTCGACGAAACCTCCTATCACCGCTTCGGCGGTCCCGAGGTGGAGCGGACCATCGGCTTGCCGAGCGGCGCGGGTCTGGATGTCCGGATCTTCGGCGACGCATCCTATGGCTACGGTCGACTGGAGATCGTCCAGTACGAGGGCGTCGTCAGCCGCAACCTGTACCCCCGGGCGGTGCCTCCCGCGCGCGGGCTGCTGTCGGTCACTTATTTCGTGCCGGACGTCGTGGCCACGCTGGCGCGTGCGGCCGCCATCGGCGCGCCGGGCATCGACCACGGGGTTGTCCGGCTCATTTTCGGCGAGTCGCGCATGGGCACCATCGTCAGCCCTGCAGGCCTGCGCATCGATCTTGTTGAACGTCAGTAACCACACCAGAGGTAGATGATCATGGGAATTCTCGACAGTCTGTTGCAGTCGGCCGCAGGCGCGGCGGGCAATGCCGGCCAGGGTGGTGGAGCCTCCCCGGATGCATTGATGGGCATGGTGGGCTCGCTGCTGCAACAGCAGGGCGGGCTGGGCGGCCTGCTCGGCACGCTCGAAAAAGCGGGCCTCGGCGACGCCGCCAAGTCATGGGTGGGCACGGGCGAGAACCTGCCGGTGTCCCCTGATGCGCTGGTCAACGCGCTGGGCGGCAGCGGCCAGCTGGCGCAGCTTGCGCAGGGCCTGGGCCTCGACGGCGCCCAGGTCAGCGGTCTGCTGGCCAAGGCGCTGCCGATGATCATCGACCAGATGACCCCGGGCGGCCAGCTGCCTGCGGCGCAGGGCGGGCAGGGCGACCTGCTGCAGGCGGGCCTGAAGGCGCTGCAGGGTTCGCTGTTCCGCAGCTGAGCCGGCGGCCAGGGCGTGCCGCAGCTGCGGCGCGCCCTGGTCGGTCTACTACCAGTGGTTGCGCAGTTCGCGCAGCCGCAGGAACACCACGCGCGGATCCGGATCTTCGTCGAGGTCGGCGAAGCGTTCGCGCAGCCGCTCGATGAGTGCTGCGCTCTGCAGCCTGAAGAACGCGTTCACGCGTTTTTCGTCACCGATCGTCGTGATCGGCGCAGTGTCGCCGTCCAGGCCGCGCGTGGCCTCGAGCAGCGCTGCGGCCTCCCGGTTCCCGGGCTCGCGATCGAGCGTGAACGCCAGGTTGCGCGCCAGGTAGTCGTGCCCGGGATGGATGCGCGTCGCCTCCGGCAGCCGTGCCAGCTGGTTCACGAAAGTCTCGTAGAGCAGGCCCGGGTCACCGCCGTTGTGGCAGTTGCCCGCTCCGGCATTGAACAGCGTATCGCCGCAGAACAGCTCGGTCGTCTCCGAACGGGCGAGCACGCAGACGTGTGCCATCGTGTGGCCCGGGGTATCCAGGCACTCGAGCTCCACGCTGCGGCCGACCCGGATTGTGTCGCCGCGTGACAGGCCGCGATCGACGCCGCCTATTCGTGCGGCGGCCCCGGCATGCGCCAGCACCTTTGCGCCGGTCGCCGCGCGCAGGCCTTCGTTCCCGCCGGTGTGGTCCAGGTGTTCGTGGGTGTTGAGGATCTGCGTGATCGAGAAGCCGCGCGCGCGCGCGACGGCGAGGCACTTGCCATGGTCGAGCGGGTCCACGGCCAGCGCCTCGCCCGTTTCGGGGCAGGCGATCAGGTAGTGGAAATTCCGGTAGGCGTTGGCGGCCCAGATGCGTTCGATGAGCATGCGACGGGTCGGTCAAATTTGAATGCAGGCCGGATTATAGGTTGCCGTCAGTAGACATATCCGAGGCTGTTCCGCGCAAGTCCGCGGCAACGCGTGCGATCCGGCGCGCGTGCATGTTAGCCTTCGGCCGAGGGGGGGCGGAGAACGGCAGATGTCGATTTCGAGCGGGATCACCGAAGGTGCCCCCGTCGCGGGCGCGATCGCGCCCGCGGCAGCGGTCATCAACACCCTGACCAGTCGCGCCGCGTGGCAGCAGGCGCATGACGCCTGCCGCGCCGATCCGGGACGCTTCCACGGCGATGTCGCGCGCAGCGAACTGCACTGGTTCGAGCCGTCATTGGGCGCGCACGGCGCCTGGATCCGCTGGGTCGCCGAGCACGCGGCCTGGGAAGGGCACGACGCCCGCAGCGGCGCCCCGGTCGCGCCGGACCTGCCCGGCGATTACCGCCCCTGGCGCGCGGCGCTCGATGCGAGCGAGGCACCGTTCTACCGCTGGTTCAGCGGCGCGCTGACCAACGCCTGCTTCAACGAAGTCGATCGCCACGTGCTTGCCGGGCACGGCGACGAGGTGGCGCTGTGGTTCGAAGGGGACCGCTGGGACCAGTCGCTCGACGGCGGTCGGGGCGGCCCCGTGGTCTCGTATGCCGTGTCGCGCAAGCAGCTGCTGCTGGAGACTGCGCGTTGCGCGCTGGCGCTGCGCCGGCTCGGGCTGCGGGCGGGCGACCGCCTCGCCATCAACATGCCGAACATCCCGGAGCAGGTGTTCTGGACCGAGGCCTGCAAGCGCATCGGCGTGGTGTACACGCCCGTGTTCGGCGGCTTCAGCGACAAGACGCTGTCGGATCGCATCCACAACGCTGGCGCGCGCGTGGTCATCACCGCGGACGGCGGTTACCGCAACGCGCAGATCGTGGCCTTCAAGGAGGCCTATACCGATCCTGCGCTGGACGGCTACGTCCCCGCGGAGGTGGCGCTCGTGGCGGTGGAGGGCGCGCTGCATTCGCTGGCGCTGCCCGCGAGCCAGGCCGGGGCCATCCTCGAGGGCGCGCGTGCCGCAGTCGCCGGCGAGATCACCCTCGAGCGCTCTGATGTCATGCGCGGGGTGGGCCGCGCGCTCGAGGGTCTGGCCGGCGTCTCGTCGGCCGAGGCGAGCCGGATCCGCACGGCCGTCGCTTCCGCGCTGGTCACGACGCCGTCGCGGGTCGACACGGTCATCGTCGTGCGGCACGCGGCGCAGGCCGACCTGCTGTGGCGTCCGGAGCGTGATCGCTGGGCGCACGAACTGACGGACGCCGCCCTGCAGGCGCTGCTGGAGGCGGCCCGCGCCGCGGGGCACGCGGTCGAGAGCGAGCAGGAACTGCTCGCGCTGCCCGACCGCGAGTTCGTCGCAGCCGTCTGGGCCTCCATCGCGCCCGAGCCGCTGGATGCGGAATTCCCGCTGTTCTTCATCTACACCTCCGGGTCCACCGGCAAGCCCAAGGGCGTGGTGCACGTGCACGGCGGCTATGTCAGCGGCGTTTCCAGCACGCTGCGCGCGGCCTTCGACGCGCGTCCCGGCGACGTCATGTACGTGGTCGCGGACCCGGGCTGGATCACGGGCCAGAGCTACATGATCTGCGCCGCGCTCGCGACCCGCGTGACCACCGTGATCGCCGAGGGCGCGCCGGTGTTCCCGAGCGCCGGGCGCTTCGCGAGCATCATCGAGCGCTACAAGGTCAATATCTTCAAGGCGGGTGTCACCTTCCTGAAGACCGTGATGACCGACCCGCAGAACGTCGAGGACGTGCGCGCGTATTCGCGCGCGTCGCTGCGCGTGGCGACCTTCTGCGCCGAGCCGACTTCGCCGGTGGTGCAGCAGTTCGGCATGGACCTCGTGACTCCCTGGTACATCAACTCCTACTGGGCCACGGAGCACGGTGGCATCGTCTGGACGCACCTGTTCGGCAACGCTGACTTCCCGCTGCGCGCCGATGCGCATACCTATCCGCTGCCGTGGGTGATGGGCGACGTCTGGATCCCGGACAGCGAGCCCGACGCGCAGGGCCGGGTGCTGGCGCGCGAGGCCGAGGTGGGCGAGAAGGGCGAGATCGTCATCGCGGCGCCGTATCCCTACCTGTGCCGCACGATCTGGGGCGGCGAGTCGGACTTCAAGGTCGAGGGACGCGCGATCGCGCGCGCCTGGCGCGGCGACTTCGAGCGCTATTGCAGGACCTACTGGCTGCGCTGGCAGGGCCGGCTCGCCTATACGCAGGGCGACTTCGCCGTGAAGTACGCGGACGGCGGGTTCTCGCTGCATGGCCGCTCCGACGACGTCATCAATGTCTCGGGTCACCGGCTGGGCACCGAAGAGATCGAGGGCGCGATCCTTCGCGACAAGCAGGTCAATCCAGATTCGCCGGTGGGCAACGTGATCGTGGTCGGCGCGCCGCACGCGCAGAAGGGCCTGACCCCGCTCGCCTTCGTGCGGCCCGCGCCAGGGCGCAAGCTGTCCGCCGAGGACCGCCGCCGCCTCATCGAGACCGTCCGCCAGGAGAAGGGCCAGGTCGCGATCCCCGAGGACTTCGTCGAGGTGACGCAGTTCCCCGAGACCCGCAGCGGCAAGTACATGCGGCGCATGGTGCGCGCACTGGTCGAGGGCCAGGACGTCGGTGACACCTCGACGCTGCGCAACCCAGAGTCGATCGGCGAACTGCGCAGTGCCATCGCCGAGTGGCAGGCGCGGCAGCGTGTCGCCGACGAGCAGCAGCTGTTCGAGGACTTCCGCTACTTCCGCATCCACTACCACCCGCTCCAGGGCGGGCGCATCGCGCTGGTCACGGTGACCAACCCGCCCGTGAACGCGCTCAATGAGCGCGCGCTCGACGAGCTGAACATCGTCATCGACCACGTGGCGCGGCGCGACGACGTCAGGGCCGTGGTGTTCACCGGCCAGGGCACGGCGGCCTTCGTTGCGGGCGCGGACATCCGGCAGCTGCTTGAGGACGTGCATTCGCTGGACGAGGCGCTGCCGCTGCCCAACAACGCGCACCTGGCCTTCCGCAAGCTCGAGACCATGAACAAGCCGACGATCGCCGCGATCAACGGCGTGGCGCTCGGTGGCGGCATGGAGTTCGCGATGGCCTGCCATGTGCGGGTGGCGGAGCCCACGGCGAGCTTTGGCCAGCCTGAGGTGCGCCTGAACCTGCTGCCGGGCTACGGCGGCACGCAGCGGCTGCCGCGCCTGCTCGAGCAGGCCGGGCACGCTGCGCCGCTCGGGCGCGCGCTCGAGATCATTCTCGGCGGGCGCACCCACGACGCGGACGCGCTGCTCGCCGACGGGCTGCTGCACGCGGTGTCGGACGGCGACGAAGACGTGGTCGCCCTGGCGACCCGCCTCGCGACCGAGTACCTGGCGGCGCCGCAGGGCGCCGGGCTGGTGGCCCGGCAGTTCGCCGCGCGCATCGCCGCGAACTCTGAATGGGAAAGCGCCGGGCGCGCTCCACTGGAGGCCGCGCTCGTCGATCCGGAAGTGCGGCGCCTGCTGGCGCAGGCCGAAGCCGTGGGGCGTGGCGCGACGGCCGGACGCATCCTCGACGCGGTGCGGACCGGCTGGACGACAGGGCTGCGGGCGGGGCTGGCGCGCGAGGCCCAGCTGTTCGCCGAGGCGGTGGTGGATCCGGCGGGCGGCAAGGCCGGGATCCGCGCCTTCCTCGAGAAACAGAGCGCGCCGCTGCCGGCGCGCCGCGCGGTCACGCCGCGTGCAGAGGATCTGCCGACGCTCGTGGGCCGGGGTGAACTGCTGCCCGTGGGCGCGCCGTTCTATCCCGGGCTGACGCCCCTTCCGAAGTGGCAGTACGGTCATGCGGTGGTCAAGGATCCGCACACCGGGGCGCCGGCGCACGGCCTGCCGAAGGACGTGGAACGCGAGATCCTGCTGCCCGTGCCGAGCCCCGGCCCCACCGAGGCGGTGGTCTACGTGCTCGCCTCCGAGGTGAACTTCAACGACATCTGGGCGATCACCGGCATCCCGGTGTCGCCGTTCGAGAACCACGACCTCGACTACCAGGTCACCGGTTCGGGCGGCGTGGCGCTGGTCGCCGCGCTGGGCAGCGAGGTGAAGCGCGAAGGCCGGCTCAAGGTCGGCGATCTGGTCACGGTGTACTCCGGCCAGAGCGACCTGCTGTCGCCGCTCGCCGCGCGCGACCCGATGTACGCGGGCTTCTCGATCCAGGGCTACGAGACCGACACCGGCAGCCACCAGCAGTTCCTGCTCGTGCAGGGCCCGCAGCTGCACCCGCTGCCCCCCGACCTCACGCTCGAGGCCGCCGGGTCCTATGTGCTGAACCTCGGCACGGTGGTGCGTGCGCTGTTCACCACCCTGCAGATCGAGGCGGGCCGCACGCTGTTCGTCGAGGGCGCTGCCACGGGCACCGGTTTCGAGGCCATGAAGAGCGCTTCGCGCAACGGGCTCACCACGGTGGGCTTGGTGTCGAGCCCGGAGCGTGCCGCATTCATCGCCGCGAACGGTGCCGCCGGCGCGATCGACCGCCGTGATCCGCGCTGGGCGCAGGCCTTCACGGTGGTGCCCGGCAGCGCTGCCGGAATCGCCCGCTGGGAGCGCGAGGGCGAGCCGGTGCTCGCGGAGATGCGCCGCCAGGCCGGCGGCCGCCTGGCCGACTACGTGGTGTCGCACGCCGGACAGGAGTCCTTCCCGCGCTCCTTCCAGCTGCTGGCGGAGCACGGCACGCTCACGTTCTACGGGGCCACCAGCGGTTACGCGTTCTCGTTCGTCGGCAAACCCGGACGGTGCACGCCCGAGGAGATCCTGCGTCGCGCGCGCCTGCGCGCCGGCGAGGCCGTGCTGCTCTATTACGGCGTCGCAGGGCCCGAGCTGCTCGACGCGGTGGGCCTCGAGGCGATCGAGGCGGTGCGCGCCGCAGGCGGGCGTCTGGTCGTGGCCACCGCCAGCGATGCGCAACGCGAGTTCGTGCAGTCGCTGGGCTATGGCGACGCGGTGCGCGGGGTGGTGTCGCTCGAGGAGATACGGCGCAAGGAAGGCGCCGATTTCGACTGGCCGGATGCGTTGCCCGCGATGCCGGACTCGAAGCGCGAGACGGCAAGGTTCAAGGAAGCGGTGCGCCGTTTCCAGGAGCGCACCATGAAGCCCTTCGGCAGCGCGATCGGCCGCTGGCTGCGGTCCGCCGACAATCCGCGCGGCTATCCGGACCTGATCATCGAGCGTGCCGGCCACGATGCGCTCGCGGCCTCCACTTCACTCGTCAAGCCCTTCACGGGCCGGGTTGTCTACTGCGAGGACATGAGCGGCCGACGCTACACGTTCTATGCCCCGCAGGTCTGGATGCGGCAGCGCCGGATCCAGATGCCTACGGCGACGATCGCCGGCACCCACCTCTGCAATGCCTTCGAAGTCGCGCGCATGAACGACATGATCGCCGCGGGCCAGCTCGAGGTGAGTCCGCCGACCGTCGTGCCCTGGTCTGCGCTGCCGCAGGCGCACCAGGCCATGTGGGACAACACCCACGCCGGCGCCAACTACGTGGTCAACCATGCGCTGCCCCGGGCGGGGCTGCGCAACCGGGACGAGCTTTACCAGGAATGGGCGAACGCGAAATGACCAGCCAGTCTGCGAAGCCGAACGAGAGTCCTGCAGTGGCCACCCTGCGTGCGTCCGGCGGAGCGGCCACCGGCCGCCTCGCCGGCAAGGTCGCACTCGTCACCGGCGCGGCCGGCAACATCGGCGAGGTGATCGTGCGCCGCTACCTCGAGGAGGGTGCCCGCGTCGTGATGGTCGGTCGCAACCGCCCGAAGCTCGAGGCCGCGCGCGAGGCGCTGCTCGCCGCCACGGGCGCCCCCGCCGCGCACGCGCTCGTGCTCGCCTTCGATGCCTCGGATCCCGGCCAGGCGCGCATGGGCGTCGAGGCGGCCGTGGCCCACTACGGTCGGCTCGACGTGCTGGTCAACAACGCCGGCTCCGCCGGCCCCAAGCAGGTGATCGCGAACCTGCCGGTGACCCGCGACGAGCTGGACGCGCTGCGGGCCGCGGGCTCCACCGACAGCGAGACCGTGCGCGACGCCGCCGGCAACCTGCTCGGTCTGACCTGGAACATGGTGCGTGCGGCCGCGCCGCAGCTGCGCCCCGGGGCCAGCATCGTCAATATCTCCACCATCTTTTCGCGCACCAAGTATTTCGGTCGCGCTGCCTATGTGGTGCCGAAAGCCGCGCTGAACGCGTTCTCGCGCCACCTGGCCCTGCAGGTGGGTGCGCGGGGCGTGCGCGTGAACGTCGTTTATCCGGGCCCGATCGAGAGCCAGCGCATCCGCACGGTCTTCGCGGCGATGGACGGACTCCGCAACGCCCCGTCCGGCACGACCGGCGGCGAGTTCCTCGGCTCGATGGCGCTGGCCCGTGCCGACGGCGACGCCCCGCCCGAGCGCAGTTTTCCGACGGTCGAGGACGTCGCCAATACCGTCGTGTTCCTGGGCAGCGACGAATCCCGCGCGTTCAGCACGCAGGGCTTCGAGGTGACGAACGGCATGCAGGTCATGCAGGAGTCGCGCTCCACCTGGGTATCGCGTCCCGAGCTGCGCACCGTCGACGGCACCGGCTCGACGGTGCTCGTGGCCGCGGGCGACCAGGTCACCGACGCGCTGGCGATCGCGCGCACCCAGGCCCACTGCGGGGCACGGGTGCTGCTCGGGCTCGGCTCCGAGGAGGCCGTCCAGGCGGCGCGTGCGGCGCTGCAGCCCCAGGGGACGGACCTGCTGATCGACGCGGTGCTGTTCGACCGGCGCCGCGCCAACACGCTCGCCGCGCTGCTGGCGCGGCTCGAGCCGGGGCGGGGCCTGCACGGCGCAATCGTGCTGCCCGCCTTCGGGGCTTGGCGATTCCAGTCGCCGCTGGCCGCGGCGGACGACACCGACGTCGATACCTTCCTCGGCGCGGAACTCACCGGCGCGATCAGCATCGCGCGTGAGCTCTCGAGGGTGTGGCAGCAGTCTGCTTCGCCCGGCAGCAACCCGCGCATCCTGTTCATGTCGAACGGCAGCGACGCGGCCGGCAACGCCTATGCCGACATCCTGCGCTCCGGCGTCGAGGAGCTGATCCGGGTCTGGCGCGACGAGAGCGAGGCGCAGGCTGCAGCGGGCGAGCGGCCGGCTGCGGAGTGGGGCAACCAGATCCTGCGCTGGACCAATGCCGAGGAGCAGGGGCTGGTGTTCGCGGCGAGCCAGGCGGCACGCCTGCTGTACACGAAGCGCCGCGTGCCGCAGGTCAGCCTGTACATGCCTGCGGCGATCGCCGACACCACCGGCTCGACGCGGCCCAGCTTCGGCTGGATCGACTCGCTGATGGGCCTGCACCTGGGCAAGAGCGTGCTGATCACCGGCGGCTCCGCCGGGATCGGCGGCCAGCTCGCGCGGCTGCTCGCGATCGGCGGCGCCCGCGTCATGCTCACCGCGCGTCGCGAGGACCAGCTGCGCGAGATGCGCGACGGGATCGTCCGCGAGCTCGAGGAGATCGGCTACAACCGCCCGCACGAGCGGGTGCAGATGCTCGCGGACATCGACGTCGCGGACGAGGCGGCGCTGGCGAAGTCCGTCGATGCCACGCTGAGGGCTTTCGGCCGCATCGACTATCTGGTCAACAACGCCGGTGTCGCGGGCGCCGAGCAGATGGCGGTGGACCTGCAGCCGGCGGACTGGCGCAACACGCTGCAGGCGAACCTCGTCTCCAACTATTCGCTGATCGAGAAGGTCGTGCCGCTGATGAAGGCCCAGGGCTCGGGCTACATCCTCAACGTGAGTTCGTATTTCGGCGGCGAGAAGTACATCGCGGTGCCGTATCCGAACCGCTCCGACTACGCCGTCTCGAAAGCCGGGCAGCGCGCCCTGGTCGAGAACCTTGCGCGCTTCGTCGGCCCGGAAGTGCAGATCAACGCGATCGCTCCCGGGCCGGTCGAAGGCCAGCGCCTCAAGGGCAAGGACGGCAAGGCGGGCCTGTTCGACCGCCGTTCGAAACTGATCCTCGAGAACAAACGGCTGAACCAGGTGCATGGCGCCGTGCTCAAGTCGCTCGAAGGCGGCGTGGCGCTCGAAGACCTGCTTGCCGCGCTCGCGTCCAACGACCTGGGCCTGCTGCAGCGCGAGGGCGTGCCCGAGCCCCTGCGGCAGGCCAGCGCGAAGATCCGCGGCGCGGCCCATGGCACCGACGAGGCGACGCACTCCTCGCTGCACTTCGTGCTCACGCGCGCGATGGCGCTGCGGCTGGTCGCGCGGCTGCGCAACGCCTGCCTGATTCCCGATGCGCAGCTCCACGCCCGCGCCGAAGAATGGGCGGCCACGCTGCCGCAGCCGCCGGAGCCGTTCCTCGACCCTGACCGCATCGCCGAGGAAGCGGAAAAGATCCGTGCGGGCGTGATCGGCATGCTGCACCTGCATCGTATGCCGACCGAGACGGACGTCGCGCTGGCGACGGTGTTCTTCATGGCCGACCGGGCCATCTCGGGCGAGACCTTCGAACCCTCGGGCGGGCTGCAGCAGGAGCGCACGATCACCGAGCGCGAACTGTTCGGCCGCGCGAAGCCTGAACGCGTGCGGCGCATGGAAGGCTCGACGATCTGGCTGATCGGCGAGCACATGACCGAGCCGCTCGCCGCCGCGGCGCGCCTGTTCCTCGCCGAGGGTCACGTGGGCAGCATCGTCACGCTGACGCGGACCGCTGCGGCGGGCGAGGCGCTGCGCGCCGCGATGGGCCGCGCGCTGGGCCACGATCGCATGCAGTACATGACGGTGGGTGACGGTCTCGAGGCCGCCATGGACGAAGCCTTCGCCCAGGCCGGGACGCCGGCAGCCGTGATCTCCACGCCCTTCGCGCCGATCCCGCAGGCGCTGTTCGGGGTGGAAGGCAAGGATCACCTGGACGCCGCCGGGTTCACCGGGCTGGTCGAAACGAATCTGACACACCACTTCCGGGTCGCCCGCAAGGTGTCGCTGTTCAAGGGAGCCCGCGTGATCCTGGTGTCGCCGGACGTACCCGTCGGCGGCACGCTGGCGCAGTTCGCGATGGCCAATTTCGTCAAGACCACCCTGCACGCGTTCACGGCGACCCTGGGCGTCGAGAACGAGCGCCTGCCCACCGCCGTGCCGGTGAACCAGGTCAACCTCACCCGCCGTATGCGCAGCGAGGAGCCGCGCGATGCGGTCGAGCAGGCCGAGGAGTACACCCGCTTTGCGCATGCCGTGCTGCTTGCGGCCGCGCCGATCGTCGAGGCACAGGAGAGCCGCTACCGAGCGCGGATCTACCGGGGTCTCGCGATCACGGTCTAGGGTCGTGGAGTCGGTGGGGTAGAATCCACGGGATGAAGATCCAGATCGTCCCGGTCACCGCCTTCCAGCAGAACTGTTCAGTCATCTGGTGCGAGCGCAGCCTCAGGGCTGCGGTCGTCGATCCCGGCGGCGACCTCGAACTCGTGCTCGACGTGGTGCGCGAGCAGGGACTGGAGCTCGAGAAGATCCTGATCACCCACGCCCACCTCGACCACGCCGGTGCCACCGCGGAACTCGCGCGCAGTTACGCGCTGCCGATCGAGGGTCCGCACGAGGCGGACCAGTTCTGGATCGAGCAGATGCCGCAGCAGGCGAGGATGTTCGGTTTCGCCCACGGCGAGAGCTTCGTGCCCACGCGCTGGCTGCACGATGGCGACACGGTCACGGTCGGGGACGAGACACTGAAGGTGTTCCACTGCCCCGGGCACACGCCGGGCCACGTCGTGTTCGTCCACGAGACGGATCGCTTCGCGATCGTCGGCGACGTGCTGTTCGCGGGCTCCATCGGGCGCACCGACTTCCCGCGTGGCAACCACGAGCAGCTGCTGCAGTCGATCCGGGGCAAGCTCTTCCCGCTGGGCGACGACATCACCTTCCTGCCGGGGCACGGGCCGACCTCGACTTTCGGCGACGAGCGGCGCGACAACCCCTTCGTCGCGGACCGGCTGTTCCGCCGCTGAACGCGCCCGGCGTGCCGGGACTGTCGCCCGCCTAGGGCGCGCCGACCAGCAGCTGGGTGGTCGGCACGTAGTGGTCCACCAGCAGCGCCGCGAAGATCCACATCAGGTACTGGATCGAGAACCTGAACACCTTCATGGGCAGGTGCTCGGCGCCGGTGAGCTGCAGGGCGAGCGCGTAGTAGAGGAACAGCGCGTTGAGCACCAGGGCGACGGCGAGGTAGATCAGGCCGCTCATGCCCGTCAGGAAGGGCATGAAGGTGACCAGCACGAGCAGGATCGTGTACAGCAGGACCTGCAGCCGCGTGTACGGCACGCCGTGGGTGACGGGCAGCATCGGGATGCCGGCGCGTGCGTATTCGTCCCGGCGGGCGATGGCGAGCGCCCAGAAATGCGGCGGCGTCCAAACGAAGATGATCAGGAACAGCAGCAGCGCGTTCGGGTCGATGGAATTCGTGACGGCGGCCCAGCCGAGGACGGGCGGCGCCGCGCCCGCCGCGCCACCGATGACGATGTTCTGCGAGGTCGCGCGCTTCAGCCACACGGTGTAGATCACCGCATAGCCGATCAGCGACAGGAAGGTGAGCACGGCGGTCAGCGGGTTCACCAGCAGCCACAGCACCAGCATCGATGCGCCGGCGAGCGCGCCGGCGAACACCAGTGCCTGCACGGTGTTCAGGGTGCCGCGCGGCAGCGGCCGGCCGCGCGTGCGCGACATCTGCTCGTCGATCTTCTGGTCGAGCACATGGTTGATGGCGGCCGCGGATGAGGCGGCGAGCGCGATGCCCAGGTTGCCCCACAGCAGCGCGTCGAGCGGCGGCAGGCCGGGGCTTGCGAGCAGGGTGCCGACGATCGCCGTGAAGACGATCAGGGCGACGACCTTCGGCTTCGTGAGCTCCAGGTACAGACGCCAGGTCGGGCGCGGGCCTTGCAGTGCCGCGCTGCCGGGAGAGGCCACGGCTCAGGCTTCCCGCAGGCGGCGGTTGAGGACGAGCATCGACATCAGCAGCAGCGCCGCGCCGCCGTTGTGCCCGGTGGCCAGCGACAACGGGAATGCCTCGAGCACCATCAGGACACCGATCAGCAGCTGCAGCGTCAGGCCCCCCACGGCCCACAGGGCGCCGTTGCGCACCAGCGCGGTGGGTGCGTTGCGCAGGGCGAGCCAGGCCGCGAACAGCACGGCCAGCGATGCGACGATGGCGCCGAGCCGGTGCGTGAAGTGGATGGCGACGCGCGAGGGATGCTCGAGCACGCCGCCGGTGTAGTTGATGTCGAGGCCGCGCCACAGCACGAAGGCCTCGGAGAAGTCCATGTTCGCGGGCCACCACTGGCCCTGGCACTGCGGCAGGTCAGGGCAGGACACGGCCGCATAGTTGGTGCTGGTCCAGCCGCCCAGGATGATCTGGAAGCCGAGCACGGCGGTGGCCACGACGGCGGCGCGGCGCGCGCCATCGAGGGCGCGCGTAGCGGTGGCGCCCGGCTGCGGCACCACGATGCCGGAGCGGCGGCGCATCGTCAGCCAGAGCCAGAACAGCAGCGACAGCGTGGTGAGTCCGCCGATCAGGTGCAGCACCACCACCAGCGGCTTGACCAGCCACCAGACCGTGAAGGCGCCGAGGATGCCCTGGCCGACCACCGTGGCGAGCAGCGTCAGCGCGAAGGGCACGCTCACCGGCCGTACGCGGCGGTAGGCGATGGCGATCGCGGCGATCACGACGATGATCAGGCCGAGCGACGTCGCGGCGTAGCGATGGATCATCTCGCGCCAGGCTTTGCCCGAGTCGAAATCCCAGCCCGGTGAGTAGTTGTCGACGCTGCCCTTGCGTTCCGCCGCATCCGGCGTGACGTGGCCGTAGCAGCCCGGCCAGTCCGGGCAGCCGAGCCCGGCATCGGTGAGGCGCACCCAGGCGCCGAGCACCACCACTATGAGACAGAGCAGCACGCCCGCGAGTGCGAGGCGGCGAAGCAGGGCGGCGGGGGCCGCGACGGAGGGCGAAGTGGGTTGCATGGTGGGTCAGCCGATGTGGGAGAGCTTCAGCAGCTTCCCGAGGTCGGTCAGGAGTCCTTTCGGGTTCTGGCGCGCGTCGAAGCGCATCATCAGGTTGCCGAGGGGGTCGATGACATAGATCGTGTGTGCGGCATCCTGCCGCGGAAACTGCGCGATGAAGGCCGCCGCCGCCGCCGCGTCGGCGCGGACCACCTCCAGTCCGACATGTTCGCGCGCCAGAAATTCCCGGTCGCAGCAGCCGGTTTCCGCGAGGAACACCCGCTGCACGCGGCTCATGTCCTCGGCGAGCAGCTGGCGCGTCTGGCGCATCACCCACAGCGCCTTCTGGCAGTCGGCCGCGCAGGCGCCGTCGCCGATGTACATGAGGGTCCATTTGCCGGTCAGCAGGTCCCCGCGCGCAGGGGTGGCGTCGTCGGGAAGCGTGAAAGGCGCCGTGGCCAGCGGCCGCGCGGGGCTGATCAGTTCACCATGGTTGGTGGTGCCGGCGGGGCGCCAGCCGCCGATGTAGTAGAGATAGAACGAGAACGCCAGCGGCACGAAAAACAGTGCCGCGAGCCCGACCAGCAGTTTCCTGCCCCGTGCGACTTCCGCCGCTGCATCCGTGCCTGTCATCGCGTCCCTGCCTTTCTTTCCAAGTTCAGCGCCACGTAGAGGATCAGCAGCACCACTGCGAAACTCCACCACTGGATCGCATACGACCAGTTCTGCTCCGGTCCCCGTCCCAGCGGCTTCCAGCCGCGCAGGTAGCCCTGGGGCTGGTCGTCGTCGAGCAGCAGCACCCGCGACTCGAGGCGCGGCTGGGGCTCCTGCCCGCTCGCCAGCGCCTGTCGCAGCTGCTCCGGGCTCGGGTAGCTGGTGACCCGGGGCCAGCTGCCCGTCATGCCCGGCGCCGCCCGCCCGCCGTCGAGCCCCGCCGAGGGCAGCTGGTCGAGGCGGCCCGTCACCCGGGCCGCTCCGCCGTCCGGGCGGGGTTGCAGCCCGGTCGCCACATCCGGCAGGCGTTCGCGGTAGCCCG
Source organism: uncultured Pseudomonadota bacterium (assembly GCA_903938365.1). Taxonomy (GTDB): domain Bacteria; phylum Pseudomonadota; class Gammaproteobacteria; order Steroidobacterales; family Steroidobacteraceae; genus UBA964. The sequence continues at coordinate 5,089 of CAJACZ010000329.1, read as the reverse complement.
TGAACGGCACCCAGCCCCGGTTGACCAGCAGCCAGCGGCCATCTGCCAGCCGCAGGGGCGTCAGGACTTCGTAGCCTGCCCTGCCGTCGCGCGTGCGGTTGTCGAGCAGGAACTGCCGCGCAGGCTCCCACTCGCCGCTGGCCGTGACGCGCGTATAGCGTGGCAGGCTGGCGGTCGCCTGGTCGGACAGGACAACGGCCGCGCCGGCGCTGCGCTCGAACTGGCCCAGCAGGACGCTCTTGGCTTCCGCACGCCCCCATTGCCAGCGGCCGAGGCCGATGAACAGCACGAGCAGCGCGAGGGTCAGGCCGGTCATCAGCCAGGAGGGGGCAAAAAGCCGCTGCCCCACGGCGATCCGAATCTGCACCCCCCTATAATAGCCGCTTCGCCCGCGGCCGGTGCCGCCGCCGGCGGTGTTTGCGCCGGCATTTGGGGGTGACGCTTGGAACTGTTCAGGATTCTGGTCGCGGTCGCGCTGATCGCCATCGTCGGGAGCCTCGGAAGCGCCCTGTTCCACCTGATGACCGACAAGGGTCAGTCCAAGAAAATGGTGCGGGCGCTGACGCTGCGGGTGGCCCTGTCGGTGGGGCTGTTCGTGGTCATCATGGGGGCCTGGGCGCTCGGGCTGATCCAGCCGGCCGGCCTGCGCTGAGCGGGCAGGGTGCCCGCCCGGCGGGCGCTCGTGCCGCCGGAAATTAGTGCCGTAAGTCTTTGAGTTGCGTCGGAAAAGCCTGCCAGTTTAGGATAACGCACATCAACCCCCGCTCCGCCTGACTCGACCCGATGTCCGAGACCCCCACCCGCATCGAACTCTCGCCCCGCTGCTCGCTGACGCCCAGGGGCGCCGTGATCTTTTTCGGCAGTCTGTGCGCGGTCTCTTTCACGGTGTCCGGGCTGATCGCGCTGCAGGGCTTCTGGCCGGTGCTGCCCTTCGCCGGGCTGGAAATGGCCCTGCTCGGCTGGGCCCTGAAAGTCAGCATGGACCGCCGCCATCACCGGCAGACGATCACAGTTTCGCCAGATTCCGTCGAAATAGAGGACGCCCAGCCCGCCCGCTGCTCGCGAGTCGTGTTCCCGCGTCACTGGGCGCAAGTTAGAATCCGCGCTGCGGCCTCGCCGCTGCATCCGAGTCGGCTCACGATCGAGTCGCACGGTCGCCGCTTCGAGGTCGGAAGTTTTCTGAACGAGCAGGAACGTCAGGGTCTCGCGCAACGTCTGCGGCGCCTCATCGGGCGCGTCGACGAGTCGCCTTCCCTGCTGGGTCCGAGCTAGCCGCCGGAATTCCGCAAGATCCAGTTGGCCCGTGCTCCCAGGAGGTGCGCGGGTCGTCATGTCCGAAGGTCCAAGAGAAATGATCAACAAAGCCCGCAAGACCCTTCCCGCCCTGGCCGCGCTGGCCCTCGGCGTCGCTCCGCTCGCCGCGCACGCCGACTGGGGTGGCCTCAACATGCCGGTCGGGGTCACGGAGCTCTCGAAACAGATCTACTCGCTGCACATGACCATCTTCTGGTGGTGCGTCGCGATCGGTGTGTTCGTGTTCGGCTGGATGATCTGGTCGCTGGTCGCGTTCCGTCATTCGAAGGGCGCCAAGGCCGACACCACGATCGTCCACAGTACCAAGGCCGAGATCATCTGGACCGTGATCCCGGTCGTCATCCTCGTGATCATGGCCATTCCGGCCGCGCGCACCCTGATCGCGATCGAGGACACCCGCAACACCGAACTCACCATCAAGGTCACCGGCTACCAGTGGAAGTGGCAGTACGAATACCTCGATGACGGCATCTCGTTCTTCTCTTCGCTCGACCGCGCCAGCAACGAGGCCCGCCAGCTCCAGTCCGGGATCGATCCCGCTTCGGTGCAGGACTACCTGCTCAACGTCGACAATCCGCTGGTGGTTCCCGAGGACACCAAGGTCCGGGTGCTGCTCACCGCCCAGGACGTCATCCACGCCTGGTGGGTGCCCGATTTCGGCATGAAAAAGGACGCCATCCCGGGCTTCATCAATGAACTGTGGTTCAAGGTGGACGCCGGCAAGACCGGAACCTACCGCGGCCAGTGCGCCGAACTCTGCGGTCGCGACCACGGCTTCATGCCGGTCGTGGTGGAAGTGCTGAGCAAGGCGGACTATGCCGCCTGGGTCGCCCGGCAGAAGGCGGCGAAAGCGCCCGCCGAGACCGCTCCTGCGGAGGCCGCGCCCGCCGAGGCCGCTCCTGCCGAACCCACCGTCGCGCAGGCTGCGACGAGCGTCCCGGCCCGCAAGGGCTGATCCCGCGCCTCCCCTGAATTAGCACACGAGAGCACGCTGACATGGCCAACACGACGCACGCCGATCACGCCCACGACCATCACGACCACACGCCGAAGGGCATCAAGCGCTGGCTCTATGCCACCAACCACAAGGACATCGGCACGATGTACCTGGTGTTTGCGTGCGCGATGTTCTTCATGGGCGGCGCCATGGCCCTCGTGATCCGCCTTGAGCTGTTCCAGCCGGGCCTGCAGTTCGTGGATCCGGGTTTCTTCAACTCGATGACCACGATGCACGCGCTGCTCATGATCTTCGGCGCGGTGATGCCGGCCTGGACGGGCCTCGCCAACTGGATGGTGCCGATGCAGATCGGAGCGCCGGACATGGCGCTGCCGCGGCTCAACAACTTCAGCTTCTGGCTGCTGCCGTTCGCGTTCACGATGCTGCTGCTGACGCTGTTCGTGCCGGGCGGGTCGCCTGCGGGCGGCTGGACGCTGTATCCGCCCCTGTCTCTGCAGGCCGGCGACAGCTTCCCGCTCACGATTTTCGCGATCCACCTGATGGGCATCTCGTCGATCCTCGGCGCCATCAACGTGGTCGTGACGATCATGAACATGCGCGCTCCCGGCATGGGCCTGCTCAACATGCCGCTGTTCTGCTGGACCTGGCTGATCACCGCCTACCTGCTCATCGCGGTGATGCCGGTGCTCGCGGGCGCGGTCACGATGCTGCTGACCGACCATTTCTTCGGCACCAGTTTCTTCAGCGCCGCCGGTGGTGGTGATCCGGTGATGTTCCAGCACATCTTCTGGTTCTTCGGGCACCCCGAGGTGTACATCCTGATCCTGCCCGCCTTCGGCGTGGTCTCCGAGATCATCCCGACCTTCTCGCGCAAGCCGCTGTTCGGCTACGAGTCGATGGTCTACGCCTCGGCCTCGATCGCCTTCCTGTCGTTCATCGTCTGGGCGCACCACATGTTCACGGTGGGCATGCCGCTCGCCGGACAGCTGTTCTTCATGCTGTCGACCATGCTCATCGCTGTGCCGACCGGCGTGAAGGTCTTCAACTGGTGCGCGACGATGTGGAAAGGCTCGATCAGCTTCGAGACCCCGATGCTGTTCTCCCTGGCCTTCCTGTTCCTGTTCACCATCGGCGGCTTCTCGGGCCTGATGCTCGCGATCGTGCCGGCCGACTTCCAGTACCACGACACCTACTTCGTCGTGGCGCACTTCCACTACGTGCTCGTGCCCGGCGCCGTGTTCGCCATCATGGCGGGCGTGTACTACTGGCTGCCCAAGTGGTGCGGCCGCATGTACAACGAAAAGCTCGGCAAGCTGCACTTCTGGCTGTCCACCATCGGCGTGAACGTGCTGTTCTTCCCGCAGCACTTCCTGGGCCTGGCCGGCATGCCGCGTCGCATCCCGGACTACTCCACGCAGTTCGCGGACTGGAACATGGTGTCGTCGATCGGCGCGTTCATCTTCGGCTTCTCGCAGCTGCTGTTCGTGTACGTCGTCTGGAACGCCGTGAAGTCGGGTGCGCCCGCGCCGCAGCGTCCCTGGGACACCGCACGCGGTCTCGACTGGGAACTGCCGACGCCGGCGCCCTACCACAGCTGGGAAACCCCGCCCGATGCGCAGGCCGTCGCCCGCGGCGTGGGTCACTGATGGACCCGGTCCCCGGGGCTGACCGGGTCCGGAGGGTGAGGCGCAGCGCCATCATCCTCGGGCTCGTGGCCTTCGGGTTCTATGCGGCGTTTATCCTGATGTCCGTCCTCGGAGTCCGCACCTAGTGGACGAGGCCTCCCGCGTTCCCGAGCCGCAGCATCTTGAGCGCGAGAACTCGCGTCTCACGCTGAAGCTGCTGGGCGTGGCGCTGGGCGCCTTCGCGTTCGGCTTTGCGCTGGTGCCGCTCTACGAAGTGCTCTGCGAAGTCACCGGTTTCGGCAACCAGAAGGACCTGCAGCATGCCACCGCCGGCGTCGTCGAACAGATCGACCGCGACCGCATGGTCACGGTCGAATTCATTGCCGAACTGCCCTCGGTGGGCAGCTGGGAGTTCCGTCCGGTGATCAGCTCCATGAAGGTGCACCCGGGCAAGCTCTATGAAATGGACTTCGTGGCCCGCAACCTCACCGGGCAGGACTCGGTCGCCCAGGCGGTCCCGAACGTGGCGCCGGGCAAGGCGACGGCCTACTTCCGGAAGACCGAGTGCTTCTGCTTCACGCCCCAGCATTTCGCCAAGGGCGAGCAGAAAGTGATGCCGGTGCGGTTCGTCCTCGACCCGGCGCTGCCCAGGCATCTGGACCGGATCACGCTTTCATACGTTTTCTATGACAACTCGACGCGCGTAGGCGCGCTGAACTAGGGAAGAGACCATGGCCACAGCCCAGACGACCCACGCCCCCGAAGACAAGTACTACGTGCCGCACGAAAGCCCCTGGCCGATCTACGGATCGGTGACGCTGTTCGTGTTCATGATCGGCCTCTGCGGCTGGCTCAATGCCTGGTTTGGCCCCTGGGTGTTCGCCCTGGGCTTCGCGATGCTGATCGGCCTGTTCGTCGGCTGGTTCGCCGTCGTGATCGGCGAGAACCAGAAGGGCATGTACAACATGCAGGTCGACAATTCCTTCCGCATGGGGATGATGTGGTTCATCTTCTCGGAGGTCATGTTCTTCGCGGCCTTCTTCGGCGCGCTGTTCTACGCACGCAACCTGTCGGTGCCCTGGATCGGTGGCGAAGGCGTGAAAATCTTCAACCCGCTGCTGTGGGAAGGCTTCCAGAACGCCTGGCCCACCAACGGCCCGGCCAGGGTCGGGCCGCGTGACGACGGCTCCTT